>NZ_JBMWDP010000001.1:0-311376 GCF_049545505.1 Stenotrophomonas sp. NPDC077421 | reverse complement strand
GGTCGGGGCGCCGAAGCTCTTCTCGAGCACGACGTTGCGGCCCTTCGGGCCCAGGGTGGCCTTGACGGCATTGGCGAGCACGTTGACGCCGCGCACCATGCGCGAACGGGCGTCTTCACCGAAACGGATATCTTTGGCAGCCATTAGCTCTTACCTCGAATGATTGGGTTGGATCAGAAGGAACGGGCGCGACGCACTCAGCCAACGATGGCGAGGATGTCGTCTTCGCGCAGGACCTTGAATTCGACGCCTTCGGACTTGTAGCTGCTGCCGGCGTACTGGCCGTAGATGACCTTGTCGCCGACCTTCAGCGACGGCGCGCGGACGCTGCCGTTGTCCAGCGGCTTGCCCGGGCCCACGGCCACGACTTCACCCTTGGTGGACTTTTCCTTGGCGGAATCGGGAATCACAATGCCGCCGGCGGAGATTTCGTCGGCTTCGATCGGCTTGACCACAACGCGGTCGTGAAGCGGCTTGATGCTCATATGAGACCTCTTAAGTTATTGATTGGTCTGGAAAAGTCTGGCGATGTTAGCACTCGCGCAGGGCGACTGCCAGCACCGCTCACGAAAAAACCCGACAGTGCGGGACAGGGCAGAGATGGTGCTGCCCACCGCCCTTTCAAGGGGGGTCGCGCGTAAATTTCGATTCTTGACGCACGTCCCATAAGTGGGGGCCGAATGCGACACATTAGATAAATGTGTCATTTGGATTGGTTAGATTCGGCCAGCAATTCCCAATCACAAGGAGCCGTAGATGAGGTTGCTCACCCCGCTGTCCCTGGGCTGTCTGCTGGCGCTCGCCGCCGGCACCGCCCGGGCCGATGTGTTCATCAATGAACTGCATTACGACGACAGTACCCCCGCCGGCGATGTCGGCGAGGCCATCGAAGTCGTTGCCACCGCCGGGGAGAACCTGGCCGACTACCGGCTGTACCTGTACAACGGCAGCACCCCGTCGGCAGCCACGGTCTACGCCAACAATCCGGTACCGGCAGGCACCGCCGCCGGCTGCGGCAGCGCCACCCTGGCCACGGTCACCTACCCCAGCAACGGCCTGCAGAACGGTGCCAACGACGGGATCGCGCTGGTGGACGCCAGCGGCAAGGTGGTGCAGTTCATCAGCTACGAGGGCACCATCACCGCCTCCGGCGGCCCGGCGGCCGGCCTGACCAGTCAGAACATTCCGGTCAGCGAGACCAACAGCACCGCCCCCGGCACCTCCCTGCAGCTCACCGGCAGCGGCAGCCAGTACGCCCACTTCACCTGGGCCGCCTCGGCGACGCAGACCTTTGGCGCCTGCAACAACGGCCAGACCTTCAGCGGCGGCGGCAGCACCGGGCCGAACACCCCGCCGTCGGTACGCGCCACCACGCCGGAACAGGGCGCCAGCACCTTCCCGGCGGCCGCCGACCTCAGCGTGACGTTCAGCGAGCCGGTCACCCTGGCCAGCGGCGCGTTCGTGCTCAGCTGCGGCCAGTCCGGCACCGTGCCGTTGAGCCACGCCAGCAGCGGCTCGCGCTTCACGCTGTCCACCAACACGGCACTGGTGGCCGGCGAGGCGTGCCGCTTCGACATCCGCGCCACCCGCATCACCGATGCCCAGGGCGCCCGCCCGGCAGCGGACACCCGCATCGCGTTCACCGTTGCCACCACGACCGGCAACCCCGACCCGGGCAATCCGGACCCTGGCACGCCAGGCACGTACTACTCGCGGGTGAACACCTCCACCCCGAGCCAGCTGCGCTGCTCGCTGCATGAAACCATCAAGGGCCATACCGCCTATCCGTACAGCGGTTCAGGCACCAGCACCTGGACCATCCTGGAAATCGCCGACGAAGATCCCAACAACAGCGGCAGGATCCTGGACGCCTACCGCAATCGCAGCTACACCAAGGTCAGCGGCCGCGCGGGCACGGGCAGCGGGCTGACCTACAACCGCGAGCACACCTGGCCCAACTCGCTCGGCTTTGCCAGCACCACCGGTGACAAGGGGCTGCCGTATGCGCCCTACACCGACACCCACATGCTGTACCTGACCGATGCGCAGTGGAACGCCGACCGCGGCAACAAGCCGTTCGGCAAGTGCGACAGCAGCTGCGGCGAGCGCGCGACCGAGTCCAACAACGGCTTTGGCGGCGGCAGCGGCGGCTACCCGGGCAACTCCAACTGGGTGCGCACACCCGACGGCAATGGCGGCACCTTCGAGGTGTGGGGCCACCGCAAGGGCGACATGGCGCGGGCGGTGATGTACATGGCGATCCGCTATGAGGGTGGCAAGGACGCCAAGACCGGCCAGTCCGAGCCGGACCTGGAGCTGACCGACGACCGCAGCAGGATCGTCAAGACCTCCGCTTCGCCGGCGTACATGGGCCTGCTCTCGACCCTGATCGACTGGCACCTGTCCGACCCGCCGGATGCGGCCGAACGCGCCCGCAACGAGGTGATCTACAGCTTCCAGGGCAACCGCAACCCCTTCATCGACCACCCCGAGTGGGCCACCCCGGCCCTGTTCACCTCGGCCAGGCCGGCGACCTGCCAGCTGGCGAATTGACGTATCCGGCATTGCCGGCCAGCGGCCGGCACGACCGGGTTTGAGCGCTGCCGGCCGGTCCCGCCGGGACCGGCCGGTCACGGCCCTATACTTGCGGGTCATGTCGACCGCCGATCCCATCTTTCTGTTGTTCACCACCTGCCCCGACGTGGCCTGCGCCACGCGGCTGGCACACGCGTTGGTGGAGGAACGGCTGGCCGCCTGCGTGACCCGCCTGGAAGGCGCGCACTCGACGTACCGCTGGCAGGGCCGGATCAGCGAGGACCCCGAGGTCCAGCTGCTGATCAAAACCACCGGCGCCCGCCTGGACGCGACCATCGCCCGCGTGCAGGCCCTGCACCCGTATGAACTCCCCGAGTGCATTGCGGTCGAAACCCGCGCCGGTCTACCGGCGTACCTGGATTGGATTCGGGCGCAGACCCGTGAGGAAAGTGATTGATGACGCTGCTTTGTCGTGTTGCCGCGCTGTGCGCGCTGCTGGTGCTGTCCCTGCCCGCCTGGGCCGTCAGTGAGAAAGACCTGCTTCCGGTGGATGAGGCGTTCGGGCTGACCGCGCAGGCGCGTGACCGCGACCGCATCGAAGTGCGCTGGTCCATCGCCCCGGGCTACTACCTGTACCGCCACCGCACCACGGTCAAGCCGGAGGCCGGCTTCGTCGCCGATGCATTGCAGATGCCGGCCGGCAAGAAGCACCACGATGACTTCTTCGGTGAAGTGGAAACCTACCGCGAACGTCTGATCGCGGTGCTGCCCGGCAAGGCCGCCGATGGCGCCGATACCGTCACCCTGGAAGTGCGTTATCAGGGCTGCGCAGACGCCGGCGTCTGCTATCCGCCCCAGAAGCGCACGCTGCAGGTGAAGCTGCCGGGCGCCACAGCGACCCGCACCGATGCTCCGGCCGCGCTGCCTGCCGCCGCGCCAGCGGCGTCCTTCAACACCCCACTGTCCGGCGGCCTGCGCCTGCCCGGCATGGCCGCCAGCCAGGCGCTGCCGCTGCCCTCGGAAAAGGCCTTCGGCTTCGATGCGATCGTTGGCGACGGCAACACCGTGCTGCTGCGCTTCAGCCCCGCGCCGGGCTACTACCTGTATCGCGACCGCACCTCGCTGAAGCTCGAAGGCGCCGCCGGCATCCGTGCCGACAAGCCCCGGTGGCCGGCCGCCCGCTCGCACCGTGACGAGCATTTCGGCGACGTGGCGGTGTATTTCGACCAGATCGACGTGCCGCTGCCGCTGCACCGCAGCCGTCCCGACGCGGCCGATGCCACCCTGGTGATCACCTTCCAGGGCTGCCAGACCGACGGTATCTGCTACCCGCCGATGACGCGGCGGGTGAAGCTGTCGCTGCCGGCAGGCAAGGTCAACGGCACCAGCAGCGATGCCAGCGTCAAGCAGGAAGTGATCGCACCGCTGCCCAGCCGTGACAAGCGTGCGCAGGCGCGCGACCGTGCCGACAGCGGCATCGCCACCCAGCCGATGCTGATCCGCCCCAACGAACCGGTGCTGCCGGTGGCCGAGCAGGCCGCCCCCGACGCCAGTGCCGACAACGCGCTGCGCACGCCGCCGCCGGGCAGCAACGACACCACACCGACCAGCCTGGTGGTGGCGCTGCTGCTGTCCCTGCTGGGCGGACTGATCCTCAACCTGATGCCGTGTGTCCTGCCGATCCTGTCCTTGAAGGTGCTGGGCGTGGCGCAGAGCGGGGAAAGCCGCCAGCGCGCGCGTAGCCATGCGCTGTGGTACACCGCCGGCGTACTGGTCGCCTTCGCCGCGATCGGCGGACTGGTGCTGGCCCTGCGCGCGGCAGGCCAGGCCGCAGGCTGGGGCTTCCAGCTGCAGCATCCGTGGTTCATCGCCGCACTGGTCTACCTGATGTTCGCCGTTGGCCTGAGTCTGTCCGGGGTGTTCACCTTGGGCGGCAGCCTGGGCGGGATCGGCCAGTCGCTGGCCTCGCGCAGCGGGCCGGTGGGCGATTTCTTCACCGGCGTGCTGGCCTGCGTGGTCGCCAGCCCGTGCGTGGCCCCGTTCATGGGCCCGGCTCTGGGATTTGCCTTCACCGCGCCGGCACCGCAGGCGATGCTGGTGTTCCTGGCACTGGGCCTGGGCTTGGCGCTGCCGTTCCTGCTGATCGGCTTCGTGCCGTCGCTGGCACGTCGCCTGCCGCGCCCGGGGGCGTGGATGGAAACGCTCAAGCACGTGCTGGCCTTCCCGATGTACGGCACCGCGATCTGGCTGCTGTGGGTACTGGGCCAGCAGCGCGGCGTGGATGCGATGACCCTGGTGCTGGGCGGCCTGGTGGTACTGGCGTTGGCGCTGTGGTGGTTCGAGCGCAGCCGCTGGCGCAGCCAGCGCGTGGCCGGCCTGCTGGCCACGCTGCTGATCGTCGCCGCGCTCTATCCGGTGTGGGGCGTCACCCGCCTGGCGCCGCCGGCCAAGGCCGCGCAGGTGGCCAGCGACAACGTGGTGGCCTACTCCCCGCAGATGCTCGACCGCCTGCGCCAGGACAACCGCGTGGTGTTCGTCAACATCACCGCCGACTGGTGCGTCACCTGCAAGGCCAACGAGCGCACGGTGCTGGCCACCCATGCGTTCGAGGACACCCTGCGCCGCACCAACGCGGTGTACATGCGCGGCGACTACACCAACGTGGACGAGCAGCTCACCGCCTTCCTCAACGAACACAAGGCCGTGGGCGTGCCGTTGTATGTGGTCTACGGCCCCGGCGCTCCGCCGACCGTGCTGCCGACCGTGCTGACCCAGGCCATCGTCGAAGAAGCCCTGCTGCGCACCGCGCGATGAGCATGCGGCTGCCACGCCGGTACCTGGTGGTGGCGGCCGTAGCCGCCGCGGCCGGCATTGCCGCCGGTACCTGGCTGCATGGCACGCCGCCGGACGTTGTTCCGGCCCCATCGCCGCCGGCGCCGGTGGCCGGCCCCGGCGATCGCCTGCCGGCGATCACCCTGCCGGATCTGGACGGCCGCCCGGTGGACCTGTCGCAGTTTGCCGGGCGACCGCTGCTGATCAACGTATGGGCCAGCTGGTGCGGCCCCTGTGTGGAGGAAATGCCGGCGCTGGCGGCCTTTGCCGCCAGCCAACCCGCCGACGGCGTGCAGGTGCTGGGGCTGGCGCTGGATACCGTCGAGGGTGTGCGCGGGTTCCTGGCGCAGGTGCCGGTGGACTACCCGATCGTGCTCGATACCCCCGGCCCGGCCGACGCCAGCGTGCAGCTCGGCAATGCCAAGGGGCTGCTGCCCTACACGGTGCTGGTGGATGCACGCGGACGCATCGTCAAACAGAAGCTCGGACCCTTCGCCCCCGGCGAGATCGAGGGATGGGCCCAGCCTTGACCGGGCTGGCTGTTCATGGCCCTCCAGTCCGGTTGCATGGCTGCGGCGGCGGGCGGTGTGCCCGGATCACTCGAACCAGCGGCGCAGGTAGCGCGCGGTCGCACCGTGGCGGGCGCGACTGACCTGCGCGGGCGTGCCCTCGGCCACGATCGTGCCGCCCGCCTCGCCCGCCCCCGGGCCGATGTCGATCACCCAGTCGGCACCAGCGACCACGCGCAGGTCGTGTTCAACCACCACCACGGTGTTGCCTGCATCCACCAACCCGTGCAGTTGCGCCATCAGCTTGTCCACATCGGCCGGATGCAGGCCGGTGGTCGGCTCATCGAGCACGTACAGCGTGCTGCCGCGCTGGCTGCGCTGCAGCTCGGTGGCCAGCTTGATGCGCTGCGCCTCGCCCCCGGACAGCTCGGTGGCGGGCTGGCCCAGGCGCAGGTAGCCCAACCCGATATCGCGCAGCAGCTGCAGCGGGCGCTGCACGGCTGGCTCATCGGCAAAGAACGCGAGCGCTTCCGCCACGGTCATCGCCAGTACCTGCGCGATGTTGCGGCCGTTCCACTGCACCTCCAGCGTGCGGGCGTTGTAACGCTGCCCGTGGCAGGTCGGGCACGGCGCATACACGCTGGGCATGAACAGCAGTTCCACATGCACGAACCCCTCGCCCTCGCAGGTGTCGCAGCGGCCCTGGGCGACGTTGAACGAGAAGCGCCCGGCACCGTAGCGGCGCGCCTTGGCCATGCGCGTCCCCGCGAACAGGCGGCGCACGTGGTCGAACAGGCCGGTGTAGGTGGCCAGGTTGGAACGGGGCGTGCGCCCGATCGGCTTCTGGTCCACGTTGACCAGCCGGGTGACCGCATCGGTGTCACCCTGCAGCCGCCCGCGCGTGCGCACGAGCGCGCTCGGCTGGGGCAGATCGCCGTCGCTCTCCTCCACCGCCGGCTCATGGCCGAGGTGCTCGCCAACCAGCTCCACCAGCGCCTGGCTGACCAGGCTGGACTTGCCGGACCCGGACACGCCGGTCACTGCGGTGAACGCACCCAGCGGGAAACGCGCGTCCAGCCCATGCAGATTGTTGCGATGCAGCCCGCGCAGCGCCAGCCAGCCCGATGGTGGTCGCGGCGTGCGGCGTGGCGCCGCGCGATCCTCGAACAGGTACGCCGCCGTCACCGACGCGGCGACCGTGCGCAGCCCGTCCGGCGGCCCGCTGTACAGCACCTGCCCGCCCTGCTCGCCCGCGCCGGGGCCGACATCGACCAGCCAGTCGGCACGGCGCAGCATCTCCAGGTCGTGTTCCACCACGAACAACGTGTTGCCGGCGGCCTTGAGCTGGTCCAGCGCACGATGCAGCGCTTCCCCGTCCGCGGGGTGCAGGCCGGCGGTGGGCTCGTCGAGCACGTAGACCACGCCGAACAGGCTGGAGCGGATCTGCGTGGCCAGGCGCAGCCGCTGCAGCTCGCCCGGCGACAGCGTGGGCGTGGCGCGATCCATCGACAGATAGCCCAGGCCGAGATCCTCCAGGGTGCCGATGCGATCGACCAGATCACGCGCGATGCGCTGGGCGGCGATGCGCTTTTCTTCCGACAGGTCAGGGGTGCGCCGCACATCGCTGCCGCCGGCATGTGCGTTGCCACCGGCAGCCACCCGCCGGGCCGTGGCCTTGCGGCCTGCCGCGCGGCTGCGCGTGGCGCTCGCCACCGGCACGTCGAAACGCCCCTCGGCGGCCGGACGCAGCACCTGCGCCATCGCCGCGAGCGACAGCTGCGACAGCGCGCCGATGTCCAGACCGGCGAAAGTGACCGACAGCGCCTCGCGTTTGAGGCGCTTGCCTTCGCACACCGGACAGGTCGCGCCGATCATGTAACGTGCCACGCGCTTCTTCATCATCGCGCTCTGCGTGGTGGCGAAGGTATGCAGCACGTAGCGGCGGGCACCGGTGAAAGTGCCCATGTAACTGGGCTCTTCTTTCCGGCGCAGCGCAGCGCGGGTTTCGGCCGGCGTGAAGCCCGCGTAGACCGGCGCCACCGGTTGCTCCTCAGTGAACAGAATCCAGTCGCGCTGCTTCTTCGGCAGCTCACGCCAGGGGATGTCCACGTCGTAGCCGAGCGTGACCAGGATGTCGCGCTGGTTCTGTCCGTGCCACGCCGGCGGCCACGCAGCTATCGCGCGCTCACGGATGCTCAGCGACGGATCGGGCACCATCGACTGCTCGGTCACTTCGTACACATACCCCAGCCCGTGGCAGTTCGGGCAGGCGCCCTGCGGTGTATTGGGCGAAAAGTCCTCGGCATACAGCATCGGCTGCGCGGCCGGATAGGTGCCGGCGCGCGAGTACAGCATGCGCAGCAGGCTGGACAGCGTGGTGACGCTGCCCACGCTGGACCGCACGCTGGCAGTGCCGCGCTGCTGCTGCAGCGCCACCGCCGGCGGCAGGCCGTCGATCGCATCCACGTCCGGTACGCCGACCTGGTCGATCAGTCGCCGTGCGTAAGGTGACAACGATTCCAGGTAGCGCCGCTGCGCCTCGGCGTACAGCGTGCCGAAGGCCAGCGAGGACTTGCCCGAGCCGGAGATGCCCGAGAACACCACCAGCGCGTCGCGCGGCATGTCCACGTCGACATTCCTGAGATTGTGCTCGCGCGCGCCGCGTACACGGACGAATGCGCCGGGCTGCGCCGGTGCTGCCGGCTTCTTTCGTGTGCTCATGCCAGCAGGATAGAGACCACCCCCGCACGCGGCCAGTGAAGGCGCGTGCGGGAACGATCGGCCCGTGTCAGGCGTGCGCCAGACGGGCGCTGCGCGGGGCCTGCGGCGGCTCCACCTCGAAGGCGGCCACCGCCTGGGTGAGATGCCTGGCCTGGCGCTGCAGCGCCTGCGCCGACGCCGAGGCTTCTTCCACCAGTGTGGCGTTCTGCTGGGTGCTGCCGTCCATCTGCAGCAGCGTCCTGCCCACCAGCGCGATACCCACGCTCTGCTGCTGCGACGCGGCCGAGATGCCGGCCATGATCGCGGTCACCTGCTGCACGCCGCCGACGATCTGCTGCATGGTCGCGCCGGCCTGATCCACCTGGCGCGTGCCCGCGGCGACGGTGTCCACCGAGGCCTCGATCAGACCCTTGATCTGGCGCGCGGCATCGGCACTGCGCTGGGCCAGCAGCCGCACCTCGCTGGCGACCACGGCGAAGCTGCGTCCCTGCTCGCCGGCACGCGCGGCCTCCACGGCGGCATTCAGCGCCAGGATGCTGGTCTGGAAGGCGATGCCGTCGATCACGCTGGTGATGTCGGCGATGCGATGCGACGCCTGGGCGATGTCGCGCATGCTCGCCACCACCTGCCCCACCGAATCGCCACCGCGGACGGCGATGTCGGCTGCCTCGATCGCCAGGCGGTTGGCCTCCTGGGCGGACTCGGCGTTCTGGTGCACCGTGGCGGTGAGTTCCTCCATCGACGATGCGGTCTCCTCCAGGTGCGCGGCCTGGCGCTCGGTACGATCGGCCAGGTCATGGTTGCCGCTGACGATCTCGCCGGCGGCGCCGTTGATCGCCACCGACGCCTGCTGGATCCGCGCGACGATGTCGGTGAGCTGCTGCACGGTGGCATTGGCGTCGTCGCGCATCTGCGCGAATACGCCCTGGAAGTCACCGCGCATGCGCACCCGCAGGTCGCCCTGGGCCAGCGCCGACAGCAGCGCCTGCAGACCGGAGAGATTGCCCTGGAAGGTATCCAGCAGGCGGTTGATGCTCACCGCCAGGGTCAGGACGAAGCCCTCTTTGCCGGCCACGTCGATGCGACCGTTCAGGTCGCCCTGCGCGGCGGCATCGACCAGCGCGGCGACTTCGGTTTCCACCGTGGTCTCCAGCGCGCGGCTGCGCCACTCCACCGCCGCGCCCAGCAGTTGGCCGTGATCGGTGATCGGGTTGACCACCAGCTGGTATCGGGTACCGGCGTGCACGATCTCGTGGCAGGCGCTGTCGGGGCCGTGCAACGTCTGCACGACGGTGGCGAACACCGGGTGCAGCTCCTGCGCGGAACGTCCGCGCCAGGCCAGCTCGTCGGTGCCGAGTTCGGCCTGCAGCGCGCGGTTGAGCAGGCTCACCCCGCCATGCGGGTCCAGCACCATCAGGCCGGTCTGTGCGCTGTCCAGCGCCTGCCGCGCACGCGCATTGTCGCGCGCGGCTGCGCGTTCGGCCTCGATCCGTTCACGCAACCGCTGCTGCATGTGCACCAGGCGCTGCGCGAGCTGGCCGATCTCGTCGTACGGGTTGTGCACGGCCAGCACCGTGTCCAGGCGATCCTCGGCGATGTCCTCGGCAAAGCGCAGCGTATCGGCAATGGGCCGGCGCACGGCGCGCAGCACCAGCAGCAGCGTGGCGATCAGCACCAGTGCCACGAGCGCCAGCGTCAGCGCAAACCCCACCGTCATCGCGCGGTCCTGCGCCTGCTGACGCTGGCGGGCGGCATCCAGCGCCGCCCCCTGTGCCTGCTCCAGCTGCTGCAGCGCCGGCGCGATCTGCTCAGCGGTGTCGGCCAGCGACTGCGCTTCCACGTCCAGCCCGACCCGTGCGGCGGTGTAGGCCAGCAGCGCGCCCTGATAGGCGTCCATGCGTGCGCGCAGCGCGTCCTGCGTGGCGCCGGGCAGGCCCGCGCCCGGCAGCGCCAGCTCGAACGGCAGGCGCGCTTCGCTGGCGCGGTCGGTATGGGTGGCATCGCCGCTGAGCAGCAGCAGCGCTTCTTCGCGGCGCATGCCCTGCCACTGCGCCTGCAGCAGCGGCGCCGCGGTGGTGTCCAGCACGGTGGCCACGGCCGCGGCCGCCGCTTCCAGCTGCGCGCGCAGGCCCGCGTCGCCGCGGCCCATTTCATCGGCACGGGCATTGAGTGCGGCAATGCCCTCGGCAAACTCGCCGGCGCGTGCGGCCAACGCATGCAGCGCCTCGGCCGTGCCCGGGTCGTGCGGGTCGCGCTGCAGTTGCGCCAGCGTTGCCTGCAGACGGTGCTGTGCCTGCTGCAGCGCGCGGCGGTCGGTGTCGTCGAACGTGAACGCGTAACGCGTCTGCAGCCGCCGTGCGTCGGCCACCTGCGCAGCCAGCGCGGCGGCCAGCGCGGCATCCTGCTGGTGCGCGGCGAACGTCGCCGCCGCCCGTTCGCTGCTGTAGCGGGTGCCGGCGTAGACCAGGGCCACCACCAGCAGGCCGATGCCGCAGACCACCAGGCTGGCCTTCAGTTTGCGTGCGACACTGAGCCGCTGCAGCAGCCCGCGGGCGTGGCCGATGGGAAAGAGGGGCGATGCGCGTCCGCCGGAACGGGCGAACGAGGGAAACAGGCGGCGGGGGATGGCCGACATCACGTACTCCAGGCGGAATGACGCATCGGTATCGGCTGCACGCCGGGAGACTGTAGGCTTTTTTTCATCCCGATCGGCCAGCGCTCGCCGCTGCGCCCGTTGTACCCGGCGCAGGCGACGCCAAGATGACGGCCGCACGCCGCCCACCACCGCGCGACGCAGCGTTCCAGGCGCGCCCGTACCGCCGGCTTGACCTCAACCACGGTTGAGCCGCGACAGTGGCGTCACCTTCCCCGGTGGTGGGCTGCCCATGACCCCGCACGACCTTCACGCGTACCTGCAACGACTCGGCGAACCCACGCCACCACCTCCCACGCTGGCGACACTGGCCCGGCTGCAGCAGCGGCACAACGCCACGTTCCCGTTCGAGACGCTCACCTGCCTGCTGCGCGATGCCGTCGCCATCGACCTCCCCAGCGTGGCGCACAAGCTGCTGCACGAAGGGCGCGGCGGGTACTGCTATGAGCTCAACGGCCTGTTCCTGGCGCTGCTGCAGCACCTCGGCTTCCAGGCCCGCGCGCTGGCCGCGCGGGTGGTGATGGACGCCAGCGACGATTCACCCACCGCGCGTACCCACATGCTGGTGCTGGTGGTCATTGACGGGGTGGCCTACAGCGTGGATGTCGGTTTCGGTGGCAATACGCCGACCGGGCCGCTGCGGCTGGACCAGCGCTTCCCGCAGGCAACGCCCCACGAGCGCTACCGGATGGACCGGTACGAGGATGCGTATCTACTGCGGGTAGACGTGGGGGGCGAGTGGCGACCGCTGTACCGCTTCGACCTGCAGGTGCAGGAAGCCGTGGATCACATCGTCGGCAACTGGTATGTCTGCACGCATCCGGCGTCGTCCTTCCCCGGCCAGCTGCGCGCGGCACTGAGCGGCCCCGGCTGGCGGCGCACCCTCGGCGCCGGCCGTTATGCAGTGCATCGCCACGGGCAGCCGAGTGAGCGGCGCGCGCTGGTCGACGTGGACGATGTGCTGCAGGTGCTGCGCGAGGACTTCGGCATCACCCCACCCACGCACCCACGCCTGCGCGACGCAATCGCCGCGTGGCTGCGCGGCGCGGCCTGACGATGCGGCACCGTCGACGTCAACGTTGTACCGGCAGGGCCAGCACGGCGGCGGTGGACAGGACGCTGCCGAACGCGTCGGCGATTCCGGTCAGCGCGGCGCGGTGCAGCGCGTCGGCGCCCACCACCCCGTTGCCGTCGTACGCCTGCACGCTGCGGGTGGCGACTGCATCGGACGGCACGATCACCTCATAGCCCAGCGGCACCGCATCGCGGGCAGTGGTGGCCACGCAGACATGCGTCATCAGCCCTGCGATGATCAGCGTGCGGATGCCACGGGCCTTCAACTGCGCGTCCAGGTCGGTGCTGGCGAACGAACTCACCGTGGTCTTCCTGACGAGCGCGTGGTGGGCCGCCGGCTGCATGCCGGGAACCAGCTGCACGCCCACGCTGCCCTCGGCAAACACGGGTGCAGCAGCCGGGTTGACGTGCTGTACGTGGAACACGGCGATGCCGTTGGCGTCGGCCATGCGTACCAGCCGCTGGCTGTTGGCCAGCGCGGCGTCGCCGTCGGGGATCGGCAGCCGGCCGGTGTAATACTCATTCTGGAAATCGATCACCAGCAGCGCGGTGCTGTCGGCGTGCAGCTGCTGCGGTGCAGTGGCGCCCCCGAGGGTGCGCAGCGTGGGTGCATCGGCGGCCGTCGCAGCGCCGCTGGCAGCGGCCAGGGTCATACCGGCGACGAGGGGAAGAATGAGAGCTTTCATGTGGGGAACTCCGGGGCAGTGACGGGGGGCGGGCGGCGGTGCGCCGACGGCCACCATTGTTCCGCCCCCCTGTTCGCGCCAACAGTGGCCCGGATGCCATTCACTGCTAGGATCGGGCCATGTTGACCGACCCCGCTCCGCACCACGTCGCCGTGGTGGCCTACCAGCAGATCAGCCCTTTTCATCTCGCCGTGCCGTGCATGGTGTTCGGTGAGGACCTGCTCCGCCTCGGCGCGCCCCGCTACCGGTTGAGCGTGTGCGCCGCCGAGCCCGGGCCACTGCGGACCCCGGCCGGCTTCAGCATCGACGTTGCGCAGGGGCTGGAGGCGCTGGCCGACGCCGATACCATCGTGGTGCCGGCCTGGCGCGACCCGGCCGAGCCGGCACCGCCCGCGCTGCTGGACGCCCTGCGCGCGGCCCACGCGCGCGGCGCGCGCCTGGTCGGGCTGTGCCTGGGCGCGGTGGTGCTCGCCCAGGCCGGACTGCTCGACGGGCGCCGCGCCTCGACCCACTGGGTGTTCATGGACGATGTGGCCGCACTGCACCCGCAGGTGCAGCTGCAGCGCGATGTGCTCTACGTGCAGGACGGCACCCTGCTGACCTCGGCCGGTACCGCGGCGGCCATCGACTGCTGCCTGCATCTGTTGCGCCAGGACCACGGCGCAGAGATCGCCAGCCGCGTCGCAAGACGCATGGTGGTCGCCCCGCACCGCCAGGGCGGCCAGGCGCAGTACATCGAACAGCCGCTGCCGGCCACGTTCGGCGACGACCGTCTGGCCGGGGTGCTGGAATGGGCGCTGTTCCACCTCGCCGAGCCGATCGGGATCGATGCCCTGGCCGCGCGCGCCAGCATGAGCCGGCGCACCTTCACCCGGCACTTCCGCAGTCTGACCGGCACCACCTTCAACCAGTGGCTGCTCGACCAGCGCCTGGCCCGCGCACAACGCCTGCTGGAAACCAGTGACACCGCGCTGGAGCGCATCGCCGGCCAGGCCGGCTTCGGCTCGACGGCGTCCCTGCGCAGCCACTTCAGTGCCGCCTACGGCGTGTCGCCTGGCGCCTACCGGCGCACCTTCCTGGGCGCCAGTTCCTGATTGCCACGCGCTAGCGTTTGAGGTCGCGCTCCGGTGCCATCACGTGAACCACCGTGCCCGCCGCATCCAGAAACTCGATCGCACCGTAGCCTTCCGGGGTCACGGTCATCCGCACCCGCGGCTGATTGCCGGCATCGGCCAGCGCCACCATCGGCGTGCCGTCGGCGGCAACACTGAGCTTCACCCGCGTGGGCGCTTCCACACCGGGGACCAGGCGATTGCCGAGCCCGGCCTCGCGGATCAACGGTGGCGCCTGGTTGATCACGAACATCACCGAGCCGTCCGGCGACACCCGCCAGCCCGCCGCATCCATCGCCGGATGATCCAGCGCGAGCACCGCCGCGGTGCCGGCGGGCGTGTCGGCCACGCCGAATCCCCCGCGCTCGCTGCCCGTGTCGTCGTACAGGATCATCCCTGCCACATCGAAGGCGCGCTTGTACTGGATGCCATCGATGATCGGCGGCGGGGTGTTCGCCGACAGCGTCATGCGGATGGTGCCGTCCTCACCCACGATGTCGATGCGTCTGGCCGTGATCCGCTCGTGATCGACCGCCTCCACCCGCGTCTGTGGCGCGCGGTCGGCGATGATGCGCTGCAGGGTCTCCAGCGACGGCCGTTTCGGCGGGGAACCGGCCTCGGCGGCGGCCAGCGGGGCGACCGGTACCAGCGCGAGCGACAGAACGGCACGATGCAACGACGTCATCCGGGTCATCGACAACATCCATCAGAGGGGTGAACCCGCATGCTGTGCGCTGGGGGGCGCAACCTCAAGTGTCGGCGCAGCAAGAACGGCGAAACGCCGGGGATGCCCGTGCGCTACCCTCCGCACCGGACCATCACAAGGAGCCGTGCAGGCATGGGGGCGACCGCCAGGGCGCTGTGGTACATCGAAAGCCATTACGCCACCCCGCTGGCGCTGGCCGACATCGCGCACGCGGTGGGACTCTCGCCGTTCCACCTGTCGCGGCTGTTCCAGGCCGGCACCGGCACATCCATCGTGCGCTACCTGCGCGGACGCCGGCTGAGCGAGGCGGCGCGACAGCTCGCCCAAGGCGCCGGCGACATCCTCGCCGTCGCGCTGGCAGCCGGCTACGCCTCGCATGGCAGCTTCACCCGCGCCTTTGCCGAGCAGTTCGGGCAGACCCCGGAGCGGGTCCGTGCGTGTGGGCTGGACGGCATCGCGCTGGTGGACGCCATCAAGCTCGACGACACCGCTCTGCCCTGCGCGGTGCCGCCCCGGGTGATGCGGGCCGGTCCCCTGCGGGTCGCAGGCATCAACGCGCGCTACAGCACAGCGACCGTGGCCGGCATTCCGGCGCAGTGGCAGCGCCTGGCGCTGGCGCACCCTGTGCCGTCGGCGGTGAGCTTCGGCATCTGCCACAACGGCGACGCAGACGGCCACTTCGACTATCTGGCGGGCATCCCGTGCCAGCCCGGCCACCCGACGCCGCAGGGCTGGCACACGCTGGACATCGCCCCGCGCGACTATCTGGTCGCCTGGCACGCCGGGCACATCTCGACCATCCGCGCCACGTGGCGCTGGCTGCTGGACGTGCACCTGCCGGCCTCCGGCCTGCAGCTGGCCGACGCGCCTGACCTGGAACGCTACGATGCCCGCTTCAACGACCACACCGGCCACGGCGGCGTGGAAATCTGGCTGCCCCTGGACACGCTGAAGGAACGCCCCCCATGCGCATGATGCCCCTGCTCCTGTCACTGGCCCTGTGGTCGACGCCCGCGCTTGCCGAGGGTCCCGTCACGGCAGTCGGCGAGCGCCACGGCCAGGCCTTGCGCCCCGGCGCCGGCGTGCGCGACGCCGAGCAGCGCGAGCACGTGCGCTACACCGTGTGGTACCCGGCACAGGCCGGCAGCCACGAACGCGCCCTTCAGATCGGCCCTCCGCAGGCACCGCTGTTCGAGGTGGGCCGCGCCGCCGACGATGCCGTGCCGGCGGCGGGGACGTGGCCGGTGCTGCTGCTGTCGCACGGCAACGGTGGCAGCGCGCGGATGATGGGCTGGTTCGGCACCGCGATGGCACGTGCCGGCTTCCTGGTGATCGCCGTGGACCATCCCGGCAACAATGGCGTGGACGCCATGACCGTGGCCGGCAGCACGCTGACCTGGGAGCGCGCGGGCGACCTCAAGGCCGCGCTGGCCGCCGTGCACGCCGATCCGGCGCTGTCGGCACACCTGGACATGGCGCGCCTGGGCGTGGCCGGCTACTCCGCGGGCGGGTTCACCGCGCTGCTCGCCGCCGGCGCGCGCATGGATCTGCAACGCCTGCTCGACTTCTGCCGTGCCCAGCCGCAGGACGGCGTCTGCCAGCCGCAGGCCGAGTTCCCCACGCTCACTCTGCAGGCGCGCCTGGACGCCGCCGCCACCCCGGCCCTGCAGCCATACGTGCGCCAGGCCGGCGACGATCACGCCATCCCCGGCGTGCGCGCGGTGTTCCTGATGGCCCCCGCCATCGTGCAGGCATTTGCACCGGCCGAGCTGGAGCAGGTGGTGCAGCCGGTGGGCATCGTGGCCGGCGAGCGCGATACCGTTGCCGCGCCGCCCACCAATGCCGATGTCGCCGCCGCGTCGATCCCGCACGCGACGCGGCTGACACTGCCCGGCGTGGGCCATTACGACTTCCTGTCCGACTGCACCCCGCTGGGCCGGCAGCGCCTCGGGCCGCTGTGCGAAGTGGCCGTGCCCAGGACGCAGACCCATGCGACCACCATCGACGCGGCCACGCGCTTCTTCCGCGACACACTGTGACCGGAGCTTTGCCGCGCCTCACCTGACCCTGCGATGCACCGCGCGCGCGGTCAGATCACCCGCAGCGTGATCGCCTTGAGCACGGCGCGGGTGCGGTCGCGCGTGCCCAGCTTGTCCAGAATGGTGGAGACGTAATTTTTCACCGTGCCCTCGGCCAGGAACAGGCTGCGCGCGATTTCCTTGTTCGAGTAGCCACCGGCCAGCAGGCGCAGAATCGCCACTTCCTTATCGCCGAAGGTGTCGCTGGGCGGCGCCTCATCGTGGAAGCGGTAGCGTGCGCGCACAGGATCGGTGCTGACCGGCAGCAGCAGGGTGTCGCCCCGCGCTACCCGCGTGATCGCCTCGTACAGATCGTCGGGCGCGGCATCCTTGAGCATGAATCCCTGCGCGCCGGCCTCGCTGGCGCGCAGCAGCAGGTCGCTCTCATCGAAGGTGGTCAGCAGCAGCCACGGCGTACGGTCGCCACGTGCGCGCAGGTGCTGCAGCGCCTGGATGCCGTCCATGCCGGGCATGCGGATATCGCTGAGCACCACGTCCACCGGCTGGGTCTGCAGTCCGTCCAGCAACGCCTGGCCGTCCGCGGCTTCGAGCACCACCTGCACCCCCAGGCCCTGCAGCAGCGCACGCAGCCCGGCGCGGACCAGCGCCTGGTCGTCAGCCAGGGCCACACGCACCGCGATCGCGGCGCTCATGCCGGCAACCGCGCGGTGAGGTGCATGCCGCCGGCATCTGTCCGGGCCAGCTCCAGCTGCCCCTGCAGGTCCGCCAGACGCTCACGCATGCCGGTGATGCCATTGCCCTCGCGGATGCGCTCGGGGCGCTGGCCGTCGTCGCGGATGTCGATACGCACGCAGTGGTCTTCCTTGTTGATGTCCAGCCAGACGGTCGACGCATCGCCGTGACGGGCCGCATTGGTGAGCGCTTCCTGGGCCAACCGCACCACGGCGTCGGCCACCAGCGGGTTGGTGATGCGCACCTGCTCGGCGATGCGCAGGCGCAGGCCTGGGCGCGGGAACGGTGCCGCCAGCGCCTGCAACGCCGTGGCCAGATCCAGGCCACGATCATCGCGCATGGACTGCACCACCTGACGGATGTCGCCGAGCAGCTCGCCGGACAGGCGTTCGGCCAGCAGCAGCGGTTCGCGATGGGCCAGCAGCGGCTCGGTGGCCAGCGCGCGCAGGTTCAGCCGCATCGCCGTGAGCTTGTGTCCGGCGACATCGTGCAGCTCGCGTGCCAGCCGAAGCCGCTCGGCATCGCGGGCGCCATCGGCCAGCAGCGCACGCGTGGCGAGCAGGTCTGCGTTGACCCGGGCCAGCGCATCACGCGCCTGCCCGGCGCTGCGCGCGTAGTGCGCGGTCAGTGCGGCGAACGCCTGGAAACCGGCGTAGATCGTCACAATCAGCAGCGGGTGGCTGAAACCACTGTGGCGCAGCACCGCATACAGGCTGATGTTGAGCAGCAGCGTGGCGGCGAGCACCGGGCGCGGCGGCCAATGCTCGGCCAGGTGCGCCACCAGGACCACCAGCAGCACCGGCACGGTCCCCACGCGCGGCTCCAACCAGGCCAGCCAGAGTGCCAGCAGCGCCTGCAGCACATCGCTGGCCAGGCGCAGCGGCGAGCGCGCCGGCAGGTGGTCGTAGGCCAGGAACAGCGCGATGAACGCACCCAGCACACCCCAGCGCAGCGCGCCGTTGGCGTCGGACGGGAGGCCCAGCGACAGCCCCACCCCCAGGAGGGTGAGCAGGCCGGCCAGAGACAGCGGGCTGACGAGGGTGCGCAGGAAAGCAGGCATGCCGCATGCTGCCGCCCAGCGCCCCGAACGGCAATGGGCCGCGCGCAGAAAGTGACTTCCGGCACTGCGGATCGATGACCACTGGGCATGGGGCGGCCGCCGTCCGCCCGGCAGACTGGCTCCACACCCACCGGAGCTGCCGCCATGATCCGCACCGCCCTGTTCTGCCTTCCGTTCGCCGCCCTGCTGCTGGCTACCTCCGCCTCGGCCGGCGACCTGCAGATCGACCTGCAGGGTATCCGTACCCACACCGGCACCGTCCGCCTGGCGCTGGTGGACAGCGCCGCCGGGTGGGACGGCAAGGCCGCCCCGGTACAGGGGCAGACTCTGGTGCCCGTCGCCGATGCTGCGCACGTGGTGTTCAGGAACCTGCCAGCAGGCGACTACGCGGTGCTGGTCACCCACGACGAGAACGACAACGGCAAGCTCGACACCAACGTGGTCGGCATTCCGGTGGAAGGCTATGGCTTCAGCAACAATCCCCAGGTGCAGCGCAAGCCCACCTTCGATGAGGCCCGCGTGCATGTGCCAGCCAACGGTGCATCCATCACCATCGCGCTGCGCTGATCCTTGACCCCGCCCTCGCCCGCCTACTGAACCTGAGGCCCCCGCATGGACCGCCGCCGCTTCCTCCGCTCGCTGCTCTCGGCCACCACCACTGCCGTGATCGGCGCCAGTGCACTGCGCAGCCTGCCCGCCTTCGCCGGCGATGCCGCGCAGTTCGCCGCCGCCCGCGACCAGCACCCGTGGCTGACCGGCTGGCGCAGTGTCACTACCGAAACGCTGGGTCCGGCCACGGTGCCGTTGCAGGGCCGCCTGCCGCAGGGGCTGGCCGGCACGCTGTACCGCAACGGCCCGGCCTGGACCGAGCGCGACGGCTTCCGCTACGACCACTGGTTCGACGGCGATGGCATGGTTCACGGCTGGCAGTTCAACGGCGACGGCACACTGACCCACCGTGCGCGCATGGTGGCCACACCCAAGTTCACCCGCGAGCAGAAGGCCGGGCGCTTCCTGTATCCGGCCGCCGGCACCGTGGTGCCGGACGTGCAGCCGGTACGCAACAACGACGATGCCAACGCCGCCAACACCTCGGTGATCCGCATCAACGGCCGTCTGTTCGCGCTGTGCGAGGCCGGCTCGGCGTTCGAGCTGGACCCGGATGATCTCACCACACTCGGCCCGACCACCTGGCGCGCCGATCTGGCCACCGTGCCGTTCTCGGCACACCCGCTGGTGGACCGCGACGGCACCGTGTGGAATTTCGGCTCGCTGTCGCTGCTGGGCGGCACCGGCCTGCTGATCTGGATGATCGGCGCGGACGGCCAGCTGCGCTCAGCCAGTGTGGTCGACACGCCGTTCATGGGCTACCCGCACGCCTTCGCCATGACCGACACGCATCTGGTGTTCATGCTGATGCCGTTCGACTACAAGGAAGACGGCGGCGCATTCTTCGAGCGCCTCCGCTTCGCCCCGGACCGCGCGTGCCGCATCGCGGTAGTGCCCAAGGCCGCTCCGGACACCGCGCAGTGGTTCGAGGCAGCGTTCACGGCCGCCTATCACTTCGGCGATGCCTTCCAGCGCAACGGCCGCATCGTGATGCGTACCGTGCGCCACGACAACATCGACGAAGCGCGTTCGCCCATGCGTGAAGCAATGGCCGGCGATGCCGCGCACGCCGTCAACTCCAACGCGTCGCTGCGCGAGCTGCACCTGGACCTGCGCACCGGCAAAGCGCATTGGGAAGACACCGGCATCCAGGGCATCGAGTTCCCGCTGTTCGACACCCGCAGTGCCGGCAACCGCGGCGCACGGCTGTACGCCCCGGCCATGCAGGGCGAGACGACTGCGCCGTACTTCAATGCGGTGGCCGGCTACGACGTGGCGCGGGGGCGCCGCGAGATACACCGCTATGGCCGCGACATCCTCGCCGAAGAACACGTGTTCGTGCCGCGCCCGGGCAGCCGCAACGCCGACGACGGCTGGCTGGTCGGCACGCTGCTCGACGCGGCCAACCAGCGCAGCGGCATCGCCGTGCTGGACGCCCAACGCATCGACGAGGGCCCGGTGGCGCAGGCGTGGCTGCCGTACGCAGTGCCGCTGGGCTTCCACGGCACGTTCGCCGCGCGGGGGTGAGCGCGTCGCTCAGCCGCCCGACGCCACCACCCACCGTGTGCCCTGGCGATCAAAGCGGATCACGCGCATGCCACCGCTGCGGTCGCAGTAGCGATCCAGCACCATCGCCAGCACCGGGCCGTCTGGCGCCTGGACGACGCCGCGGCTGATGCGGATCAGGTGCCCCATGCGCGCAGAGGGCAGCGCGCACGCGTCGGCGAATGCACTGCCGGCCGTCGCGTCCAGGCGGGTGACGCCCGGGACATGCGGATCGCGGTTGTACGTGCGCTGTCGCGTCTGGCGATCGAGTGCCTGCTGCAGCGCCAGTGGCAGGCGAGGGTCGGCAGCATCCACCAGTGCGCCCTCCCGCTCCACGGCCAGATACTCCTGCGCATCGCACGGCCCGCCAGCGTCGATGGCGCAGAATGCGGCTGACAGAGTGTCGAAGTAGATCACCTCATCGACCGGGCGGCCGGCAATCGCCTGCGGCGTGCGACGCAGGACGTGCGCCAGATAAGTGCGGACCAGGTCGGCCTGCATCGCATCGTCAACCCCCCGCACCGACTGCCCCGCATCGTGATTGGGGATGCGCCCGGCAAGCAGCGGCCATGCCATTGCCACCGCACACGCCAGTGCCAGCGCGCAGACAGCCACGAGTACCCGTGCTGGCGCCACGCCTGCCAACCGCGCGCTATCGGCCGAGGGCTTCGGACGCGGGATCATAGCCACCGCCGCACCCGCCGGCAGTAGGACGCATAGTCCGGGAAGCGCTGCGCCAGCGCACGCTCCTCCGGCTGGATCTGGAAACGGGTCACGAACAGCACAAAGGCCGGCAGGGCGATCATGGCGAGCGCATTGCCGAGATGGAGCGTCCACCCGGCCAGGATCAATGCATGCCCCAGATACATCGGGTTGCGTGTGTAGCGGTAGATGCCCAAGGTCACCAGCTGCGTGGATGCGGCAGGACGCAGCGGGTTGACCGTGGTGCCAGCGCGCCGGAACGCGCGCTTGGGCAGCAGGTTCAGGACAAGGCCGAGCATGGCGACCACGATGGCAAGCGCGGTCTGCAGCGGAACATCGACGGCGAATGCCGGCGCGCAGCGCGCCACACCCAACGCGGCCAGCCCGAGCAGCAGCATCACGATGGGCGGCGGGATACGGGTCTCAAGCCAGTGCATACCGCACCCTATCGTCCGCACATCGGCTGTCCCTGTCCATTCGGTTGGCGCCCATCATGCGCATCGCACGGTGCCGGCGCCACTGTCCGGCCGCCGTCACGGCCGAACGGCACCACGGCACCGAACCCATCGGGTCCGGTGCCGTGGCAAGCCTCACGGTGTTGCGCCCGGCTTACCGGCGGCGCGGATCGACCATGTCGGCCGCGCTCCGGGCGAACGTCAGCGGCGTGGCGTCCACCACCGCATCGCCCACGGGGCGGCCCGCCAGGAAGTCGACGATGCTGCGGGCGATGGCCGGGTTGCCCACCCACATCTCATTGTCGTGCGCGGCGTTGCGCACCAGCAGCGAGCGGTGGTTGGACAGCCCGGGGCGCAGGGCCTCGGCATTGACCGGCGGGGTGCGCCCGTCCAGCGTGCCGCTGATCAGCAGGACCGGCACGTCACTGCGCACCGGTGCGCGGAAGCCCTCGCCCAGATCGACCAGGCCCAGCCCATCGCCCAGCGACGGGAACGGAACGTTCATGGCATCGCCGAACAGACTCTGGCGCGCCTGTGCCTCGGCCAGTGCGCGGCGCTGCGGACTCTGCCCGGACGCCACGTCCATC
The DNA here is from genome assembly GCF_049545505.1 of Stenotrophomonas sp. NPDC077421. Taxonomy (NCBI): domain Bacteria; kingdom Pseudomonadati; phylum Pseudomonadota; class Gammaproteobacteria; order Lysobacterales; family Lysobacteraceae; genus Stenotrophomonas; species Stenotrophomonas sp. NPDC077421. Next base: position 288,819 of record NZ_JBMWDP010000001.1, on the reverse strand, counting down.
GCCAGCGACATCGCGTTGGACGCGCCGTACTGGCTGCGCAGCAGCAGCACCAGGTCGGCCAGCGGATCGTAGTTGCCCTGCTCGGCCTCGCGCAGCACCATCGGCAACCATTGCTGGGTCATGCGCTGGCCCAGCGACAGAGCGATGGCCAGCTGGCCATCGAACGCGCCGATCATGACGGTGCGTCCGCCCTGCATGCGGCTGGTCCCCTGGCGCGGCTGTTCGCGCAGCGCCGCCAGCACGCGCACCGCCGATCCCTGCAGATCCTCGACGCCGGCCGGCCTGGCCACCGTTGCCAGCTCACCGAGCAGTGCGTCGGCCGCCAGCGGCAGCTTCAACGTATCGTCCGGCCCTTCGACGCCCATCAGCACCACGCGCTCCAGTCCGTCGCCGTGCAGGCGCATCGTGGCCAACGCCAGATGGGTGCCATAGCTCATCCCCCACAGGCTGATCCGGGGTACGCCGAGTGCCTGGCGAAGCGCGTCCAGGTCGCCCGCGCTCTCCACGGTGGTGTACGCGGCCAGATCCACGCCGGCCTCGCGCCAGTACGCAACACAACGGGCCGTGGTGGCATGCAGCGTGGCCAGCATGGCCTCGCGCTGCAACGGCCTGGCATCGTCGAAGCGGTCCTGGTACGGGCACTCCGGCGGCGGCTCTGACGCCCCCGCGCCGCGCTGGTCGAGCAGCAGTACGTCGGCTTCACGCCGCATCTGGTCGAACACCGGCCAGCGCGGCCCACGCGCGGTGCCGATCCCCGAGCCGCCGGGACCGCCGGCCAGGTACACCACCGGTGCGGCGCTGCCGTCGCCGCCGGTCGCGCGCAGCCGCACCACGCGCAGCCGCATGCGCGGTCCCTGCGGCTGATCGTGATGACGCGGCACCTCCAGGTAGGTGGCTTCGGCGGCGATGGTGCCATGCCCCTGGGTGACCAGTTCGTAGGGCTCGAACACCAGCGACGTCGGCGCATCTCCGGCCATTGCGGGCAGTGCGGCAGCGAGGGCCAGGCACAGCGCCGCCAGGCGGGCGGCCGGTGCCGCGGTGGCCGCGAACGGGGCACGGCGACGCAGGCAGGACAGGAACATCGGAACAGTACGCATGGCGGACTCCGGGATGGGTGGATGGGTTCGACGCCAGCATCGCGTCCCGGGTGCCGGTCCGGGCGGCACCGTCGGTCCAACGTCTCCAAGCGGGGGCCCAGTGTCTCCACGCACCCGATACGATGGACGCATGCACATCGCCCGCACCCTGACCGCCTTCGTCGTCCTGCTCGCTGCCGTCGCCGCATGGTTGTCGGCCGCGGGCCCGCCGCCGCAGACCGTGTTCCTGCCGCCCGCCGCGATGGCACCGGCGACGGTGGCCGCGTCGGGACACATGCCGGCATCACCGCCGGATGGTCTGGACTGGCGCCCGCTCGATCAACGCGTACTGGCCGGCTGGCGCGGTCCGTACTGGCTGCGCTGGGACGTGCCGGCCACTGCGGCGGACGCCCCCGACCGGGCGCTGCGCCTGTCCCTGCGCGCCGCCAGCCAGCCGTACTGGAACGGAAGGCCCCTGGTCGCCAATGGCGTGGTCGGGCGCACCGCCGCAGAAGAGCGGCCCGGCCGCGTCGACGTTCTGCGCGTGCTGCCGCCCGCCTCGGGCACCGGAGGCGACACGCTGGTGGTGCTCGCCTCCAGCCAGCGTCCCGGGTGGCGGCTGCACAGCGCCGATGCCTTCATTGCCGTGGGACCGGTCGCGTCGCTGTACGGCCATCCTGTTGCCCCGTGGCTGATCGCAGCACTGGCCACCGGCGCGCTCGCTGCGTCGTGCCTGTATTTTCTGGCGGCGCAGCGCGGACGGCCGCGCGTTCCCGGCGCCCGCCTGCTGCTCGCGCTTGGCTTGGTGGGACTGGCCTTGCCGGTGATCGAAGCCTGGCGCCCCCTGTTCGGTTACCCCTACCCGTGGCACGCGCCGCGCCTGCTGGCGCTGCAGGCGCTGCACCTGGCCGGCGCGGTCCTGCTGCCCGCCTACCTCGCACGGCGCTTCGCTGTGGCGGTACCGGTCGGCGTACGCCTCGCTTACCTGGCCACACTGGTGGCCGTGATCGCATTCGTGCCCGGCTTCGATGGCCGTGGAGCGGCGCTGTTGCTGCTGAGCCTGCTCAGCGCGACCGCCCTGCTGCTGCGCGCCCGTGGCGAGCCCGACGAACGCGGGCCGATCCTGACCCTGGTGCTGGCCGGCGCGCTGGCCATTCCGCTGCTGGGCGGCGCCTTCCTCGACGGGCCCTACTTCCTGTTCCTGGCGGTGCTGATGGGCTTCCTGCTGCTGCGCCATGCCGCCCAGCTGCGGACGCTGGACCAGCACAACGCACAGCTGCGCGAAGAGCGCGCGCGTCTGTCGCTGCAGCTGCTGCAGCGGGGCATCCAGCCGCACTGGCTGATGAACACCCTGACCTGCCTGCAGGAGTTGATCGAGCAGGCGCCGATGCGCGCCAGCCGGCTGGTCGAGTCGCTGGCCGAACAGTTCGATCGCCTGCGCGAGAGCAGCACCCGACAGACCGTGCCGCTGGAGGAGGAACTGGCGCTGTGCCGCAACCACCTGGACATCGTGGGGCAGGCGATGGACCGCCACATCCGCTTCGAGGTGGATGCCGGTCCGGGCACGCCGTGGCTCCCGCCCGGCGTGCTGCATGCGCAGGTCGAGAACGCGCTGACCCATGCCGGTGCGGTTGCATGCGCGCAGCATCCGTTCCGCCTGCGCGTGCAGCGCGATGGCCAGCGCTGGACGCTGGATCTGCGCAGCGCGCGCGGTTCGGCCCCGCATCGCGGCCACGGCACCGGCACGCGCTACATCGAAGCCAGCCTCGCGGCTGCCTGCCCGGGCGGATGGCGCTTCGTGCAGGGTGCCGAGGGTGACGAGTGGTACGGCCGGATGGAGCTGACATGCGCATCCTGATCGTCGAGGACGAACTGCTGGTGCGCCAGCGCCTGCTGCGCCTGTGCACCGAGCTGGCCGGCGCACGGGCGCGGTTCGACGCGGTGGCCGATCTGGACGCGGCCGGCGATCGCCTCGCGCGCAGCGTCTACGACGGCCTGCTCCTGGACCTCAACCTCGGCGGCGAGGACGGCTTCGACCTGCTGCGCCGCGCGGTCGCCGGGCGATACCACTGCGTGGTGGTGTCGGCCCACCGCGACCGCGCGCTGCAGGCGTTCGAGCACGGTGTACTGGATTTCGTGCCCAAGCCGTTTTCACGCGAGCGCCTGGGCCAGGCGCTGGAACGCCTGCTGGACGTTGGCCGCTACCGCGCCGGCGGCGCCCGCTATCTCGGCATCTGGCGCGCACAGGGCACCGCACTGGTCGAGCTGGCCGAGGTGCAGTGGATCCGTGCCGATGGCGATTACAGCGAACTGCGCCTGGCCAACGGCCGCAGCGAACTGCACGACAAATCCCTGGCCAGCCTGACCGCCGTGCTGCCGCCGGATTTCGTGCGCTGCCACCGCTCCTATCTGGTCAATCTGCGTCACGTGCGCACGCTGCATGCCGGCTCGGGCAGCCGCTACTGGCTGGTGCTCAACGATGGTGCGGAACTCCCGGTAGGGCGCGCGCACGTGGCCACCCTGCGCGGAGAACTCGCGCTGGCGTGAGCGCCATCGCTCGTGCCCGCCCGGTCAACGCCGCGCGGGCGTTGTCCGGCCCAGGCCGATGCGCACCCCCAGCCAGGCGCCGGCCAGCGCGCTGAAGATCGAACAGGCCACCGGGGCAGCATTCCAGCGCACCAGCTCGCCCAGGGTCACTTCGGGCGACACGCGATGCAGGAAACCGAACGCTCCCCCCCAGTAGACGGCGTGGAGCGCCACCGCCACGCCCACGAACGCGTATCGGCGTGCGACTGCACCGCCGCACAGGCACAACGCGAACCCCAGCAGCCCCGCCCACAGATCGGCCATCTGCAGCGGCCCTCCGGTTCTGGCCTGCACGGAGATCCCAGGAAACTGCGCTGCCAGCAGCGTGGGCAACAGCACGATGCAGATCGCAATCATCAGTCGCATGTCATTCTCCGTCGCGTCCTTGCGTACTGCAGGGCAGTGCGGCCCCGGGCGTCAGCTGCCACCCCACCGCCTGCCGCTCCAGTCGCCAGCCTTCGTTGAGGGTGAGCGTCCAGCCCGGCCCCTTCCATGCGGTGCCACAGCCTTCCACCACGCCGCCCTGCACCCTGGCCAGCTACCACTCTTTCAACAGCAGTGCGCCGGCAGGCGCAGTCAGTTCACCCCACGCATCGCGCACGGTGATCGGCAGGTAGACCGTGCCGATGTCGTCCAGCGGGAACAGCGTGCGCGGATCGAACGACACCGACGGTGCACGCAGCGGCAGACGGACCGCATCGGCCGACAGCCCGCCGCGCCACTGTGGCGACCAGCGGTCCAGCAGCAGCCCGTACGCCGGCCCCGTTGCATACGCGGCGGAGCGGACGAAGCTCGCGGTTGTATCGGCCTTGCGCAATGCCGCCACCACGTCAGGAGCGGCATCGCCCTTGCCTGCCGCCGCAGCCAGCACGCGACCGGTGTACTCGGCCAGGCCCTCGTTGCGTTCCACGCGCGCCTCTTCAGCCCGCGCATCGCCGCCGGGCGCCGCCGCGCCCGAACGCTGGTCCCGGAATGCCACGGCAGCGGCCGCATGTCGCCGCGCATCCGCGTCGTCGGTCGTAGCGAGCGCCTGTGCCAGCGCGCGCAGTTCCAGACGCAGCCAGGTGCGGCCAGCCTCACTGTCCAGATGCGCCGTATCACCTTCGGACGACGGCAGCCCCAGCGCGGCCTGCACGCAATGCCACTGCTCGTGCCAGTAGAGCGTCGCCAGGCCGTCGCCGTCCGCCGGCAGCGGCAGAAGCAGCAGCACGGTCGGTGTGCCCTCGATCTCGATGCAGGTATTGGCCGGGGGTTGATCCCGGCGCAGCGCGATGGGCACGAGCGCGCCTGTCGCCGGGTCGCGACGCCAGCTCGTGGCCGAGGTCCGGTCATGCACGATCACTGGCGCATCCAGCGGCACGCCCCACAGCCGCCGGGCGGCGCGCGCCGCTGCCGGTGCATCCGCGATCGCCGCGATACGTTGCACGGCCACCTCGATCCCGCTGGGTGGAACCTGTGCGCGGGCCGGGAACGCAGGCACGCCCAGCCCGGCAAGGACGGCGGCAGCGCATACCATGCCCGCATACCGATGACGCGCGCGCTTTCCTGACCGGCCTACGCTCGACATCCTTGCCATGATCCGCGCGCATCTCCCTGAAAACGTGATGGATGGTGCTGCGGCTCAGGGTAGTTCAGCGCGCGCGGGGGTGCCACACCGGCACAACGCGGCGCTAGCGCCCGCGTCGCACCGTGGCGACGATCAGATGCTCCAGCTCTGCTTCGGCGGCCGGCTGCGCCACCCGCCCGGCCACAACCGCGTCGGACAGCGACTCGGCGGCGCCCAGGATGGCCCAGAAACCGGCTTCCGGCACGCTCCCCTCGGGCGCGAAGCCGCCGAGCCACCCCGCGCACTTGGCAATGAAGTCCTGCTGGTAGCGCCGCTTCACCTGCAGCAGTTCCGGCGAGCCGGCCAGCGCGGCGAGAATGCCCTGGATTTCGCTGCCCTGTGACAGCACGCAATCGATGTAGCCACCCGCAATGGCATGCGCGCGGTCCTTCAACTGCACCTTCGCCGCGCCGATGCGCTCGTCGAAAACGGCGGTCTGGCGCACGTCGTAGTCCTGGTAGAGCGCGGCCAGCAGACCATTGCGCGTCACGAAGTGGTCGTACGCCACCGGCTTGGTGACGCCCGCCGCCTCGGCCAACCGCCCCAGCGAGAGCGCATCGGTGCCTTCGGCGCCAACCAGTGCCCACGCCACGTCGAGCAGCTGGCGGGCGCGTTGTTCACGCGGCAGGCGGCGGCGGGGCTCAGGGCGTGCAGGCATCGCGGTGGGGGTTCAGGCGGCGGCGGACACCCCAATGGTACGTCCGATGTCGGCCGCAGTACGCAGGTGCGCCTCGGCGGCGCCGCTGTCGGACTCGAGCAGCAGCGTGGACGACAGCACCTGCGCGCCGCAGTAGTCGAAGATGCCCATGTCGATCTGCGTCTTCATCGCCGCCCCGTAACCGCGTCGCTCGATCATCTCCGCACCGGCACCGCCCAGCCCCACCAGATGCACCTGCAGACGCTGCAGCTTCTTGGTCACCTTGCCATCGGGGGTGTCGGCGTAAGCCCAGCCCTGGGTGAACACACGGTCGACCCAGCCCTTCAGCAGCGCCGGGAACGACCACCAGTACAGCGGATAGACCAGCACCAGCACGTCGGCGCGATCAAGGCGCGCATGTTCGGCGGCCACATCGGCCGGCGCGGCCGCCGTCTGATGGAAGAGCGCGTTGTCGGCCGGATTGAAGCGGGGGTCGAAACCCTCCGCGGCAAGATCGGCGATTTCCACGGTATGGCCGGTGCCGGCTGCAAGAACGGCATCGCCGATGCGGCTGGCCACGGCATGGGTGAGTGAATGAGGGTTGGGGTGGGCGACGACGATAAGGCTGTGCATGGGAGTAATCCTTGGATGACGTTACCTACCAAACGTAACATCGGACCTGCACGGGACCAGTGCTGTCAGCGGAACGCTGTTTCCGTCGCGCGGCTTCATCCCCGCCACACATGCTCCCCATCGTGGCCTCATGCGCCGGGTGCAGTCTGGGCGCCTGCACCTCGGAGGGGTTTCTGTGTCTTCCATCGCGGGCCACGCGGCCGCCGGCATCACCGCCTATCTGTGCTGCAACCGCTGGGCGTGCGCGCCGTCGCGCTGGGCAGTGGTCCCGTTCGCTTTTCTGGCCGTCTGCCCCGATCTGGACTACCTGGCGGTGTGGCTCCTCGGCTACGCCGCCTCGCCACGGATCACGCACAGCCTGCTCTTCGCGCTGGTGGCCAGCCTGCTGGTGCACCGGCTCACGCGCCGGCCGCCATCCGCCCGCCTGCCCATCGCCTGGCTGCTGGCCGCCAGTCTGTCCCATCCGCTCATGGACCTGCTGGTCGGGGCGCACCCGGTGCCCCTGCTCTGGCCCATTGGCGCGCAGGTCGCCGTACCGGTTGGCGTGCTCCCCAGCGCCGGCGCACTGTCCGCGGGCAACTACTACCTGTGGCGCAACCTGATCATTGAACTGGGCGTGCTGCTGCCGCCATTCGCACTGGCGGTGGCGGCAAGCCGGCATGCCACGCCACGCCGGGTGCTGGCCTGGGCAGTCGGCATCGCCCCGGTCTGGGCGGCGTTCCTGATCGGCTCGCTGGCGCTGGCCCGTTGAGCCGGCCGTTGCCGTTTACCGCCTGCGGCCTGTCACGCGTTTCAAAAGGTTCAGGTGTCCGATCTCCCGCCGGCCAATCCTCTCCGCGTAATTCAAACGCTCGATTGAAACACGCGCAACTTCGCCGAACTGGACACGATCAGCCGGTTCCGCCAGACTGCCGCCCTTTCCCGTCGTTCGGCACTCATGGCGAAACTGCTGGTCCTGCATGGCCCCAACCTCAACCTGCTCGGTACCCGCGAGCCGGGGGTGTATGGGCACACCACGCTGGCGCAGATCGACCAGGCCCTGCTGGCCCAGGCGCAGGCCGCCGGGCACGCGCTGGATGCCCTGCAGTCCAATGCCGAGCACGTGCTGGTGGACCGGATGCAGGCCGCCCGTACCGATGGCACCGCCTTCATCCTGATCAACCCGGCCGCGTTCACGCATACCTCGGTCGCCCTGCGCGATGCGCTGGCGGCGGTGGACGTGCCGTTCATCGAGATCCACCTGTCCAACCCGCATGCCCGCGAGCCGTTCCGCCAGCACAGCTATTTCAGCGACAAGGCGGTCGGGGTGATCTGCGGGTTCGGCGCGGACAGCTATCGCTATGCGATGGATGCGGCGCTGGTGCGGCTGCAGGACGCCGGCGCCTGATGCTGCCGCTGCGCGCTCTTGCCTGTGTGGCGCTGTCAGCCGGCCTGTGCGCCGGTGCCGCCGCCGCCGACCGCGAGGACGAAGGCATCGACTGCGCGCACCCGGTCACCACGATGGAGCACGACCTGTGCGCCTCGGACGTGGCGGCCGCCGCCGACGTCACGCTCAACTCGGTATACGCGCAGGCGCGCCGCCAGCTGCGCACCCCCGAAAACGGCGGCACCTGCAGCTACTGTGGCACCGCCGAGCAGCAGCTGGTGGTGGCACAGCGGGCGTGGGTGCAGCTGCGCGACCACGACTGCCAGGCGGTGTACGCGCTCAATTCCGACGGCAGCGCCCGCAACGGTGCGCAGTTGCGCTGCCTGACCACTCACGCGCGCGACCGCACCCGGCAGCTGCGCGACTTCTACGAACTGCTTTGACCCGAGCGCGCCGCGCTTCCCACTCCCCTGACATCAAGAACCAAGAGGCCCCTATGGATCTCCGCAAAATCAAAAAGCTGATCGACCTGCTGGAAGAGTCGAACCTCGCCGAAATCGAAATCAAGGAAGGCGAAGAGTCCGTGCGTCTGTCGCGCGCCCCGGTCTCCGGCTACGGCATGGTCCAGGCCCAGCCGCAGATGATGATGGCGCCTGCCCAGGCCCCGGCCCAGCAGACCGCGCCGGCCATGCCGATGCAGTCGCCCACCGAAGCCTCCACCGGCGGCACCGCCAAGCCGGGCAACGCCCTGCCGGACGGCCACGTGCTGCGCGCGCCGATGGTCGGCACCTTCTACGCCTCCTCGTCCCCGGACAAGCCGGCCTTCGTCACCGTCGGCCAGCAGGTCAAGGCCGGCGAAACGCTGGCCATCATCGAAGCGATGAAGATGTTCAACCCGATCGAGGCCGATGTCTCCGGCACCATCGTCGCCATCCTGGGCGAAAACGGCCAGCCGGTCGAATTCGACCAGCCGCTGTTCGTGATCGGCTAAGGATCCGTCCATGCTCGACAAAGTCGTTATTGCCAACCGAGGGGAAATCGCGCTGCGCATCCTGCGCGCGTGCCACACCCTGGGCATCCGCACGGTGGCCGTGCATTCCACGGTCGACCGCAATCTCAAGCACGTGGCGATGGCCGACGAGTCGGTCTGCATCGGTCCGGCGCCGTCCTCGGAGAGCTACCTCAACATTCCGGCCCTGATCGCCGCGGCGGAAGTCACCGATGCCCAGGCCATCCACCCGGGCTACGGCTTCCTGTCGGAGAACGCCGACTTTGCCGAGCGCGTGGAAGAGTCCGGCTTCATTTTCATCGGCCCCAAGGCCGACACCATCCGCCTGATGGGCGACAAGGTCGAAGCGATCCGCGCGATGAAGGCCGCCGGCGTGCCGTGCGTGCCCGGTTCGGGCGGCCCGCTGGGCGACGACATCGTGGCCAACACCAAGATTGCCCGTGAGATCGGCTACCCGGTCATCATCAAGGCAGCCGGTGGCGGTGGCGGTCGCGGCATGCGCGTGGTGCATGCCGAGGCCTCGTTGAAGGCCGCCATCGAGACCACCAAGTCCGAAGCCAAGGCCGCTTTCAGCAACGACCAGGTGTACATGGAGAAGTTCCTGGAGAATCCGCGCCACGTGGAGATCCAGGTGCTGGCCGATGGCCAGGGCAACGCCATCCACCTCGGCGAGCGCGACTGCTCGATGCAGCGCCGCCACCAGAAGGTGGTGGAAGAAGCACCGGCACCGGGCATCACCACTGAACTGCGCGAGCAGATCGGCAAGGTCTGCGTGGAAGCCTGCATCCGTATCGGCTACCGCGGCGCGGGCACCTTCGAGTTCCTGTACGAAGACGGCCGTTTCTACTTCATCGAAATGAACACCCGCGTGCAGGTGGAACATCCGGTGACGGAGATGGTGACCGGCATCGACCTGGTCTGCGAGCAGCTGCGCATCGCCGCCGGCCAGAAGCTGAGCATCAAGCAGAGCGACGTGGTGCTGACCGGCCACGCGATCGAGTGCCGCATCAACGCCGAAGACGCCGAAACCTTCGTGCCGAGCCCGGGCCAGATCACCGCCTTCCATCCGCCGGGTGGCCCCGGCGTGCGCGTGGATACCCACATCTACAGTGGCTACCGCGTGCCGCCGAACTACGACTCGATGATCGGCAAGCTGATCGTGCACGGCCCGGATCGCGAGACCGCGATCGCGCGCATGCGCGTGGCGCTGAGCGAACTGGTCGTGGACGGCATCAAGACCAACGTCGCGCTGCAGCAGCGCATCATGCGCGACAAGGGCTTCCAGGCCGGTGGCCAGAACATCCACTATCTGGAAAAGCGCCTGGCCGAACGCAAGAACAAGTCGATCGCGTTGACCTGATCGACGGCGTCATGCAACACCACAGAAGGGCGGGGATCTCCCCGCCTTTTTGTTTGCCTGGTCTCCGGGCCGCCGCCACAGCGCGGCGTGCGCCGTTGCCTGCAGGCATCGTCGGCGGCCTGCCCTGGCCTCTGCCTCGGCCTTCTCCAGTGCAGCGCGCAGACGGGTCTGCATATCGGCCGGGTCCATGCGGTTGAACGTCCGGCAAAGATCGCCGCCCAGAACACCGCAGCCCCCCCCGCAGGCGGCGCGTCGATGCGTCAGATACCCGAGCGCCGCGGGAGAACGTCGCGTCAGGACACGGTGGCGACGAACGTGGCGATCGCCTCGGCAGCGGCATCCGGGCGCGCCTGCAGCAGCAGGTGCGGGCCCTCCAGCCAGACGGTGTCCTGCGCCGGCAGCAGCGCGGACAGGTGGCGCTGGCAGCGTGACGGCAGCAGGCGGTCATCAACGGCATGCAGGCACAGCGCTGGTATGCGCAGTGCAGCGGCGCAGGCGCCGACATCGACCCCCAGGGCGGCCACCGCGCGCGTGCGCAGCACATCGGCCTGGACGCGGGACAGGGCAGCCCGCAGCGCTTCGCGCAGCGCGGCACTGCTCCAGCGCCCCAGCAGCAGCCAGGACAGCGCGCCCATCGGCAGCGTGCGTACCGGTGCCCAGTACAGAAGCGATTGCAGACGACGCCACGCATACCAGGGCGAGCGCGCGAACGTCGTGGAAAGAACCAGGCCGCGCAGACGCGCCGGATGTGCAGCGGCGAGCCTCAGGGCCAACGGGCCGGAGAACGACTCGCCGAGCAGCACATAGTCCTCGTCCCGGGGCAGAGCCGCCTGCACGATATCGGCCAGTACGTCGTAGCCCACCGCGCGATCCACCGGATAGGCGATCACCGTGGTGTCGATGCCGTGCCGCTGCATCGCAGCGGTGAACGCGCCGTGCTGGGTACCGGTGGCATCCAGGCCCGGCAGCACCACCAGGCGCGCGTGTACACGCTGGGCGCCCTGGCGTGGCGCGCCCTCGCCCTCAGGCATCAACGGCTGCGGTCTGCGGCCGTGATCTGGGTGTTCCTGACCGGTTCCACGCCCAACGAGGAGGTCGGGTCCATGATCACCATCGTTTCGGTGGAGCCGTCCGGCCACACCACCTGGAAGGTGCTGCCGGCCGGCAGCGACGCGAACGGCATGCCGCTCTGCGCGCGGTACACCGCGGCCACCTGGCTGGCACCGGCGCGACGCACGTCGGCGTCGGCCTTCACCGAGGTCAACTGCACCTTGGACAGGCTCCGGTATCGATCATCGTAGGTATCGATCATCACCAGGCCCACTGCGCCAGCCGAGTAGGCGACAAACAACACCACCCAGAACCAGAACTTGGCGCCATGCAGGAATCGACGGTAGTTCATCGCCCTTTCCTCTGCTTGATCAGCTGTTCCACCAACGCTTTCATTTTCCCCGCACCTTGCCGCGATACCGCGGCGTCATACACGAAAGTGGCAAAGTCCTGCCCACCGTCCTGCGAACAAATCCCTCCGTTCGCGCAGAAATTGTTCATCAACACACTGTCCGGCCCGCACGCCATGCCCAGCTCGCAGGCTGCCAGGCGCCAGGCCAGTTCGCTGAACTGGTCCCCGGCCACCAGGCCCTGCAGCGCCGCGTCGCCGCTGGCACGTTGGCCCATGCCCGAGGCCAGGGCCATGTAGGCTTCCGGGTCGCGCGAATCGAGCACCCGCTCGACCAGCCCGCGCCGATAGCCCGGCGAATCATCCAGCGCCTTGCCTTCGGAGAACAGCGAGGCTTCGGCAGCCAGGTTGCCGGCCTTGGCCGCCCGCATGCGCTGGGCAAGAATCAACTGGCGCCCGAGATTGTCGCTGCTGACAAAGCCCGTGCAGCGGCGTGCCACGCGTTCGCGCGCCTGCACCATGCCGACAGAGGCCTTCATGCCCAGCCCGGACAGCACGGTGTTGTCCAGCTGGTAACCGCCGGGGTCCATCGCATACAGCGCGCAGTAGTCGTACACCCGGCTGACCATCCATGCCGCCTCGGCGTTGCCGTTGGCGGCCTGCAGCTGCAGGCGCTGGGCGTAGGCGTACAGATCGGTATCGCCTTCGATGTCGGCGCGGATGTCCAGCGGCAGCCCGGAGGCGATCGCGTTGCCGCGTTCGTTCACCAGCAAGCGGCGCGCCAGCTGCCGCGCTTCGACAGGGATCGACGGCGACGCCGATGCGGACGCATCGATCATGTCCGCGCCGGGACGGTCGGCATGCCGCACCCGATCGCCCGCGCGATAGCCCACCACCCCGAGCAGCGCCAGGGCAGGCACGACCAGCAGCCAGGTTTTCAGGGTAGGAACAAGCGCCATGAACGAACGCCGGGACTGCCAGTGGCCGACAACGGAATGACCAGTTTAGCAAGCGCATTGGCGGCTGTCTGAACCGGCACCCGGCCAGCATCTCAGCCACTCGGGAGACGACGTCGCGATCGGCACGCCGGGACCGCCCGCGCGCAATGGTCTAGCATGCACGGTTTTCCGCAGGCCTCGCCCCCATGCCCTTCCTGGAACTCACCCTCCGCTGCACCGAAACCACGCAGCCCCGCTATGAGAATGCGCTGGACGACGTCGGTGCGCTGGCGGTGACCCTGCTCGATGCCGACGCCGACACCAGCAACGAGCAGGCCATCCTGGAACCCGGCGTGGGCGAGACCCCGCTGTGGAACGACCTGGTGCTGACCGCGCTGTTCCCGGCCGATACCAACGCGCTGGCCCTGCTGGCCGCGCTGGATGCGTTCGACCCGGGTCTGGACTGGGGCAACGCCAGCTTCCGTGCGGTCCAGGACGAAGACTGGGAACGCGCCTGGCTGGACCAGTTCCAGCCGATGGCGTTCGGCGAGCGCACCTGGATCGTGCCCTGGAACCATGACCTGCCCGAGGCGGCGCAGGCCGACGACGCGGCCGTGGTGCGGCTGGACCCGGGCCTGGCCTTCGGCTCGGGCACCCACCCGACCACCGCGCTGTGCCTGCGTTGGCTCGACGGTCTGGCCGCCGAGGGCGCGCTGGATGGCCAGACCGTGCTCGACTTCGGCTGCGGCTCGGGGATCCTAGCGCTGGCCGCACTGAAACTCGGCGCCGCCCGCGCCGTGGGCGTGGACAACGATCCGCAGGCCGTGATCGCCACCGGCGACAACGCCGAGCGCAACGGCCTCCAGGACCGCATCGCGGTGTACCTGCCGGCCGACGAACCGCCGGCCACCTACCCGGTGGTGGTGGCCAACATTCTGGCCTCGGCACTGGACGCCCTGGCCGAGGTGCTGGCTGCGCGCGTCGCGCCCGGTGGCCGCATTGCGCTGTCGGGCATCCTGCACGGCCAGGAAGGCGAACTGCTGGAGCGTTACGCGCCGTGGTTCGAGGCGCTGGAAGTGGCCCAGGACGAGGACTGGATGCGCATCACCGGCACCCGCCGTGCTTGAATAAGGCGTCCTTCGCCCGGTCCCGCGCCCATGTCCGAGCCCACGCAGCCTCCGCGACGTCCGCTTGCCACCTTCCTGCGCCCTGCGCAGGACGCCGCGCCCGTGGACGACCGCCTTCCGCCGGCGCCGGCTGATGGTCGTGCCGATGACGACACCGCCGCCAGCACCGGCGACACGCCGTGGGGCGACGCATTGCCGCAGATCGCGATACCGCCCGCCGAGGTCGATGCGGAGACCGACGCGGAGCCCGTTGTTGAGGCCGATGCGACACCGGCTGACGACGCGCTGACGGCCGGTGCGAGCGCCGACGATGCGCCGCTCGCCACCGCACCGAGCTTCCTGCAGGCGCCCCGTGCGCGCCTGCGTACGCCGCGCTGGCAATGGGGCCTGGTCGCCGGCCTTGGTGTGCTGCTGCTGTTGCAGATCGCGGTGGCCGACCGCGCCCGGTTGGCCGCCGATGCCGGTACGCGCCCGTGGATCGCCGGCCTGTGCAGCGTGCTGCGCTGTACGTTGCCGGCGTGGCGCGAACCGGCAGCGTTCAGCATGATCAGCCGCGATGTCCGCCCTGTACCCGGACAACCGGGTGCGCTGCAGGTGCAGGCCAGCTTCCGCAACGATGCGCGCTGGGCACAGGCATGGCCTGCGCTGCGTCTGTCGCTGTCCGATGCCGATGGCCGCCTGATCGGCACCGGCGAGTTCGCGCCGGCCGACTACCTGGGCGCCGCCAACGCCAGCGGCCACGTGCTGGAGCCGGGACAGAGCGCGCGCATCGCCTTCCGTGTCCGCGAGCCTGCGGCATCGACCGTCGCATTCACATTCGAGTTCCTGTGACCCTGCCGTTCGTCCGGTTCGGCGTGGCAGCCTGCGGGCGCACACGGTAGACTGGCCCCATCATCATTCCGCCGAGGGCTGTTGTCCGCCCCGGCTCCTGCATCGGGATCCTCCTTGAACGCTGTCCTTCCTCGTCCTGACACCAGTCGTGGCGCTCCCAAGCCACCGCTGCGCGAACATGTAGCCCAGTCGGTGAGGCGGTACCTGCGGGACCTGGATGGCTGTGATGCCGACGATGTCTACGAGATCGTCCTGCGTGAAATGGAGATTCCGCTGTTCGTGGAGGTGCTCAACCACTGCGAAGGCAACCAGAGCCGCGCCGCTGCGATGCTGGGCATCCACCGCGCCACACTGCGCAAGAAGCTCAAGGAATACGGCATCACCACCTGAGCCGGTGTCGATCCGTCTCTCGCGGCGGATACCGACCCGTGGCCGGTACGCGGATCAACCGCTCCAGAAGTACCGCACCAGGTGGAAGAACACCGGCGCGGCGAAGCACACCGAATCCAGCCGGTCGAGCATGCCGCCGTGGCCCTCGATCATGTGGCCCCAGTCCTTGATGCCGCGGTCGCGTTTGATCGCCGACATCACCAGGCCGCCCCAGAAGCCCATCAGGTTGACCACCAGCGACATGCCGAACGCCTGCCACGGCGTGAACGGGGTCAGCCAGCACAGTGCCGCGCCCAGCGCGCTGGCCGACAGTACCCCGCCGATGAACCCCTCCACGGTCTTGGACGGCGACAGCTTCGGCGCGATCAACCGCCGCCCGATCAGCTTGCCCCACACGTACTGCAGCACATCCGAGGACTGCACCACGATCACCAGGAAGGCGAACAGCAGCAGGTTGCGCGCCGGTTCCACACCGGCCAGGCGCAGGTTCAGCAGCGCCGGCACGTGGGAAATGCAGAACACGCAGATCATCAGGCCCCACTGCACCTTGGACGTGCGCTCCAGGTAGTCGGTGGTGTCGCCACCGATGGTGGCCAGGATCGGCAGGAACAGGAACGCATAGACCGGGATCAGCAGCGTGTACAGGCCGTACCAGTCGGTCCACACCAGCCAGTACTGCCAAGGCAGCACGATGTAGAACGCCGCCAGCAGCGCGTAGTAGTCGCCGGCCCGGGTCGGCGTAAGGGTGATGAACTCGCGCAGGGCGAACAGCGACACCACCGCGAACAGCACCACCACGCCGGTACGCCCGAAGAAGAACGCCAGCGCCACCACGGCGGCCATCACCCACCAGGCGCGGATGCGCGAGACCAGGTTGGCCAGCACCGGGCTGGGCGCATGCCGCGCACGCCAGCGCAGGGTCTCGGCGATCACCGTGGCCACCACCAGCACGGCGGCGATGCCGGCAAACAGCAGCCGGGTCTGCGCGTGCGTGGACAGCTGGGCCACGTCGGTGGACAACACCTGGAACACGGTCATGCGCGGTGCCTGCGTGGCTGCGGGTCCAACGCGAGCAGCGACAGCCGGGCCCGCTCCAGGAAGCGGTCCTTGTCTTCGTCGGCCTTCAGCCGCAGCGGTTCGCCGAACGTAGTGGTGCACAGCAGCGGCAACGGCAGCCAGCGGCCCTTGGGCATCACCCGCTTGAGGTTGTCGATCCACACCGGCACGAACTCCAGCTCCGGGCGTTGCCGCGCCAGATGGTAGATGCCGCTCTTGAACGGCAGCACGCCCTCGTCGGTGTTGCGGGTACCCTCGGGGAACAGGATCAGCGAGTTGCCCTCGTCCACCGCCTGGCACAGACAGGCGATGGGGTCGTGCTCGCGCTTGGCCGCATCGCGCTCGATCAGCACGCCGTTGAACACGGCATGGATCAGGTAGCGGCGCAGGGCATCGCGCTGCCAGTAGTCGGCCGCGGCCACCGGCCGCACCTGGCGGCGCAGCGTGATCGGCAGCGCCGACCAGATCAGCACGAAGTCACCGTGACTGGCGTGGTTGCCGTAGTACACGCGGTGGTCGCTCGACGGCGCACAGCCCTGCCACAACGCCCGCGCGCCGGTCAGCGTGCGGATCGCGCCACTGCAGCCGCGGGCGATCAGGTCGGCGATCACCACGGCACCCACCGGCACAGGTGTGCCGCCAGCAGCAGCACCGCCTGCGCGCCGAGCGCGAGCAGCTGCCAGCGCATCAGCCGGCGCATGCCCTGCCAGCGTGCCTGCCAGCCGCGGCTGGTCGCCGACGCGTCACGCAGGCCCAGCTTCTGCAGGACATCGTCGATCACACCGGGGGCGGCATCCGGATGGCAGGCCTGCATGGCCTCCAGCAGCGCCGCATCGAAACCGACGCGGGCGGCGTAATACGCCTGCACCCCCGCAGCCAGCAGCGAGGCCAGCGCCAGTGTCATGGCCACCAGGCCAGGGGCCGACGACACGCTTGCCAGCAGCAGCGCGGCGGCAGCCAGCAGGGTGGATATCACCGCCGCCAGGCGTGCCTGGCGCAGTACGGCGGTCATCACCCGCAGTTGGAACAGCATGCTCATGCATTCACCTGTGTCTGCCCATTGGCGGCGCCCTCGCGCACCGCCTGTTCAATCGCCCGGCGGTGGCGTGCGTGCAGCACGATCCGCGGGCAGTCCTGTGCCAGCAGGGTGATGGCGGCATCGGCGCTGGCGGTATGGCCGCTGCGGCACAGCCAGGTGGCCACGGCAGCGGCGCTGCGCGAATAGCCCAGTGCGCAGCACACCAGCACCTCGCCGCGCCGGCGGCCATGCGCGATGGCATCGGCGGCCTGACGCAGCGCGGCCGGCGATGGCGTGGCCAGATCGAGCATCGGCACGCTGCGGTAATGCCGCACCCGCGTGCGGAACGGCAGCTCGGCGCACACATCCACCACGGTTGCCACCGTCAGCGTGGCATCCGCGTCCGGCAGCCGGCCCAGCCACACCCCGTCGATCACCAGCTGTGGCTGCGGCGCGCGTCGTGTCCACCAGCGCGCATTGAGCCAGGCGGCACCCAGGTACGGCGCCAGCAGCCAGGTCGCGGCCATGCTCAGCCGCCCGTCCTCCTGCTTCTGGAACACGGCGATCCCCAGGCCGGCGTACGCCAGCGCCACCAGCAGCAGCGACAGGGCCGGCCACGCCAGCCACATCGCCCACCCGCCCACGGCCCACGCCAGGGCCGCACAGCCGGCGCTGCCGGCCAGGTACAGCACGGCCAGCCGCCAGCGCGTGGGCTCGCGTGCCCACTGCCAGTGCCGCAGCGGTGACGCCCCCTGCAGCGGCCACAGCCACACGCACAGCCAGCCCACCGCCACGCCGGTGGGCACGTCGATGAAGTGATGCTGCCAGGTGGTCAGCACCGACAGCCCGATCAATGCGAACCAGACATGCAGCGCGGTCCGCCACAGACCGTGCAGGTGCTGCTGGAAGCGAACCCACAGCACCACCAGCAGCACGATGTGCAGCGACGGCGCCTGGTTGAACGGCTTGTCAAAGCCCAGCAGCACATCGAACAACCAGCCGAACACGCCACCGGTGTCGGGCCGCTCCAGGCTGAAGCGCAGGGGCCACAGCAGGAAGCACGCCACCGACAGCAGCTGCGCGGTCAGCAGCCGGCGCGCGTGCGCGTCCAGCTCGGCGCGCTGGGTGCAGACGAAGAAGGACGCCACGTAGAACAGGTCGATGGACCAGTAGGGGACGATGGTCCAGGCCTGGAACGGAATGCGCGCTTCCCAGTCGAACACGATCGACGGCACGAACGGCAGGCGCGCGGCCATCGCATTGGCGAAGCCATAGCTGAGGAAGAAGAACGGCCCCAGCAGGGCCAGCCACAGCAGCGCGCGCCGCCAGGGACGCCCGCCCTCAGTCATGGCCCACCCGGCGCGCCAGCGACACGGTGAAGATGCCGAAGCGGTCGATGCGCTGGGTGACCTTCTCGAATCCGGCCAGGCGCACCAGTTCGTCCATCTCCTGCTGGGTGCGGCGGCGCATCACCCAGGCCGCGCCTGCACGGTGGCTGGTCAGCGCGCGGGCGATGAACTCCAGTTGCGGGTGCCACGGCTGACCGGTGTACACGAGGTAGCCGCCCTCGCGCATGGCGGCAGCGATGCCCTGCAGCGAGCGCGCCACCGCGTCGTTGTCGGCGAACAGTTCATACAGGCCCGACACGATCGACAGCGTCGGCGTGTCCGGCAGCGCGGCCAGCGCATCGGCATCGAAGGCATCGCCCTGCTCGAAGCGGGCGATGTCGGCCGCGCCGAACGCCTCGATCAGCGCGCGGCCTTCAACCACGTTTCGCTCGCTGAAATCGCGCAGCAGGATCGCATCGGCGCGCTGTTCGCCCTGGGCCAGTGCATCCAGATCATAGCGCCCGTGGCCGGCGGCCACGTCGAGCACGCGCACCGGCCGGCCTTCGCCACGCAGGCGCAGCGCCGCCAGCTGCAGCAGCTCGCGCACGTGGGTGCGGCGCACGCGGATGCCGCGCCAGCCGATGGCGTCGAGGTAGTTGCGATCCACGAACCGGCCCAGCGGACCGCGCCCGCGTGCCTGGTCGCGGTAGATGTAGTCCAGCGTGCTGCCCGAATCGAAGCCGGTCTCCAGGCCCAGCGCGATGCCCTCGGACAGGCGCCCGCCAACGCGCAGGCCGGCGCGGGTGAAGCGCCAGTACAGATCCTTCAGGCTGTTGCGCTGCGGGGGCCACGCCAGCACCTCGGCCTCATCGAAGGTGGGGCCGTGGCGATGCGCGTTGCGCAGGCTGGGCCGTACCAGCGGCGCGGCGAAGCGCTCGCCGATGAAGCGGCGGATGGCGGCCACGGCCGGGGCGCGGTCGCGCTCGCCGAGGGTGTCATGGAAGAAGCCGGGCAGCAGGTGGCGCTCTTTGATCGGTGAACGCAGGCGCTCGTAGAAGCGGTCCTGCGGCGCGCGATGGACCACGAAATCCGCGCCCGAAACCAGCAGCTGGGTCGGCACGGTGATTGCCTGTGCGTCGCCGACCACGCGGTCGGCCGCTTCGTAGAGCCCCAGCAGCACGCGCACCGAAATCGGCCGGGTGATCAGCGGGTCGGTGCGGTAGCTGGCCACCCGTTCCGGATCGTGGGTGAGCCACTGCGGCTTGACGTAACTGTTGACGAAGAAGTTGCCGCGCAGTTTCTGCATCAGCGCCAGCCCGGGGCGCGCGAACGGCACGTACAGCTTCACCTTGAATGCCGGCGAGGCGAGCACCAGCGCACGCAGCGGCGGCGCATGGTCGTGAACCCAGGTCGCGGCGACGACCGCGCCCACGCTCTGGGCGATGATGGCGATGTCTTCCACGGCGATGCCGTGATGGTCGTGCAGGTGCGCGATGAAGCTGTCCAGGTCACGCACCAGCGCGTCGAAGCCGGGCGCATCGCCGCGTGCACCAGGCGACTGGCCGTTGCCGCGGGCATCCCAGGCGAAGACGTCCATCCCGGGCAGGTCCAGCTCGTCCACCAGGTGCGCCACGCGCCCGGAATGCTCGTGCCCGCGATGCAGCAGCACCAGCGCGCGCCGGGGTGAGGCCGGAGTCGGGTCGGTGGCGGGCCAATGCCGGTAGAACAGCGGCTGTGCATCGAAACTGTGGAACTGCAGGTGTTGCTGTGCGCGCATGCATCACTCCGTTGTGCATCCGGCGGAATCCGCCGTTGATCGGCTGCCGGCTGGGTCAGCCGGCCTCCGCCAATCCTGTCCTTACCCGGCGCAGCGTGGTCCACGCGCACAAGGCGGCCGCTGCCCACGCGATCCAGGTCACCCCTGGCGCTGCGATCCAGCCCAGGGCCAACAACAATCCTGTCATGCCGATCACGAACGCGCGATCGCTTTTGCCCATTGGACCGTCATAGCGACGGCTTGCCCCCACCATCAGGCCCAGGACGCCAGCGTACTCGCAAACCGCCGCCAGCCACGCCAATGTCCACAGGGCAGCGGAGGCTACCCCGGGCAGACTCAGCAGCGACAGATACAGCGCCGCGTCGGCGATGACGTCGCAGAGTTCATTGAGATAGGCACCCAGCCGCGACTGCTGCCCGAATTCGCGGGCAAGCATGCCATCCACGGCATTGAGCGCCATGCGCAGCAGCATCCACACCGGCAGCGCCAGATACCCCATTGGCTGCGACGGGCCCCACACGTACACGGCGGCGGCCACGGCCAGCGAGACCACCGCCGCCGCCAGCGTGACCACGTTGGCGGTGACCCCGGCCCGGTACAGGCCGGCTACGGCGGGCCGCAGCAGGGCCTGGAAGCGTCCCTTCAACGCATAGATCGACACGATTCCCTGTCCTGTGGTTCATGGCGGATGCCGGGGAGCCTACAATATGCACCCGCTCCGCTTCGATCTCCTGCCCCCATGAGTTCCGATCTGCTGCCCGTGCGCCGGGCCCTGCTGTCCGTTTCCGACAAAACCGGCCTGATCGACCTGGCCCGCGCCCTCGCCGCCCGCAACGTCGAGCTGCTGTCGACCGGCGGCACCGCCAAGGCGATCCGCGACGCCGGCCTGGCCGTCAAGGACGTGGCCGATGTCACCGGCTTCCCGGAAATGATGGATGGCCGGGTCAAGACCCTGCATCCGCGGGTCCACGGCGGCCTGCTCGGCCGCGCCGGGCTGGACGAGGCCGTGATGGCCGAACACGGCATCGACGCGATCGACCTGCTGGTGTTGAACCTGTATCCGTTCGAGGCGGTGACCGCCAAGGCCGGCTGCACGCTCGACGAGGCGGTGGAGAACATCGACATCGGTGGCCCGGCGATGCTGCGTTCGGCAGCCAAGAACTTCGCGCGCGTCGCGGTGGCGACCGATCCGTCGCAGTACGCCGAGCTGCTTGCCGAGCTGGACGCCCACGAAGGCCGGTTGTCGGCCGGCAAGCGTTTTGCCTTGTCCGTAGCCGCGTTCAACCGCGTGGCCCAGTACGATGCGGCCATCAGCAACTATCTGTCCGCCGTGGCCAGCACCGAGGCGGCCGTGCCGGTGCGCACCGAGTTCCCGGCGCAGATGAACAGCAGTTTCGTGAAGGTGATGGACCTGCGCTACGGCGAGAATCCGCACCAGAGCGGCGCGTTCTACCGCGACCTGCACCCGGTGCCGGGCACGCTGGCCACCTTCCAGCAGCTGCAGGGCAAGGAACTGAGCTACAACAACCTGGCCGATGCCGATGCCGCGTGGGAATGCGTGCGTCAGTTCGACGCGCCGGCCTGCGTGATCGTCAAGCACGCCAACCCGTGCGGCGTGGCTGTGGGCGCCGGCAACGGCGATGCCTACGAGCTGGCCTACGCGACCGATCCGACCAGCGCGTTCGGCGGCATCATCGCCTTCAACCGACCGCTCGACGCTGCCACTGCCAAGGTGATCCTGGACCGCCAGTTCGTCGAAGTGCTGATCGCCCCGGACTACGAACCGGCCGCGCTCGAGTACGCGCAGAAGAAGGCCAACGTGCGCGTGCTGCGCATTCCGCATGGCGATGGCCGCAACAACTACGACACCAAGCGCATCGGCTCGGGCCTGCTGGTGCAGAGCGCCGACAACCGCGGCATGGCGCGCGATGAGCTGACCGTGGTCAGCAAGCTCGCGCCCACCGACAAGCAGTTTGCCGACCTGCTGTTTGCCTGGAAGGTGGCCAAGTTCGTCAAGTCCAACGCCATCGTCTACGCCAAGGACAACCGCACCATCGGTGTCGGCGCCGGCCAGATGAGCCGGGTCTACTCGGCCCGCATCGCCGGCATCAAGGCGGCCGATGCGAACCTGGTGGTGGACGGGTCGGTGATGGCCTCCGATGCCTTCTTCCCGTTCCGCGACGGCATCGATGCCGCTGCGGCCGCCGGCATCAAGGCGGTGATCCAGCCGGGCGGCTCGATGCGCGACAACGAGGTGATCGCCGCAGCCGACGAGCACGGCCTGGCGATGGTGTTCACCGGCGTGCGCCACTTCCGCCACTGACGTCACGATGACCACGACAGGGAATGTCGACCGCCGCGCCCCCCGCCCCTGGCTGGGTGCGGCGCTGACGGTACTGCTGGCCGGCTGTGGTGATGCCACGCCGGCCGATCCGGGCAAACCGGCGCGTCGGCTCGACAGCCACGCAGCGGCCACACCGGCGCCTGCCGAGCCGGTCGACGACGATCAACGCCTGCTCGCCTTCCTGCACGACCGCTACGGCCCCAAGGCCACGCTGGACACGGCGTGGAAGGACCAGTGGGACGACCCCGACCAGGACGCCACGCGCCCGGTGGAGCGTCGCCTGTGCGCCCGGCAGACGGTGGCAGTGACCGGGCAGCCGCATCATCTCGTGGCGGTCTGCCAGACCCTCGAAGACGCGGCCAGCGTCGAACCGGGACGGATCGACCTGTACGTCCTGCGCGATGGCGAGGCGGCGCCTGGTACCGCTTCCCGCCCGCTGGTGCGGGTGGCCGAGCACCTGTTGATGTACTCGGGCATGCGCGGCATGCCCGGCACCGTGGCGATCGATACGCTGGGGCCCGAGCGGCCGGCGTTCCGCATCACCGATGGCTGGTACGGGCAGGGCTATTCGCTGGTATCGCGCACCTACGTCGCCCTGCACGACACCCGCCTCACCCCGGTCGCCAGCTTCCGCGACCACATCGACAACGACAGCGCGTACGACTGCGACGAAGACCCGACCGCCTGCGGCAACCGGCTGTTCAACATCGATTTCAGCGTGACGGCGGACATGCAGGCACTGCAGGACGGCTACGCGGCGCTGGATGTGCGTGGCCAGGGACCCGAATGCACCGGCCCCACCGACGAGCACTACCGCCTGGTGTACGACCCGGCCAAAGGCGCCTACCCGATCCCGGACGCGTTGCTGCGCGAACACTGCCGCGAGTAGGTACTACGCTGCAGGGCAGCGCCCTCTCCTGATGACGTCACCATGACCATGACAACAACCGGCATCCACCGCACTGCTCCACCCGCCTGCATCGCGCTGGCGGTGGCCCTGCTGGCCGGGTGCGGCAAGGAGGTGCCGGCCGTGCAGGAAACGGCGAAACCCCGGCTGGATACCACCGCCCCGATCGTGGAGACGGTGATGGCCGGCGGCGATGCCGACGCGCGCCTGCTGACCTTCCTGCACCAGCGCTATGGCGCCAGGGCGCGCCTGGACGGCGCCTGGAAGGACCGCTGGGAAGACACCGAGGTGGTGGCGATGCGGCCGGTGGAGCGCGCGGTCTGCGCCCGCCACAACGTGACGGTCGATGACCAGGCCCACACCCTGCTGGCGGTCTGCCAGACCATCGAGGATGCGGCGACCGTCGAACCGGGACGGGTCGACCTGTTCGTACTGCGCGACGGCGAGCGCGGCGTCGCCGGCGACAGCCAGCCGTGGCCGCTGCTGGTGGTGGACCAGCGCCTGCAGGTCAACGCCGGCAGCGATGGCGTTCCCGGTACGGTGCAGGTCGCAACGCTGGGGCCGCAGCGCCCCGCCTTCCACCTCACCCAGCGCTGGAATGGCCGCGGCGGTTCGCTGGTCGACCGCAGCTACGTCGCCCTGCACAGCAACCGCCTGCGCGAGGTGGCCCGCTACCGCGACCATCTCGACAACCTGACCCGCTACGACTGCGACAGCGATCCGGACGACTGCGACGGCACGGTCTTCAACATCGACTTCAACACGACGGTGGAGCAGCAGGCGCCCGTGGACGGCTACTGGCCGATCACCGTGCGTGGCCGCGGCCAGGACTGCGCCGGGGCGGCGCATGAGTTCCACCAGTTGATGTTCGACCCGGCAACGCGGGCCTACCAGGTGCCCGAGGCGCTGCAGCGGAACGACTGCGGCGGCAGCTGACCGGCGCGTGTCCGGGCGACCGTGCCATGCACCCGGCACCGGCACCGCGTAAAATCGCCGGTCTGCCCCCCCTTACGCGAGAAGTGCATTGAAGATCCTGGTCATCGGCGCTGGCGGCCGTGAACACGCCCTGGCCTGGAAGCTGGCCCAGTCGACGAAGGTGACCGAAGTGCTGGTCGCCCCCGGCAATGCCGGTACCGCCACCGAAACCAAGTGCCGCAACGTGCCGGTCAAGGTCACCGACCTGGACGGCCTGCTCGCGCTGGCCGCCGCCGAGGGCGTGGCGCTGACCGTGGTCGGCCCCGAAGTACCGCTCGTGGCCGGCGTGGTCGACCGCTTCCGCGCGGCGGGTCACCGCATCTTCGGGCCCACCGCCGCCGCCGCGCAGCTGGAAGGCAGCAAGGCGTACGCCAAGGACTTCCTGGCCCGCCACGGCATTCCGACCTCCTTCTATGCGGTGCACACCGAGGTGGAGCCGGCCCTGGCCTATCTCCGCGAAAAGGGCGCGCCGATCGTGGTCAAGGCCGACGGCTTGGCCGCCGGCAAGGGCGTGATCGTGGCGATGACCCTGGCCGAGGCCGAAGACGCGGTGCGCGACATGCTCTCGGGCAACGCCTTCGGCGATGCCGGTGCCCGCGTGGTGATCGAGGAGTTCCTCGATGGCGAGGAAGCCAGCTTCATCTCGATGGTGGACGGCCGCACCGCATTGCCGATGGCCACCTCGCAGGACCACAAGCGCGTGGGCGACGGCGATACCGGCCCGAACACCGGCGGCATGGGTGCCTATTCGCCGGCACCGGTGGTCACCGACGAGGTGCATGCGCGGGTGATGCGCGAGGTGGTCAACCCGACCGTACAGGGCATGATCACCGACGGCATTCCGTTCACCGGCTTCCTCTATGCCGGGCTGATGATCGATGCCGGCGGCGCGCCGAAGGTGATCGAATTCAACGTCCGCTTCGGCGATCCGGAAACGCAGCCGGTGATGCTGCGCCTGCAGTCGGACCTGGTGGATCTGGTCGAAGCGGCCATCGATGCGCGCCTGGACGCCGTGCAGGCCCAGTGGGACCCGCGCCCGTCGCTGGGCGTGGTGATGGCGGCTGCGCCCTACCCCGAGGCACCGATCACCGGCGATGTGATCCACGGGCTGGATCAGGTGCCTTCGACGGCCAAGGTGTTCCATGCCGGCACGACG
Organism: Stenotrophomonas sp. NPDC077421; assembly: GCF_049545505.1. NCBI lineage: Bacteria > Pseudomonadati > Pseudomonadota > Gammaproteobacteria > Lysobacterales > Lysobacteraceae > Stenotrophomonas > Stenotrophomonas sp. NPDC077421. The sequence goes on along the minus strand of NZ_JBMWDP010000001.1, from coordinate 263,300 downwards.
CTTGACGCGCAGGGCCAGGTGCTCAGCGCGGGCGGCCGGGTGCTCTGCGTGGCGGCGCTGGGCGACAGCGTGGGCGACGCGCAGGCCAATGCCTACGCAGGTGTGGCGGCGGTGACGTGGGCCAACGAGTTCCATCGCAACGACATCGGCTGGCGCGCCGTGGTGCGCGAACGCGGTTGAGGCGCTCTGCGCTTTGATGCTGGAAAGGCCAGTACACAAAAAAGCCCGGCATTGGCCGGGCTTTTCAATGCAACACCGTGCAGCCCGCGTTACGCGGTAAACAGCGCCTTCATCTTCTTCAGCGCGTTTGCTTCGACCTGACGGATACGTTCGGCGGAAACGCCGTATTCGTCAGCCAGTTCCTGCAGCGTCACCTTGCTGTCCGCGTCCAGCCAGCGACGGCGGATGATGTCGCGCGAACGTGCATCCAGCTCGGCCAGGCCTTCGCGCAGCAGCTGCAGCTGGTTGTCTTCGCTGTCGGCGCGCTCGTAGGCCATCGACGGATCTTCGTCATTGGCCATCAGATACGCGGCCGGCGACGGCGGCGCATGGTCGTCGTCGTCATCGCTGGACGCGTCGAAACCGATGTCGCGACCGGACAGGCGCGATTCCATTTCCAGCACTTCGCGCTCGGACACGTTCAGGTCCTTGGCGACCGCGCTGACTTCGGCCGCGTTCATCCAGCCCAGGCGCGTCTTGGACTTGCGCAGGTTGAAGAACAGCTTGCGCTGCGCCTTGGTCGTGGCGACCTTGACGATGCGCCAGTTCTTCAGGATGAACTCGTGCATTTCCGCACGGATCCAGTGCACCGCGAAGGACACCAGGCGCACGCCCATGTCCGGGTCGAAGCGCTTCACCGCCTTCATCAGGCCGATGTTGCCTTCCTGGATCAGGTCGCCCAGCGCCAGGCCGTAGCCGTTGTAGCCACGGGCCACGTGCACCACGAAGCGTAGATGGGAATGGACCAGCTCGCGCGCGGCGTCCAGGTCCTGCTCGTCGCGGAAGCGGCGGGCCAGGTCCTGCTCGTCATCGACCGACAGCACCGGAATCTGGTGCACGGCACCGATGTAGGCGTCCAGCGAACCGAGCGCACTGGGAATCGGGAGATTGTTTGCCACAAGGGCAGTAGACATGTTCTGGCTCATAAGGGGCATCTTAGCAGTCGGAAACTTGGACTGCTAAAGGAGAAAGAAGTTCCAGCGTTCCGTTCATGCAACGATGGCACCGATAACCCGGATAACGTACCGCGAAATGATGACAGTGGCGAGTGGCATCGAATCAACAGAATATTGCTTTTATTTCAACACGTTGCCATGAAAACACCGGCGAACGGCGTCGTTTTTGCCTGAACGACCCGCGGGACCACGCCCATTCATCTGAAAAAAGGTTGCCCATCGTTCATCAACCGCCGGGCAGTGACCGGGGCGACCCGAGGACGGCACCGACCTGCCATTGGCCGCATCGCCTGCCCCTGATCCGGCGCGCTGCGCAGGAACCCGGGAGTCTGTCGTTGTGGCGTCGCATGCCCATGCGCAAACGCCAGGTGGCGCTCGCGATCATCGAAATGCTGAACGACTGGCTCAGTCCAGCCCGAGCTGCGCGCGCGGCGGCAGCGACCAGTCGATGGCACCGTGCCCGCGCCGGCGCAGGTACTCGTTGGCAGCCGAGAAATGCCGGCAGCCGAGGAAGCCACGGTGGGCCGACAGCGGCGAGGGGTGCGGTGCCTTGAGCACGCGGTGCCGGCCCGTGTCGATCACCTTGCCCTTCTGTTGCGCGTAGGCGCCCCACAGCACGAACACCAGACCCTCGCGCTCGCGGTTGAGCGTCTCCACCACATGGTCGGTGAAACCTTCCCAGCCACGTCGCTGGTGGGCGCCGGCATGGCCCTCCTCCACCGTCAGCACGGCGTTGAGCAGCAGCACGCCACGCTGCGCCCACGGCAGCAGGCAGCCGTGGTCCGGACGCGGCAGGCCGAGATCGGCCTCGATTTCCTTGTAGATGTTCAGCAGCGACGGCGGCACCGGCACCCCCGGCATTACCGAGAAGCTCAGGCCGTGCGCCTGCCCGGCGCCGTGGTACGGGTCCTGGCCGAGGATGACCACCTTGACCTGCTCGAACGGCGTGGCGTCAAACGCGGCGAAGATCTGCGGGCCGGGCGGGAACACCCGTGCCCCGGCGGCCTTGCGCTGGCGCAGGAAGCCGGACAGCTCGCGCATCTCCGGTCGCAGCAGCCACTCCCCGACCCGCGCCTTCCAGCTCGGCTCGAGCTGGATGCTCGGTTGTACGTCGTCGTTCATCGCACCAGGGGTTTTTCGTTGAGTCGGGCCAGCCGCAGCTGGAACAGCACCTTGGTGATCAGCAGCCGTTCTTCGATCGGCTTCTGCACCAGGTCGTTGGCACCGGCCTGGAGCAGGCCGGACTGGTTGAGCGGATTGCCATCGCCGGTCATCACCAGCACCGGCAGGCGGCGCTTGCCGTAGCCAAAGTCCACCCGCACGCGCTGCACCACATCGCGCCCGCTCAGTTCGCCCTTGAGGGTCACGTCGGTCAGCACCAGGTCGATGCGGTGGCTGCTGCGGCCCAGCGATTCGGCGGTGAGCAGCGCAAAGGCTTCCTCGGCGGTCAGCACGTGCAGTACGTTCAGGCCCTGCCGTTCCAGCATGCGCTTGGTCGCCTCGGCGACCACCCGGCTGTCTTCCACGTACAGGATCGTCGCGCCGGGAATCGTCTCCGGCTGCACGTAGCCACGGATGAAAGTGGCCAAGGCCTCATGGCCCAACGCCTTGTCGAAATAGTCGGTGACGTACTCGGTGAAGCGGCGCTGTTCCAGGTGCTGCTGCGCGTCACCGGACACCACGATCACCGGCACGTAGGCCTGGCCCGCGGTTTCGCGTACCAGCCGCGCCAGTGCCAGCCCATCGCCGTCGCTGAGCGTCAGCGAGGTGGTGACCAGACTGACCGGGCCGGCTGCCAATGCCGCGCGCGCCTCTTCGATGCTGGCGCAGCCCACCACGTCCACCGCCGGCAGCTCGCGCTGCAGCACATCGGCGATCAGTTTGCGGACCAGCTTGGAGCCGTCGACGACCATCACGCGCGGTGCGTCGTCGACCAGGTGCTTCAGGGCTTGCGGGCGCATGCGGGCCTCAGGTTTCGGTCGGACGGGTCTGGCGCAGGAAATGCCCCGTCACCAGCCACGCGCCCAGCCAGCCCAGCACCACGGTGCCGGCCAGCACGAGCGAAGAATGCAACAGGTCCAGCCCATGCAGCACAAACGGGCTGCCGTAGCTCTGCGACAGCGCGCTCAGCGGCGGGCGCAACGCCAGCCCGGCCACGCCGATCAGGCCGAGCGCGATCGCACCGGCGCCCAGGCCGTACCACGCGCCCAGGTACAGGAACGGGCGGCGGATGAAACCATCGCTGGCGCCCAGCAGCTGCAGCACGCCGATCTCGTCGCGGCGCGCCTGGATGTCCAGCCGCACCGTGTTGCCGACCACCAGCGCCGCGCCCAGCCCCAGCAGCACCGACAGCACCTGCACCAGGCGGGTGCCGAAGCCCAGCCACGCATCCAGGCGTTTGCGCCACAGCGCGTCGTGCTGCACCAGGTCGGCCTGCGGCAGCCCTTCCAGCGACTGCGCCAGTCGCGCGTCATCGGCGCCTGCCACCGGCGTCACGATCAGCAGCGTCGGCAGCGGATTGTCGTTGAGCGCGTCGATGGCCTCGCCCAGCCCGGCGCTGTCGCGCAGCTCGGCGAGGCCATCGGCCGGGGTGCGCAGCGCCACGGCCGACACATCGGCGCGCCCGCGCAGCGACTCGGCCACCTGGCTGGCGCCGGCGGCATCCACGGACGTCTTCAGGAACAGATTGATGTCGCGCGACTGCTGCACGCTGCCGGCGAAGTGCTTGAGGTTGTCCAGCGCGATCGACAGGCCCAGCGGCAGTGCCAGGGCGAGCGCCATGACCATCACCGTGAGCAGCGTCGCCCACGGCTTGCGCCAGGCGCGGCCCAGGCTGAACACCACGCTGTGGCCGTGGTGATGCAGCCACACGCCGAGGCGCGACGGTGCCGCGGCTTCTTTGTTGGTCGGTGCGCTCATTCGGCCAGGTCCTGCGGTGAGATGTCGTCGATCAGCCGACCGTGGTCCAGGATCAGCACGCGCTTGCGCATGTGCCGCAGCAGGGCCAGATCGTGGCTGACCACCAGCACGCTGGTGCCGCGTTCGGGCAACTCGGCGAACAACGCCATGATTTCCGCAGCGAGGGTGGGATCGAGGTTGCCGGTCGGTTCGTCGGCGACCAGCAGCTTGGGCTCGCCAACGATGGCACGGGCAATGCCGACGCGCTGCTGCTCACCGGCCGACAGCTGCGACGGCAGCGCCTTCTCGCGATGGCCCAGGCCCATGCGTTCGAGCACCGAGCGCACCCGCTTGCCGATCTCGGCACGGCGTGTACCGCGCAGGATCAGCGGCAGCGCGACGTTCTCGGCGATGCTGCGGTCCATCAGCAGGCGGTGGTCCTGGTAGACCGCGCCCACCTCGCGGCGGTGCCGCGGGATGTTGCCGCCGCGCACCTTGAGCAGGTTGCGTTCGTCGAACAGCACCGCGCCGCGGCTGGGCCGCTCGTCAAGGTGGATCAACTTCAGCAGCGTGCTCTTGCCCGCACCGGAGTGACCGGTAACGAACAGCATCTCGCCGGGGGCGACATCGAAGCTGACGTCCACCAGTGCCTGGTGGCCGCCGGCATATTGTTTGCTGACATTGTCAAAACGCAGGACGCTCATCCCCTGATTATGCAGGACGAGGATGGCAGCGTGCAGGTGGGGGTAGAGGTCGGGAGCGCCGGCCAGTGGCCGGCCCTGTCACCGTCGCCGGGGCTTACGACCCCGACAGCATCCGGCGGATCTTGCGACCAATGCGGGTCAGGAACGACGCGCCCGCATCAGCGGCCGGTGCGGATGCGCGCATCGGCTTGGCAGTCACCTGCACCGGGGTCACCGGCTGGGCGGCGCCGCCTTCGGCAGTCCCTTCCACCGGGCGGCCATGACGGCGGCGACGGCGCTTGCGCGGTGCGCGCTCGCCTTCGACCGCCGGGCTGGTCGCCGCCGACGGGCCATCGGCCTGGACCGGGGCCTGCGCCGGACGCGGCGCGGCGGACACGCCCTCGGCGGCCGGCTGCTCGCCTTCCACACGCGGCTTGCGTTCGCGGCGCGGCTTGCCATCGGCACTGCGCTCGCCCGGACCGCGGCGTTCGCCACGGCCACCGGACGGCTTGCCGCCGCGGCTGCTGCCACCGCCACGGCGCTGCTCTTCGGCGGCACGCGCTTCGCGCGCCTCGCGGAAGATCTGGCCGACGCTTTCATTCTCGTCGCCGTCCGCTTCGCCCTCGGGCAGCGGTGCGCGTTCCGGACGCGGCAGGGCGGTCAGGATCTCGCTGGTGACCGCTTCAACCGGAATCTTCTGCTCGATATAGGCTTCGATGTCCGGCAGGCCCATCGCGTAGCGCTCGCAGGCGAAGCTGATCGCATCGCCTTCCTCGCCCAGGCGGGCGGTACGGCCGATGCGGTGCACGTAGTCTTCCGCGTCGAAGGGCAGATCGTAGTTGTAGACGTACTTGATGCCGTCGATGTGCAGGCCGCGCGCGGCCACATCGGTGGCCACCAGAATTTCCAGCTGACCCTTCTGGAAGCGGTTGAGCAGGCTCTCGCGCTTCTTCTGCGGCACGTCGCCGGACAGCACGCCGACGCGGTAGCCGGCGCGCTCCAGCGAACGCGCCACGCGCTCGACGAACACCTTGGTGTTGACGAAGACCATCGTGCGCGCGCCTTCGCTGCGCGAGAGCAGGCCCAGCAGCAGCGGAATCTTCTCTTCGTCGGCCGGGAAGTAGATGCGCTGGCGCACGCGCGCGGCGGTGATCGACTCGCTTTCCACCACCAGCTTCTGCGGCTCGTTCATGTGCTCATAGGCCAGTTCCAGCACGCGGTGGCTGAGCGTGGCGCTGAACAGCAGGGTCTGGCGCGTGGTGCGCTCGGGCATCCGGCGCAGCAGGAAGCGGATGTCCTTGATGAAGCCCAGGTCGAACATGCGGTCTGCTTCGTCGAGCACGCAGATTTCGCAGGCGTGCAGCGAGACCACCTTGTGCTGCTTGACGTAGTCGATCAGGCGGCCCGGGGTGGCGATGATCACGTCCACGCCCTGCTGCAGGATCTCGCGCTGCTTGTCGTAATCCACGCCGCCGTAGACCAGCGCGAAGCGCAGGCCCAGGTCCGAACCGAACTTGACCGCATCCTTGTGGATCTGGATGGCCAGCTCACGGGTCGGCGCCAGGATCAGCGCGCGGGGGTCTTCCGGCTTGCGGTCGGCCAGCGCCGGGCGGGTCAGCAGGCGGTTGACCACCGCGACCAGGAACGCCAGGGTCTTGCCGGTACCGGTCTGGGCCTGGCCGGCGACATCGCCACCGGGCAGAGCCACCGGCAGGGTCAGTGCCTGGATCGGGGTGCAGCGGGTGAAACCAGCGCCTTCAAGGCCAGCCTGCAGGGCCGGGTGCAGCTCGAAGGAGGAGAAGGTCAAATCGGTCAGCGGTTTGTCGCTCATGAGTCCGTCTTGGTAAGGCCAGCCGGCAGAGGTGCGGCTGGCTTGCAGCATTCTTGGAGGGCACCGTCGCCATTGCGGCCCCTGCGCCGGGAGGTGGCGGGGCCGGACCGGGGGTCCTGGGGCGCCGCACAATGGCGCAGTTTAGCGCAATGTCGGCGCCAAACCGGGCTCAACCGTCGCAGGCGCCTGCGAGACGCCAGAAAGGACACCGCCTTCATCGCCCCTGACGCCAGTTGAACAAGCCCCCCGGTGGGGGCTGGAAGGCGCCCTCCCGGCCCGCATATCTGAGAGGCCAGCCCCGGCAGAGTGAGATGACAGTCACGGGATGCTTCTTTCCAACCCGCGCCTGTCGGCTCGCGACGATAGGGGTACACTGCCCGCCGTGCGCGTCCAGGCAACCGGCCTGACGCACCGCTGGCCGCCCACGCGGCCACGAGGCAGCAGACGGGGAAGGCGCCCACCAGGCGTCGTCCAGGTTCAACCTCCTCCGGCCTGGCCGGGTGCATTTCCAGACGAGAAACCAAGATGAGCGACAAGGTTGTACATGTCGGCGACGCCGACTTCGATAGCACCGTGCTGAATTCCAAGGAGCCGGTCCTGGTCGATTTCTGGGCCGAGTGGTGTGGTCCCTGCAAGATGATCGCCCCCGCCCTGGACGAACTGGCCGACGCCTACAACGGCCGCGCCAAGATCGCCAAGGTCAATGTGGACCAGAACCGTGCGCTGGCCGCCAAGTACCACGTGCGCTCGATTCCGATGCTGCTGGTGTTCAAGGACGGCGAAGTCCAGGCCCAGCAGATCGGCGCGGTCGGCAAGGCCCAGCTGGCCGGCATGCTCGACAAGGCCCTGGCCTGATCGCAGCAGGCAGCCGGTCGAGCCGGCTGCCCCGCGGGCCCGTCGCCCGCATGAATGACCCTGCCCCACCCGGCTTGCGCGCCGCCGCGAGCCGGTGTTAGTGTCGGCATATCCGGCCGCATTCGCGCGCCGCATCTTCTGGACGCGGTTTCTTCCAGATCCTTTCCCAACGTTCGCCGCCCTGCCGGGCGCTCGCACCTTCTAGCGAGGAATCCAGCACTTGTCCGATATCACTACTTCCGAACCCGGGAGCGCTGACGCGCCCGCCGAGAAGCGCGTGCGCAAGCCGCGTGTTGCCAAGGCCGCCACCGCGACCGACGCCGGTTCCCCCCCCGCACAACCCGTCCTGCCCCTGGCTGCCGCGCCTGACGCGCCGGCGCCGGCCGCTGCCGCTCCGGCAGCCCCGCAGGCATCGGCCCCGGCAGCGTCTGCCGGTGGCGACGCATCGCCCGCGCAGGGCGGTGGTCAGCAGGACACCGGCGACGGTGGCCAGCGCAATCAGAATGGCCGCCACCAGAACCAGCAGGGCGGGCAGAACCCGTACCAGCAGGGTCAGGGTCAGAACCAGGGCCAGAACCAGGGCCACGGTCAGGGCCAAGGCCAAGGCAACCGCCGCGACCGTTTCCGCAATCGCCGCGACCGCAACCGCGGTGGCGATCGCTACAACGATGACGGCATGCCGCAGGACAACAACGAACCGCAGCAGCCGTTCGTGCGCAGCCAGCAGGCCAACGTGCCCGAAGGCTTCCCGGTCTACTCGCTGAGCGACCTCAAGCGCATGCCGGCGCAGAAGCTGCTGGAGATTGCCGAGCAGCTGCAGATCTCCGAAGGCGTGGCACGTGCCCGCAAGCAGGACGTGATCTTCGCCCTGCTGAAGGTGCTGACCCGCCACGGCGACGGCGTTGCCGCCGACGGCGTGCTGGAAATCCTGCCGGACGGCTTTGGTTTCCTGCGTGCCGCCGAAGCCAGCTATCTGGCCGGCCCGGATGACACCTACATCTCGCCCAGCCAGATCCGCCGCTTCAACCTGCGCACCGGCGACCACCTGTCCGGCCGCATCCGCTTCCCGAAGGACGGCGAACGCTACTTCGCGCTGTCGATCGTGGACACCATCAACGGTGAGCCGCTGGAAGCGTCCAAGAACAAGGTGCTGTTCGAGAACCTGACTCCCCTGTTCCCGCGCAAGCGCTTTACCCTGGAACGCGGCAACGGGTCGTCCGAAGACATCACCGGCCGCATCATGGATCTGATGGCGCCGCAGGGCAAAGGCCAGCGCGCGCTGATCGTCTCCCCGCCCAAGGCCGGCAAGACGATGCTGATGCAGCAGGTGGCCACGGCGATCACCACCAACCATCCGGACGTGCACATGATCGTGCTGCTCATCGACGAGCGTCCGGAAGAAGTAACTGAAATGCAGCGCACCGTGCGCGGCGAAGTCATCAGCTCCACCTTCGACGAACCGGCCGCGCGCCACGTCCAGGTTGCCGAAATGGTGATCGAACGGGCCAAGCGCCTGGTCGAGCACAAGAAGGACGTGGTGATCCTGCTCGACTCCATCACCCGCCTGGCACGCGCCTACAACAACGTGGTGCCCAGCTCCGGCAAAGTGCTCACCGGTGGTGTGGACGCCAACGCCCTGCACCGCCCGAAGCGCTTCTTCGGTGCCGCGCGCAACGTCGAGGAAGGCGGCAGCCTGACCATCATCGCCACGGCGCTGGTGGACACCGGCAGCAAGATGGACGAAGTGATCTACGAAGAGTTCAAGGGCACCGGCAACAGCGAAGTGCACCTGAACCGTCGTATCGCCGAAAAGCGCGTGTACCCGGCAATCGACATCAACCGCTCGGGCACCCGCCGCGAAGACCTGCTCATCGAACCGGAGCTGCTGCAGAAGATCTGGATCCTGCGCAAGCTGCTGCACCCGATGGACGAAATCGCCGCGATGGAGTTCCTGCTCGACAAGATGAAGAACACCAAGTCCAACGACGAGTTCTTCGGTTCGATGAAGCGCTGATCCGCGTTTCGGACGAACAGAAAAGGCCCCGCATCGCGGGGCCTTTTTTATTGGCGTCTTCAACGGCACCGCGACCACTACCCGGTAGTGCCGGCCGCCGGCCGGCTCCCGGCGTCTCCTGTGTCTCAGTCAACTTATGAGATGCCCACCAGCGTTGCGCTTGAACAGCACCCAGCGGCGACTTCGCCTATCGGACCTCGCCCGGCACTTCGATTGACCACACGGCATCGCCATCGACCTCATACCGCAGAATCGAGAACGCTGGTTGACGCAGAACGACCGAGCGCGTCGCACCTTCCGGCAAGCTCACCCGACGGGAGGGCAGGGATGCGCGAAAAGGCACATCGCCCGCAGGCAAGGCCCAGAACGTATCGCCAGCGCGGCCTACGACGACATGAACACGCCCGGCGAGATCGTTCACCTGATAGTAGGAAATTCCATCTCGTTCGAACCCGTACACCACCCAGTTCGGATCATGGCTCATGCTGATTGCCGAGGGATGCGTCTGCCCCAATCCGTGCGCCGCCAACTTCATTCCATGATCGTCGCTGAGCTGTGCATTCCCCTGCATCGGTATTGACGACAATGCAAGCATCGACATTGCACAGTAGATTTTAATGGACTTCACCTCACCCTCCTGATTCGAACGGCGACAGCGCCACCAAGCATCGTATGCATGCGTATCCCGCAAGACATTAGGAATGCTACGAAACACCAGACAGGACGGCGGATCACGACACACCAGGCTTGAAGCCGCATGAATCATCCAGCGCGCACTTTCGTCATATTCCGATAACCCGCCTCACGGATTGCGCATACGGTGGTAAGCCGACACTGCCTGGACTCGCGCCGGAAGCGTGAGGCCGAGCGCAATGAGAAGGAGGAGCGAATGCGACTGGAGCGGTGGAAGGATGCCTGTGAACTCAGCTTTCGCATCTACCCATTTGGGTTCGCCGTAGCGCTGATGTACGCACTCGCGTACTGGGCCGCGCGAGAAGTGTCTGTAGACCAGTTCTTTCTCCCTGCAGGCGTCCGTATAGCAGCACTTTTAATCTGTCCGTACAGGTATTGGCCCTACCTGCTTTTGGGCGAATATTGCTACTTCGCGTCCGCGCGCTACTCCATGATCGAAAAGTACGGCATGGCATGGGTCGTGCTTGGATCTGCTCTGTTGATGCCGACCGTGATGGGAATCGTCCACCTGCATCGCAAGCTGATGAGCTCAAAGACCGACATATGGCTGATCTCTGTCGCAGCCGCCTCAACGATGGCTGTCACATCACTCAATCTTGGCATCTCACATGCCCTATGGCCTTCCCCGCCCGTCACGGATCTTGACACCAAGCTGACACGTTTCCTCGTCGGTGACTTCATCGGGATCCTGACCATCGCCCCGCTTGCCTTGCTGTGGAGCAAGCGGCATAGCGAATCACAGACCGAATCAACATTGATGAGCGGACACGTGCTTCTGACCTCCGCCTGTCTCATCCTGATGATCATGCTGGGCCTTCTTGCGCACCTTATCCCCCTTGATTCGGCGGCGGCGAAGACGGATCTGCTGCTGTTGATGGCACTTCCTGCCGTCGCATTGACCTGCATGCATGGCTGGCGGGGCGCCGCCATCAGCGTCCCACTCTGGAGCGTAATTGTGCGCCTGACGATGCCGTCCACAGGTGTAGCAGAATCATTTGATCCAGCAGCATTCTCCGTGCAACAGAATCTGGCGGTGGTGGGTATCGCACTTCTGGCTGTCGGATCATGCCTGTCTTACTACTACCGTCGGTATCGGTCCACCGATCAGGACGGCAGAAACGCCGCCTCGCTGGCACGCATCACGCACATCGCCACCGAGATGGATCTACGCACACGTGCGCTCGATATCAGAAAGCTGGGCGACGGTCTGGAGCACTCGCTGGACGACCTTTCAGACTGGCTCGACATGCAGGGCCATCAGGACCTCGCCAGCAGTCTCCGCAGTGTATCGGCAGTGCATTCACGAAAGTTCCGCGAGCAGATCACGATGGTGTATCCCACGTCGCTGGAGCATGTCGGTCTGTATCTGGCACTGCAGACCGGCGGGATCCACGAGGCATGGAAGAACACCGATCGGCTGATGCTGCACCGGCTTGGCGGTGATCCGTGCCAGCTGAGCATCGGCCTTCAGCTGGCGACGTACCGGAGCATCGCCGAGGCCGTCTCACTGCTGCTGCAGCACGAGCCCGGTCAGATCCACATCAGCGCGCGATGCGGCAGGTTCCGGCGCGACCGGGGCATTCTGGTGGCCGTGGCACTGCTGGACACCCGGCGCCATCTGTCAGATGTCACCATGACCCTCGCGCTTGAGCGCCTCACCGGCCGCACGCTGGCCTACGGGGGAACCGTACAATGCCGCCGCAACCGCGTCCGGATATTGCTGCTGGAGCCGCGGCCCGACGTGGAGACGGCGCGGCATTTCAGATTCCCGGTGCACGGCACCGCGACCACTACCCGGTAGTGCCGGCCGCCGGCCGGCTCCCGGCAATGCACGGGACCTTACGGGCAGCGCACCGCCCCGGCCGCCTTGGCCGCATCCACCGATACCCGCACCTGGGTGAAGGCCGCGGCGAACGGCCTGTCCGCACTCACCACCCACGGCGCTTCCACCGCGCCCAGGTCCACGCCCTGTCTGGCGAAGCAGGCCAGTGGCACGGTGACGGTCTGCTTCTGCCCCGGTGACATCCGGGCCAGGACCGGTGCGATATCCACGCCGCCTTCGCAGCCGGTGCCGCACTGCATGGTCACCTTCACCGCTGACGTCGGGCGCTGCACCAGCTGCACGTCGAACTGCAGCGCGCCGTCGGTACGCGCCAGCGCGCCGAGATTGCGGCGCGACGTGCTGCGTGCGATCAGCTGCGCCGGGGCCAGCCAGGTCACCTCCCTGGCGTCCTGCTGGGTGTTCACCTGCACGCCTCTCACATGCCCCCGGCCTCCAAGGATACTTCGCTCATTCTGGCTCGGGAACGGCGCATCCACGTAGGGCGTGGGTCTACCGGCAGATCTCGCGCGGGTCCAGGCCGAGGTCGCGACAGACGCGGTCGTGCACGCGCCTAGCGCCGCGCCGGTTGGAGCTGATGACATACAACCACACGGGCAACGGCGCGATGAAATCGTCCCAGACATCCGATTGCAGACTGCCACCCAGTACCTGCAACAGCAACCGTGCCTCGTCATCCGCGCCTAGGAAATACGCTGCCAGGGCGAACGACTCCAGACAGATGGCGTGATAGCTGTCGATCTGCCCGTCCGCGATCTCACGCACACGCACATCCAAGGTCCCGGGCGTGGCATCGGCCCATTTCATGATGGCGTTGCGTATCCAATCCGCGCCTGCATCCTCGGCCAGATGCCGCCGGATCATTCCTGCGTCGTAGATATCCTCGGACGCGGTGAACGCATCATCCAGAACCGCCTGTGCGGCCACGACAAGTGCGCAGCTGCCGGCAGGCGCGTTCTGCACGACCCAGCCGGCGAACCGGACATGTTCACCATGCTCCCCTCCCCACCGCGACAGCGTGCCACGCGCATACTGACGGATGGTGGGGCCGTGGAAGCCACTGGTCGCCAGCACCTGATTCAGCCATTCGATCCGCCTTCCCTCGCCCACACCGGCCACCACGTCGCAGTGGATCAGCCCAGCCAGTGCCATCGGATCGGCAGGGTTCTGTTCGACGATACGGACAAACTTTTCATGAGCCTTCGCCATGATCTTCGGATACCGGCGCCGACGCAGGAAAGGAATGGCGTTTACGAAGGTTTCCCCGCGCACTGCCCAGGCGTCGTTTACATCGCCGTAGGCAGCAATCAATTGTGGATGGCAGGACGCGGGGATGGCGTCTGACCATGCCTGCAGCCATCCACGCGGATAGCGGGGCAATGCCAGGCGCCACACGAGGTGCTCGTAGGTTTCAGCCGGCAGTGTTGCTACCCAAGCGTCGAGCGAGGCAAATTCGCCGTTCTTGAGCGCGCCCAGCGCCCGCGAAAGATGTGGTTCGATGAAGTGCGGCCGGTGCGTCGCACAGGGACTGATCCGCAGGGTCTGGAGAAGGCGTCGCATGATCGATGACTTTGGACAAAGTCATCCATCCTCCTTGCACGGGCCGTCCTTGGACATGCAACAAGTTGCAGAGTGTACGAGCGACACGCCGGGCATGGCCCGGCGCTACCTTCGGTTACGGGCAGGCCACCGCGCCTTCGGCGGTGGCCGTGTTGGCCGTGAGCCTGACCTGGGTGAAGGCCGCGGCGAACGGCGTGTCGGCGCTGACCACAAACGGTGCTTCCACCGCGCCCACGTCCACGCCGTGCTTTGCAAAGCAGGCCAATGGCACGGTCACCGTCTGCTTCTGCCCGGGCGCCAGCGCGACCAGCTGCGGGGCGATGTCCACGCCGCCTTCGCAGCCGCTGCCACACTGCATGGTCACCTTCACCGCTGACGTCGGGCGCTGCACCAGCTGCACGTCGAACTGCAGCGCGCCGTCGGTACGCGCCAGCGCGCCGAGATTGCGGCGCGAGCTGCTGCGTGCGACCAGCTGTGCGGGAGCCAGCCAGGTCACCTCCTTGGCGTCCTGCTGGGTGTTCACCTGCACGGTGCGCACCTGGACCACCGGCGCGGTCGTGGGCCAACGCAGGGTGGCATTGAGGTCGTTGCCGAGCGGCTGGGTGGCGCCGGCAGCGGCCACGTGCAGTGCGAACGGCGGAGTATCGGCACGGTTGAAGACCGGCAGCGTGGTGACCGCGCCGCAGTTGTCCGGGTTGGCTTCGGGCAGGCGGCCCACGCTGCCCGGTGCCGCATAGCGCAGGCCATAGCCGAGCGCGAACAGCGGCGGACGCTTGGGGTCGGGCTGGTCGATCGGCGCCGGACACGGGACACCCGGCCACGGGAAGCTCAGGCGGCCGCGGAAATCCTGCGCGGGCCTGCCGTCCCTGCCGGCGACCAGCACATCGGTGATGCCCTTGCCCTCGGTGCCCGGCAGCCACGCTGCCACGAACGCCTGCGACAGGTTGAGCAGGTCGTTGGTGTACATCGGCCGCCCGGAGAAGTACACCGTGACCACCGGCTTGCCGGTCGCCTGCGCGGCACGCAGCACCGCCAGGTCCTGCGGATAGGTACGGCTGTGGCTGACGCTGTCCGAATGCAGGATGTCGCCGTTGGTTTCGGCGTAGGGCGTCTCGCCGACCACGGCCACCACCACGTCGAACTGTCCCGCATCGACGCCGGCGCCATCGGCGCTGTAGGTCACCTGCCGCGCCCCCAGTTCCGCGCGCAGCGCCCCCAGCACCGAGTCGGCCTGCGGGTAATCGGCATTGGTGTTGTCGGTGCCCTGCCACGTCAGCGACCAGCCGCCGGCCTGGTCGGACAGGCTGTCGGCACTCTTGCCGACCACCAGCACCCGCGCATCGCGGCGCAGCGGCAGCACGCTGCTCTCGTTCTTCAGCAGAACCAGCGACTCGCGCACGGCGCGCCGGGCCAGGTCGCGATGCAGCACCGCCTTGCTGTCGCCAGCGTAACGGCTGTCGGAAGGTGCGTGGTTGAACAGGCCGGCACGCAGCTTGACCCGCAGGATGCGGGCAACCGCATCATCGATGCGCGCCATCGGGATCTCGCAGCTTTCCACCTGGGCGATGGTGTTGGCGATGAAAGCCTTCCAGTCATCGGGCACCATCACCATATCGATGCCGGCATTGATCGCCTGCGCACAGCTGTCGTTGCGGCAGCCGGGCACCTGGGCGATGCCGTTCCAGTCGGACACCACGAAGCCGTCGAAGCCCATTTTGTGCTTCAGCGCATCGGTCAGCAGTGCCTTGCTGCCGTGCATCTTGCCGTAATCCATGCCGGCGGTGCGGTCGTTCCAGCTGTTGAACGAGGCCATCACCGTCTGCACGCCCTCGCCCAGCGCACCGTAGTAGCCCTGGCCGTGCACGTTGATCATCGCGGCCTTGCCGACCAGCGCCTCGCCCTGGTCGCGGCCGTGCTCGGTGGCGCCATCGCCGATGTAGTGCTTGGCGGTGGCCACCACGTTGCCGTCGTCGGCAAAGCGGCCCTGCGCGCCCCTGACGTAGGCCCGCGCATACTCGCGCACGCGCGCCGGATCGGACGAGAAGCTCTCGTAGGTGCGGCCCCAGCGCGGGTCGTGGGCCACGGCCAGGGTCGGTGCAAATACCCAGTCGATGCCCGTCGCGCGGGTGGCGCGCGCGGTCGCCTCGCCGATGCGCTCGATCAGTTCGGCATCACCGGCCGCACCGAGGCCGATGTTGTGCGGGAACAGCGTGGCGCCGTAGACGTTGTTGTGCCCGTGCACCGCATCGGTGCCCCAGATCACCGGGATGGGGGTCTTCGCATCCGTGGCCAGCGACGCTGCGCGGTAGGCATCGGCAAGACGCAGCCAGTCCGCCACCGAGGCATGCTTGTCCATGCCCGGCCACGAGCCGCCGCCGTTGAGCACCGAGCCGATGTAGTACTGCCGCACCTGCTCGGGGCTGATCGTCTTGATCTCGGGCTGGGTCATCTGCCCGATCTTCTGCGCCAGCGTCATCTGCGCGAGGATCTGCTGGACCCGTGCTTCGAGGGCCGGGTCCGGCACGATCGCGCTGGTCACACGCGGCCAATCCTTCAGCGTTTCACCCCTGGCAGGAGCGGCCAGCGCCGGGCTGGCCAGGGCCAGCAGCAGGCAGGTGCCGAGCAGGGTCTTGGTGGGGCTGTTCACGACATCTACCTCCAGTGGGAATGGCTCGAGATCGGTATGGGCACCGCCGTCACCGACGACCACGCGCGGTGCGCGTTGTCGTCGTTGCAGTGGAATCGTGCGGGTCAGCGCCCCTGTCTGACAGCGCTGTCATACAAAGCCGCGGCAACGCTGTCAACCGCCCGCGACGCGTTGCGCAGGGCCGCGCCTGCAGTGACGGGGATCGCGGTCCACCGTGCATGTTCCTCGCCCGCCCGGGGTGCTGCATTGCCGCACGGATTGACGGGGGCGCCAAACACCATCGCGTCGTGGCAACATCCGCCTGCATCAGCAACACGGTGGTCGCCCCGGCGCACTACCATCGGCATCCGTCGACCCGCCCCCCAACAGGATCTCCCGCACCATGCGTAGTCGTATCGAGGATGTCGCCGCGGTTGCGGGCGTTTCGATCAAGACCGTGTCCCGCGTGCTCAACAACGAGCCGAACGTGCGCGTGGAAACACGTGACCGCGTGCTGGCGGCCGTCGCGCGGCTGGGCTACAAGCCCAATCTGTCGGCACGCAGCCTGGCGGGGCAGCGCTCGTATGCGCTGGCGCTGGTCTACAACAATCCGTCGCGCAACTACCTGATGGAGATCCAGAACGGCATGCTGGAGGCGTGCCACGCCCATCACTACAACCTGATCCTGGGGCCGGTCGGCACCGGCCGGACGACCCTGCCCGACCTGGCCGCGCTGTTCGAGAACTCGCGACCGGATGGCGTGGTGCTGATCCCGCCGCTGACCGACGACGCGGTGGTGCTGTCCTATCTGGAAGAGCACGAGATTCCCTTCACCAGCATCGCACCGCGCCACCCGGACGGCCGCATCGGCGTGCGCATGGACGAAACCACCGCCGTGGTCGAGCTGATCGGCCATCTGGTCGCACAGGGCCATCGGCGCATCGCGCACATCAAAGGGCCGCGCGCGCATGGCGCCTGCCAGTGGCGGCATGCCGGCTATCGCAAGGCGCTCAAGGATGCCGGCATCGCCTACGACCCCACGCTGGTGGTGAATGGCGAGTTCTCGTTCGAGTCCGGCGTGGTGGCGGCCAATGCGCTGCTTGATCTGGACCCGCCGCCCACCGCGATCTTCGCCGCCAACGACGACATGGCCGCTGCGGTATTCCGTGTGGCCGGCCAGCGCGGCCTGCGCATTCCGCGCGACCTGTCGGTCTGCGGCTTCGACGACACGCCCATCGCTGGTCACATCTACCCGGCATTGACCACCGTGCGGCAGCCGACCTCGGCGATGGGCCAGCTCGCCACCGAACAGCTCATCGAACGCATCCGCTCGCCCGAAGGCGGCCGCATGGTCACGGTGGACCATGCGGTGCTGATCCGCGAATCGACCCGTGCGCCGCGACGGCGCTGAGCGGGATCACGCGGTGAGCCGCGACCCACGCCAGGCGTAGAACAGGATGTACAGGTAGCACAGCAGCGGCAGCAGGAACGACAGCTGCAGGCCGTGGTGGTCGGCCACCCAGCCCACCGCGAGCGGCACCACCGCGCCGCCCACGATGGCCATCACCAGCAGGCTCGACCCCTGACCGGTCAATGCACCCAGGCGCGCGATGGCCAGCGCGAAGATGGTCGGGAACATGATCGAGTTGAACAGACCGATGCTCACCACCGCCCACTTGGCCAGCCCGCCGCCGGCCAGCATGGTGACTCCCAGCAGCCCCATCACCACGAGCGCGAACAGCCCCAGCAGGCGGCGCGGATCGATCTGCGCCAGCAGCACCGTGCCTACCAGCCGCCCGACCAGCGCACCGCCCCAGTACAGCGACACGTAACGGGTGGCTTCCTGCTCGGTCAGCCCTTCGCCGATGCCGGGCATGGACAGGAAGTTGACCAGCACGCTGCCGATGGAGACTTCGGCGCCGACGTAGAAGAAGATCGCCAGCACGCCGTAGCGCAGGTGCGGATGGCGCAGCGCATCGCGCAGCCGGCCCTGGCCCGCCCCCTCCTCCACACCGGGAATGGTGGGCAGTCGGAACATCCAGATGGCGGCGGCCAGGACGAACAGCGCCACCGCCAGCCCGAAGTACGGCACCTGCACTGACTGCGCCTCGGCAACGCGGTAGGCCAGTGCTTCGGCCTGCGGCAGCAGCGCCAGCTGCGCGTCGGTGCGCGGCTCGGCCGACAGGATCAGCAGCCCGCCAAACAGCGGCGCCAGCGTGGTGCCCAGCGCGTTCATCGATTGCGCCAGGGTCAGCCGGCTGGAACTGGTGCGTTCCGGGCCCAGCAGCGCCACGTACGGATTGGCCGCTACCTGCAGCACCGTGATGCCCGTGGCCAGGACGAACAGCGCCCCCAGGAACAGACCGTAGACGTGGGCATGCGCAGCCGGCCAGAACAGCAGGGCGCCCAGCCCGGCAATGGCCAGGCCAGCCACAATGCCGCGCTTGTAGCCGACGGCGGCCACCAGGCGGCCGGCTGGCAGCGACATCAGGAAATACGCACCGAAGAAGGTGAACTGCACCAGCATCGCCTGCACCCAGGTCAGCGCGAAGGCGGCCTTGAGGTGCGGGATCAGGATGTCATTGAGGCAGGTGAGGAAACCCCACATGAAGAAGATGGCGGTCACGACCGCCAGTGCTACGCCATTGCGTTGCACATGTTGCCCACGAACGGCAGCAGAAGTGTCCATTGCATGTCCTTCCAGGTTGGGAACGCCGGCCACGCGGCGGCCACACATGGAACATGGTCCGGTCAAGGATGTCCAGCGCTGTCAGACAACCGGTCAGTCATCCGGCCGGACGTGCGATCAGCGGTCTGCGCGTGCCCCGCGCAGTTTCATTCTGCACTGCACCACAATCCGCTCCCGTTGAATCCAGCGCGACACGTCCTGCGAAATATGCAGCTATCGGCCTGCACTGCCATGTTTTACGCCCTTGCGTCGCGCTGAATGCAGCAAGCCCGGGAGCGGCACGGATGCGGCCGGCGGTGCGGCGGATGCGTCCGTTTGTTGACAACGCTGTCAACCGTGGCTCCAATCCGGCCGGGTGTGCCGTTGAACCGTGCAAGACGCCGTCAGACCGCCATTACCGATTCCCTGGGGAGGGAGCTTCCAATGAAGACGTACAAGGCCGTACCCCGCAAAGCGATGCTCACGTCCGCGCTGCTCGCGGCCCTGGCCGGCCCGGCCTGGGCGCAGGACCCGCCCGACCGCCAGCGCGCCGCCGCCGATGATGTGGATCCGACCACGCTGGACACCGTGCAGGTCACCGGTATCCGCGGCAGCCTCACCTCGTCAATGAATCTCAAACGTGACAGCCAGGGCGTGGTCGATGGCATCGTCGCAGAGGACATCGGCAAATTCCCCGACACCAACCTGGCCGAATCGCTGCAGCGCATCAGCGGTGTGTCGATCGACCGCACTTCCAGCGGCGAGGGCTCCAAGGTGACCGTGCGCGGCATCGGGCCGGACTTCAATCTGGTGCTGCTCAACGGCCGCCAGATGCCGTCCTCCAACCTCGGCAACGGCGGCGGTGGTCTGTCCGGTTCGCGGTCGTTCGATTTCGCCAACATCGCCTCCGAGTCGATTTCGGCGGTGGAGGTCTACAAGACCACCCGCGCCGACAACCCGACCGGCGGCATCGGTGCCACCATCAACATCAAAACGATGCGCCCGCTCGAATCCGAGCCGGTGATCAGCCTGGGCCTGAAGGCCGTCAACGACAGCTCCAACGACAACCTGCCGCGCACCCTGCAGGGCGCCAACGTGACTGGCGAGCTGTCAGGCATCTTCAGCCAGACATACGCCGACGGGCGCTTCGGCGTGGCGCTGAGCGCCAGCCACCAGGAGCGCGATTCAGGCTTCAACCAGGCCACCGTGGCCGAGGGCTGGGCCACGTTCTACGGCAACGAGAGCACCGACTGGCGCGCATTGCCGCAGCCAGGCCAGGGCTATTCGGACCGCATCCAGAACCGGCCGGGCCCAACCGACGTGTATGCACGCCCGCAGAACACCGCCTACAACGTCAACGGGGTGCAGCGCCAGCGCACCAACGGGCAGGCCACCCTGCAGTGGAAACCGGCCGACAACATCACCACCACGCTGGACTACACCCATGTCGAGAACAAGGTGCAGCAGCAGCGCAGCGAGCTGTCGGTGTGGTTCAACTACGGGCCCGGCGACAGTACGTGGACCAATGGCCCGGTGTCGGCACCGATCATCTACAGCGAGGACATGGTCAACTCGGACGTGTCGATGGGCGGCATGAAGCTGGCCACGAAGAACGCGATGGATTCGCTCGGCTTCAACGTTGACTGGGCAGTCAACGACGCGCTGGACCTGTCCTTCGATGTCCACAACTCCACCGCCGAGTCCAAGCCCGACAGCCCCTACGGCTCGGCCGGCGTGCTCGGCGTGGCCGCTTTCGTGCGCGGCAAGACCACGGTGGACTACAGCGGTGATCTGCCGATCATCAACATCGCGCTGCCGCCTGGCGGCGTCCAGGCGTCCGACGCGCTGGTGACCGGCTCGGTGTTCCAGAACAGTTACAACAAGTCCAAGGTGCAGCAGTACCAGGGGCGCGGTACGTTCAGGTTCGCCGACTATTCCGCACTGGACTTCGGCGTGGGCCACACCCGGGTGGAGAACCGCTCGGCCTCGGCGATCATGCAGCGCGACAGCTGGGGTGGCCTGGGCAGCCCGGCCGACTACGACGACAGCATCTGGTACGCCGATGACATGGCCCGGTACTTCAATGCGTTCTCCGGCCACCGCGATCCGCGCCTGACCGGACAGTTCCTGGTGTTCGACTTCGATCGCCTCCGCGAGCGCGCCGGCCAGATCGCGGCCAACGGCGAGCCGCCCTGCCCCACCTGCTACCTGGCGCCCACCGAGTACACCGAAGACATCCGCACCACCGAAACCTCCAGGAGCGCCTACCTGCAGTACCGCACCACCTTCGACGGGTCGATGCCGCTGCATGTGGCGGCCGGCGTACGTTACGAGCAGACCGAGGTGGAGTCGACCGCGCTGGTGCGCGTGCCGACCAGCATCAACTGGGGCTCGGCCAACGAGTTCAATCTGGGCTATGCCGCCGAAGGCACCTTCATCGGCGGCAAGGGCAAGTACGACTACGTGCTGCCCAATGTGGACCTCAAGCTGGACATGAGCGACACGTTGGCGCTGCGCGGCAGCTACAGCCGCAGCATCGGTCGCCCGGGCTGGACCCAGATCGACAGCGGCCGCCGCTTCGACAACATCGTGCGCACCCAGGGTGGCACCGGGTCGCGCGGCAATCCAGGCCTGGAACCGCTGCTGTCGGACAACTTCGACCTGTCGCTGGAGTGGTACTACGGCGAGTCCAGCTACGCCTCGCTCGGTTTCTTCCGCAAGAACATCAAGAACTTCATCAGCAACACCATCGTGCGCGACGACAGCGCGGGGCTGCACACGCCGGTCGGCGGCACCTACTGGAACGAGGCGCTGGCCGCGGGCTGCGGGGTCACCGACATGCCCTGCATCCGCGACTACATTTTCACCCACCACAACGGCGATCCCGGCGTGACCGCCACCGGCACCAACTCGGCCGGCCAGCTCACCGGCACCATCGTCGGCCAGCCCGGCGACCCGGTCGCCGGGTTCGACATCACCCTGCCGGCCAACCAGCGCTCGGACCATCTCGATGGCTGGGAACTGAGCGTGCAGCAGGTGTTCGGGCAGACCGGCTTCGGCCTGGCCGCCAACTACACCAAGGTCAGATCCGGCCTGACCTTCAACAACCTGAGTCTGGGTGACCAGTACCCGATGATCGGCCTGAGCGACTCGGCCAACCTGGTGCTGTTCTACGAGAAGTACAACTGGCAGGTGCGTGCGGCCTACAACTGGCGCGACACGTTCCTCAACGGCATCGGTGGGCAGGGCCCGAACCCGAACTACACCGACGCGTATGGGCAGCTCGACCTCAACATCAGCTACGCGGTCAGTGACCAGCTCACCCTGAGCCTGGAAGCGATCAACCTGACCGACGAAACCATGCGCACGTACTCGCGCCACACCAACATGCTGCGTTACGCCACCCAGACCGGCCCGCGCTACATGTTCGGGGTACGCTACAAGTTCTGACCCCGGACCCCCGCCGCGCATGCCCGTTGCCCACGGCCTGATCGAGGAACTGCACGATGTCGCGCCGGACCAGCTGCCGGCGCGGCTGGCCGGCTGGACCACGCCGAAGGTGCTGCGCGGACTGGTCGCGCACTGGCCGATGGTGGCCGCCGCACGCCAATCGGCAACGGCGGCGGTGGCCTACCTCAAGCGGTTCGACCACGGCCGGCTGGCAGTGACGGCCACCACCGCGGCACCGTCGGAAGGCGGCCGGATCTTCTACAACGCCGACATGAGCGGCTTCAATTTCCGCCGCGAACAGATTCCCCTGCGCGTGGTGCTGGACACCCTGCTCAAGTACCTGCCTGATCCCGCGCCGCCGTCGATCTACGTCGCATCGACCACGCTGGATACCTTCCTGCCCGGCTTTGCCGCCGACAACCCGCTGGCACTGGGCGTGGACGATCCACTGGCCAGCATCTGGATCGGCAACCGCTCGCGCATCGCCGCCCACCAGGACGTGCCCGACAACCTGGCCTGCGTGGCCGCCGGCCGCCGTCGCGTTACTCTGTTCCCGCCTGACCAGGTAGACAATCTCTACATCGGCCCGCTGGATTTCACTCCCGCGGGCCAGGCGGTCAGCCTGGTGGATTTCGCCGCACCGGACCTGGGCCGCTTTCCGCGCTTCGCCGATGCAATGGCGCATGCCCAGGTCGCCGAACTGGCACCAGGCGATGCGGTGTACATCCCCTCGCTGTGGTGGCACCACATGGAAGGGCTGGACGCGTTCAACGTGCTGGTCAACAGCTGGTGGCGGCCCGTACCGGCGTGGACGGATGCGCCGATGAACGCGCTGATGCTGGCGCTGCTGGCGGTGCGCCCACTGCCACCGGCGCAGCGCGCGCACTGGCGCGCTCTGTTCGACCACTACGTATTCGATGCCGACGAAGCGACGACCGCCCACATCCCGGCGGCGGTACGCGGTGTGCTCGGCGAGCTCGATCCGGCCACCGCCGAGGCGGTGCGCAACGTGCTGCGTCGACGTCTGGAGCGCTAGCCGCGCCTCAGGCGTTGCCCGCCACCGGCGTCAGGTCCAGCACCGCTTCACCCACATCGGCGGGGAATCCGTGATAATCCGCGCCGTGATCTGTTTGCCGCCCGGGGGCAGAGCTGCGCTCCTGACCGCTTCATCGTTGCCGTTCCTTCCGTAATCCGGGTAGGTGCAGCACCTGCCGGTTTCCATGTAACGAATGCGCCCGCTGTCCACCCGCCTGAACCTCGGCAAGCTGATCCTCGCCCTGGCCCTGCTCAGTGCGCTGATCGCGCTGGCCAATACCCTGCATGCCAGCTACCGCGTGCAGCGCGACCAGCTGATCGGCAATACCCTGGAGGCCAACCGGGTATATGCCAGCAAGCTGGCGGAAACCACCCAGAACTTCATCCAGTCCGCGCAGCAGCAGTTGGCCTACAGCGCCACCACGCTGGGCCAGCAACCGCACGACCGCAGCGCACTGGAAGCCGAAGCCGCACGGTTGCAGCTGCAGACCAATTCCTTCAACTCGGTGCTGATCGTCGACGCTGCCGGCACCGTGCTGGCCACCTCGCCGCAGAGCCTGGCGCTGCAGGGCGTGCTGCTGCGCAGTCCGGGCAACAAGGAAGCACTGGCACGGCGCGAGCCCTTCATCAGTGATCCCTACCAGTCCGCCACCGGACGCCTGCTGGTCGCCATTTCCCACCCCATCTTCAACGCGCAGGGACACTACCAGGGCTACGTCAGCGGCACCATCTACCTGCGCCAGCGCAGCATCCTGCAGACTCTGCTGGGCAAGCACCACTACCGCGACGGCTCCTACCTGTATGTGGTCGATCGCAATGGCCGCATCCTGTACCACGTCGAACCCGGCCGGGTCGGCCAGTTCGCGCTGGAGAACCCGGTGGTGCACGCGGTGAGCAAGGGCCACTCGGGCGCGCAGCAGGTGCGCAACAGCCACGGTGTGGCGATGCTGGCCGGTTACGCGCCGGTCCCGATCGTGGGCTGGGGGGTGGTGGCGCAGCGGCCTGCCGAGGCCACCCTGGCACCGCTGTCGCGCCTGATGACCTCGGTGATCTGGAATGCGATCCCGCTGGGCGTGCTCTCACTGCTGATCACCTGGTGGTTCGCGCGGCGCATTTCGCTGCCGCTGTGGCAGCTCGCGCGCAACGTGCAGAACCGCGACACCGGCATCGCCATCCGCCACGTTACCGGCATCCGCGCCTGGTATTACGAGGTCGCGCAGCTCAAGGCCGCGCTGCTCTCCAGTTTCAACCTGCTGCAGGACCGCATCGGCAAGCTCAGCCGCGCCAGCATGACCGACCCGCTCACCGGCCTGCAGAACCGCCGTGGGCTGCAGCAGGGGCTGGAGGACTGGCAGCTGCGCGGGCAGTCGTTCGCGATCATCGCGATGGACATCGACCGCTTCAAGACGATCAACGACCGGTTCGGGCACGCGGCAGGCGATGCGGTGATCCTGCGCATCGCCCAGCTCATGCGCACCGATTCGCGCGAGACCGACCTGCTGTGCCGCAACGGCGGCGAGGAGTTCCTGATCCTGCTGCCGGGCATCGACACCGCTGCCGCCGCGCAGTTCGCCGAGCGCCTGCGTCGGCGGATTGCCGCCGAGGTGTTCGAGCACGTCGGCTCGGTGACCGTCTCGCTCGGGGTGGCCCATTACCCGACCTTCCACGAAGACCCGCTGCAGGCCCTGCGTCTGGCCGACAAGGCGCTGTACATGGCCAAGGAACAGGGCCGCGACCGTACCGTGGTGCACCCCGACGGCCGGGGTGCCTGAGGCTCCGCGGCGGCCTCAGCCGCCGCCCAGCGGCGTACGCAGCACCGGTCCGCGCTGGCCGGCCTGGTACAGGCTGCCATCGGCAGGCAACGCATCCGGTGCGTCGGCGGCCAGCAGCAGCGTGGCCGGATCGGTCCACGTGGGGCGGTGGCGCGGACCCGGCAGGTAGGGATACCAGCGTGCGAACTGCTCGCCTTCGCCCTTGACGTCGTAACGCACGCCCACCCGCACCAGCCAGTACGGCGCATCCCGGGATTCGCCCTCGGTAGGCACCCGGAACGACCAGGTGCGCGCGGCCACCAGCGCATTGCGCGAGAACTGCTTGCGGTAGGCGGCGAGGCGACGCGGCGAGGCTCGTACGCGCATGTTCACCTGCTCCACGATCGCGTCCTGGACGCGGCCGTCGCGCCCCACCCGCATCAGCACATACGCATCGCCATTGACGCCAAACATGCCGGCGCCGCCGGGATACAGCGGCGGAGCGGCGTTCTGCCACGTAAGCCGGGTCGGGTCGTTGGGGTCGTAGTTCTGGAAACTGGCGCTGCGCAGGGCGATCTGCAGGTTGCCGTCGTCCAGCGGCGTGCCGACCACCCGCAGGATCAGCGGTACCCGGATCGCACGGGGCTGGCCCTCCTGCAGATAGGGATCAAACCGCCAGCCGGCGACCGCACGGCGGACGAACCCGGCCACTACCGGCGGCACTTGGCGCTCATCGCCCAGGTGCAGTGCTTCCACCGCGCCGCTGGCGCTGACATCCAACGCGCCGCGCAGCAGCATGCTGACTTCCAGCTGTTCGCCCGCGGGTGGCGTCGACGGCGCGGCGGGTGCGGTACCCGTGCACAGCCCTCCCACCAGCAGTACCAGCCACAGCAGGCGCGGGCAGCGCCCTCCACGATGCGGATTCCACATGTGCGCGACTCCCTGTCCCAGACATGGGCCGAAGCCTACCGCACCGCACACGGATGCGCACTGCGGCCCAGCCGATGCGCGCGGCAGCAATCTGCCCCTGCACACCGCCATCCAGGCCGCGTGGCCGGCAGCGCCGCCTTGGCGAACGTCTCGCGCACCTCGCGCATCTCCCGTTCGCCCCCGACCAGCCGCAGATTGACCTGCTCGACCATCGCCTCGCGCACCGTGCCATCCGGCTCAAGCAGCGGGGCGGAGGCAGCGCACCCTGCCCAGCACGGTCGGTGAGACCTTCTTCTCATCGTCGATCCGCAATCCGGCGATACGCCCATCGGCAGCGACATCGACCTCACCGTTGATGCGCATGCCCAGTTCCACCGGCGCGCTTCACTTGGCCGGGACAGCGCACCACGCGGAGGCGGGATAAGAGCCCTGCAACCCGTGCCGGCGTCTGGTGACACCGCCGCTCACGCCAGCCGCAATGCGGCCGCGTAGGGCGGTGTATCCGGATAGTCGTTCTGCGCGAAGCGCTGCTGCAGGCCCTGCCACCACGCCGGATCGAACAGGTGCGCATGGTGTTCGCGCACCGCCGCGAGCTCCGGGGCGGCCAGGCCCATGAACATCCAGAAGCGCTCGGGGAACACATCGTTGGGCGCGATGTGGAACCACGGTTCGTCCGCCATCGCCTCCTCGGCGTTGCGCGGCGCCGGCCAGTGGCGGAAGTGGCAGTCGCTGACCAGGCAGACCTCGTCGTAGTCGTAGAACACCGCGCGGCCATGCCGGGAAACGCCGAAGTTCTTCGGCAGCATATCGCCGGGGAAGATGTTGTTGCGGGCCATGTCGGTGATGGCCTGCGCGTAGTCCAGTGCGGCGGCGCGACGCGCGTCGGCCGGCTGCTCGCGCAGGTACAGATTGAGCGGGCGGAAGCGCCGCTGTACGTAGCACAGCGCAATCACCAGCGCATCGCCGTCCTCGTGCACGCTGCCTGCGCACTGGGTTAGCAGTTCCTCGCGCAATGCCGGCGAGAACCGCGCACGCGGGAAGCGCAGATGGCGGTAGGGTTGTGCGTCGAGCAGGCGCCCCACCCGATCCAGGTTGAATACCAGCGCGTACTTCTCTTCAACCTGGTGCCGGGTAAGTGTTTTGGGCCAGGCAAAGCGGTCGCGGATCAGCTTGAACACCAGCGGATAGCTGGGCAGGGTGAACACCGACATGACCATGCCGGGGGTGCCATCGGCATGTAACAGGTACTCCTCCGGGTGCTCCTGGAAGTGCCGCTGGAAGGTCCGGTAACGCTCGGTCTTGCCCTGCTTGGCGCGGCCAAGCACGGTGTAGATCTCGTCGATGGGTTTGGCCGGCAGCAGGCTGCGCAGGAACACCACCGCATCGCCGACCGTGGCGAGATCGGCCTGGAAGTAGCTGCGCGAGACCCCGAACAGGTGGGCCACATCGCGCCGACGGGTAAGCACCGCTTCGGCACGCAGCCCCTGGCCGTCGTTGACCAGTGCGATCACGCAGGGCGAAAAGCGGTGCTCGCCGAACACACGGCCGACCAGATACGCGCGGCGCTCGCGGTAGAACACGGTGTCGAGCAGCTCGATGCTGCGCACCGGATAGTCACCCCAGTGGGCCAGGTCATCCTGCAGGCGCACCGCGATGGCCGCTGCACAGCGCAGCTGGTGCGCATAGGGCACCTGGAAGGGGTAGTCGCCGAGCACCCGCAGGATCGCCTCGGCCGGGCGCGTGGGCGACAGCGTGTAGCTGTGGCGCGCGACCGGATGGGTAATCGCGTCGGACGGCTCCACATCCATCGCCATGAACTCGATCGCCGCGTCCACGCCTTCGGTGGCGAACAGGCGCCGGGCCAGGGTGTTGTAGAAGGTCTTGTACAGCTCGGCGTCGATCAGCCCATCCACCAGCAACGCATAGGCCTGCCGCACCTCCAGCCACACGGCCCGGGTCCCGACAGCCTCTCCGGCGGCACGTCGCAGTGCAGCCATCGTCTCGGCGATGCAGATGTCGTACAGGCCGATGCGTTCAACAGCGTCCTGGCGTGCGCCGGTCCAGTCGCGCTGCTCGAAGCGGCTGCGCGCGCGCCGGGTGATCGTCGCAAAGCGCGCGTGATAGGCCTCGAAGCCGTCGCGGATGAGGACAGCCAAGGCCGATGCCGGCACGTTCATCGCGACGCGGCAGGGCAAGGACGGACAGCGTTGCACATGCAGGCACACCCCGGTGGTCTGCCGTCTACCTTACGGCAGGCCTGCGCGGAATGCATGGTGGGCGGCGAAGGAGCACGACACGCGGCGGGTGCGACGCGAAGCGCCGCCGGCCGCTGTACTGCCCCGGCCGGCGGCGGAGGGAACTCAGAGCGCGAGCTGGCTTTCCACGTCCTGTACCTTGCGCCGGGCCAGAGCCAGGTTGGATTTGCCGCGGTCGAGCACCAGGTAGATGAACAACCCCTGCTGCTTCGCGACCGGGCGCAGGATGTGATACGCGCGGCCCAGCGAGATCAGGATGTCCTCGATCGTGTCGTTGAGGTTGAGCGAGGCGGCGGTCTTCATCTTGGCGCGGATCACCTCGGTATTGCCGGCCGCTGCCACCTCCATGTCCACACCGGTGCCGGCCTCGCCCAGCAGCATGCCGCTTTCGTAGTCCACCAGTGCCACCGCCTGCGCGCCATCAATGGTCATCAGCGCGCTCAAGGTCTGATCGAGTCCTGCCATGTTGCACCCCGTTGGTTGTCGAGCCCCATGTGCCCCTGCGGATCGGCTCGTGATCCGCTGAGTTCGGCCACGATGTTGCGGCCACATTCCTTGGCGCGCCAAAGCACCTTGCCGACCACGCAGCGCTGGTCGCAGGCGGTCATCAGCAACAGGGGCGCCGGTTGGCTGGGCAACGCCAGCATCAGCACCTTGCCGCCCCCCGCTTCAAGCATCAGCACTTCCAGTTCCCCCAGCGCCAGCTCGCGGCCCACCGCACCGGCCAGCGCCAGCATCGCGCTGGTCATGGCGGCCAGCCGTTCGCCGTTGCCGTGGGTGCCGGCGCCCGGAACCACGGCGAAGCCATCCACGCTGGCCAGCACCACACTGCGTACGCCGTCGATATCGTTGCAGAAGGCCTGCAGGTGGCAGCCGAGCGCCTCGCGCTGGCGTGCATCCACGGGGTGGACGTCGCGACCGTCAGGCATGCGCGGCCACCAGTTCGCAGGCTTCCATTTCGCTCATCAGCACATCCATCAGGCGCAGGCCGTCCTCGCGGTCGCGCGCGTCCACCGGCACCACCGGCAGGAGGCGTCCGCCGCGGCCGGCCTGCAGCGCGCAGGTGTCCAGCTCCCACGCCGGGGCCAGATCCAGGCGGGTCAGCCCGACCACTGCCGGGACCTGCGCGGCATGCTGCTGCAGCACGTCAAGATAGGCGCCCAGTGCGGTGGCGGCCGCCGGGTCGGTGGCGTCGAGCAGCAGCACCACGCCGCTGGCACCCTGCAGCAGGATCGGCCACAGGAAGTCGAACCGCTGCTGCCCCGGCGTACCGTACAGACGCAGGCGATCGCCGTTGGGCAGGTCGATGTCCGCATAGTCCATCGCGACCGTGGTGGACGCTTTGTCGGCACCGGCGCGGTCGCTGTTGTGCACGTCGGTGTCCACCACCGCGCCGGCGGCGATGGCACGCACCAGAGTGGACTTGCCGCTGCCCATCGCCCCGAGCACCACGATCTTGTGTTCGCGCACCGTCAGCCTCCAGCGCGCTGGCGCACGCTGCGCCACATCCGGGCCAGCAGCGAGCCGCCGGGCGTGCCGGGCGCCCGCGTCGCGACGGGCTCGGCGGGGGCTGGCTCCAGCGCGGCATAGCCGCACAGATAGGCCGGGTGCACGAAGGCACGTACTGCCTCGGCCGGCATGTCCAGCAGGTGGCTGCACTCGTCCACGCTGCAGGCGCGCTTGAGCAGCAGCGAGCACAGCCGGAAGCTGTCGTGCTGGTGGCCGAGCACGCGGAAATCGGGCCAGCGCAGAAGCGTGACCCGCGCGTGCCGCTGCAGCCGTGCGTCCAGGTCCTGCCAGTGTGCAGGCTGCTGCCCCCACTGCCACAACAGCGGCCGCAACGGCTGCCGCGGCAGGTCGCCGGCCAACTGCTGGTAGCGCCGGGATGCGATGCCGTGCAGGGCAAGGCGCTCGAAGTTGTCCGACAGCCGCTGCGCCACGCTGGCGCCGCCGTCGGGAAGGACCATCTGATCCTGTTCGAAATCCAGCAGCAGCCAGGGCAGGCCATCGGCCACCAGCACGGCGTGCCCCTGACGGGACTGCAGGCGTTCGCGCAGGGCGCGGGTGATCGCCTTGGCCCCGCGCGCCGCACAGGGTTCATCGATTGGTGCCGGCGCGGCCGGCATGTGCCGCAGCGCGCGCTCGATCGCCTCGTCGTCCAGCACCGCATGATCGTGGCCCTGACCGGGGCGCAGGCGCCCCTGCTGGTCCTCGATCCAGAACTGGATCTGCGGCCGTTCGCGCACCATCCGCAGCGCCGCATTGCGCAGTGCGGGGGTGTCCTTGATCACCAGCAGATCGCACTCGTCAAGATCGCGGCAACTGCGCACGCTCTCACCCGGCAACGCGGCCGCCGAGCGCAGCCGCTGCAGCAGGGCGTGCTCCCCTTGGATATCCGATCCCACTACCAGCACCCGGGCCATTGCCTTCCCCTGCGTTCTGAAGGACCACCACTGCTGCGGATACGACCGTGGCTAGGCTATGCCATCGATATCGGGCCGATCGTGATGGATTGCACAGATTGAGGGGCGAGAGACGCCCTGCCCGTTGCACGGGACGCAGGCAAGTTTCATGCCCTCTTGACGAGATTGGACGCGGGCGCGGGATGAAAACGGCGGCCGACAGAGGTCACATTTCCATCGACACGGGGGTCACCTGTGACAGCGCCTTGCAGGGAGTGGCCTCCACAGAAAAAAACCCGCACCGAGGTGCGGGTTTTCCGTTGAAGCGGTGTTGACGCCGAGCGTGGTTTACAGCGCGGCCAACGCGCCGTTGAAGGTGGCGCTCGGGCGCATCGCCTTGCTCGCCTTGGCCACGTCCGGACGGTAGTAGCCGCCGATATCGACCGGCTTGCCCTGCACGGCGATCAGCTCATCGACGATGGTCTGCTCGTTGTCGGCCAGTGCCTTGGCCAGCGGGGCGAAGCGGGCCTTCAGTGTGGCATCGTCGTTCTGCGCGGCCAGGGCCTGGGCCCAGTACAGCGCGATGTAGAAGTGGCTGCCACGGTTGTCGATGCCACCCAGCTTGCGCGACGGCGACTTGTCGTTGTCCAGGAACTGGCCGTTGGCCTGGTCCAGGGTCCTGGCCAGCACGGCAGCACCCGCGTTGTCGTAACGGTTGCCCAGGTGCTCCAGCGACGCGGCCAAGGCCAGGAACTCGCCGAGCGAATCCCAGCGCAGGTAGTCCTCTTCCACGAACTGCTGCACGTGCTTGGGCGCCGAACCACCGGCACCGGTCTCGAACAGGCCGCCACCGGCCATCAGCGGCACGATGGAGAGCATCTTGGCGCTGGTGCCCAGCTCCATGATCGGGAACAGGTCGGTCAGGTAGTCGCGCAGCACGTTGCCGGTCACCGAGATGGTGTCCTCACCCTTGCGGATGCGGTCCAGCGAGAACGCGGTGGCTTCCACCGGCGCCAGGATGCGGATGTCCAGGCCGGTGGTGTCGTGGTCCTTGAGATAGGTCTGGACCTTGGCGATCACCTGCGCGTCGTGCGCACGCGCAGCGTCCAGCCAGAACACGGCGGGGGTGCTGCTGAGGCGGGCGCGGTTGACGGCCAGCTTCACCCAGTCCTGGATCGGGGCATCCTTGGTCTGGCACATGCGCCAGATGTCGCCGGTCTGCACGGCATGCTCGAAGATCACCGCGCCGGCATCGTCGGTGACGCGCACCGTGCCGTCGGCCGGAATCTGGAAGGTCTTGTCGTGCGAGCCGTACTCCTCGGCCTTCTGCGCCATCAGACCGACGTTGGGCACCGAGCCCATCGTGGCCGGATCGAACGCACCGTGGGTACGGCAGTCATCGATGACGGCCTGGTACACACCGGCGTAGCAGCGGTCGGGGATGACGGCCTTGGTGTCCTGCAGCTTGCCCTCGGCGTTCCACATGCCGCCCGAGTCGCGGATCATGGCCGGCATCGAGGCGTCCACGATCACGTCGCTGGGCACGTGCAGGTTGGTGATGCCCTTGTCCGAGTTGACCATCGCCAGGCCCGGGCGCTTGCCGTACTCGGCAGCCAGGTCGGCCTTGATCGCCTCCTGGGTGGCTTCCGGCAGCTGCGGCAGGCGTGCGTACAGGTCGCCGATGCCGTTGTTGGGATCGAAGCCGGCCTGCTTGAGCACGTCGGCGTGCTTGGCCAGCACGTCCTTGTAGAACTCTTCAACGACCACGCCGAACATGATCGGGTCGGAGACCTTCATCATGGTGGCCTTCAGATGCAGCGAGAACAGCACGCCCTTGGCCTTGGCATCGGCGATCTGGGCCTGCACGAAGGCCGCCAGCGCGCTGCGGCTCATCACGGCGGCATCGACGATCTCACCGGCCTTGACCGCGGTCTTTTCCTTCAGCACCACGGTGGTGCCGTCGGCCTGCTGCAGTTCGATCTTCAGGCTGCCAGCCGTGGCCAGCGTGGCCGACTTTTCGCTGCCGTAGAAATCGCCGCCGTCCATGTGCGCCACATGCGACTTGGACTCGGTGGACCACTTGCCCATGCGGTGCGGGTGCTTGCGTGCATAGTTCTTGACCGACAGCGGCGCGCGACGGTCCGAGTTGCCTTCGCGCAGCACCGGGTTCACCGCGCTGCCCTTGACCTTGTCATAGCGCGCCTTGATGTCGCGCGAAACGTCGTCGGTCGGCACGTCGGGGTAGTTCGGCAGCGCATAGCCCTGGTCCTGCAGTTCCTTGATCGCGGCTTTCAGCTGCGGCACCGAGGCGCTGATGTTGGGCAGTTTGATGATGTTGGCATCCGGCGTGGTCGCCAGCTGGCCCAGTTCGGCCAGGTGGTCGGCTTCCTTCTGCGCGTCCTTCAGGTAATCCGGGAACAGCGCCAGGATGCGGCCGGAGAGCGAAATGTCGCGCGTTTCGACGGCGATGCCGGCGGTGGCGGTGTACGCCTCGACGATCGGCAGCAGCGACTGGGTGGCCAGGAACGGGGCTTCATCGGTGAGCGTGTAGAGAATCTTGGGCGTATTCGACATGGGGGACTGATGCTCTCTTGCGGATCTGAGGAGTGATGGCCGTCGGCAATGCCGGGCCGCGTGCAACCGTGTCGCGTGCAGGCCGCGCCGGGCGGGGTCCGCACTTTTCCCGTGGATCGCGCCGCATGGCGCGCGCTGCGGGAAACCTCCGCATTGTCGCGTTTTCAGCCCCCCGGAGCAAAGCGGCGCCATACGCAAACGTACTGGATCGTGGCCACCCGCCTGTGGGTTGATCGGTAACGTCTGAAACTCAGCCAGGCTCGCCGGCCCCTGCGCCCGTCAGGACAGCGCGGAAGGACGGGGGCTTTCGTGCGACGACGTGGCGACGTCCCCGTCCTGCCGCTCCCCCTTGGCAGGTCAGGACAAGCTTCGACTGCCCTCCGGCCCCCCTGGAAGAGACCGCTGCGCATCGCGGGACCGCCAAACCTGAATGGACACGACAGGGGCATGCCACGGACGGTCCACGGAGAGTCAGTCACTCTGCCAGTGGCTTCTCTACGACCTCATCTGCGACCCAGGTGGAGAGTGCTTGACCCCACGCGCTGCGCCTGGGGCAAACAAGCCGCTGGGCGGTGCGGTTACGTTTGAAACTGCATATGCGGAATCCGCCAAGCACCGCCGCAAGCGCGGCCTGCTCCGCTGCATTGGTCGTTTGCCCAGTCAGATGCAAGGACATCGCGTCGGACACCGACGATGACACATGCAGATCGTAGCGGACGCCACCTGCCTCGCGCACTTTGAAAGCGTGAAGAAGATGACCGGACATGCCCAGCGTCACATCGGGAACGCCTGCCGGCGGCCGACTGGGCGCATCGCCCTCGTACACCATCACCACCTCTCTCCCGTCGCTGTGCACCCTGTGGAGCCCAAAATCCGCCGGGGCCTCATAGGTCACCGACATCCCGTGGGGAATCCGCAGACAGGAACCATGAAGAAAGTGGTCGCAACTGTAAGACCAGAGATTTGACTCCTGGGCCAACGACGGCAATGGAATGAGGGCAGCGGCAAAGCAGAAGTAGCGGCGCAGATCCTTCATGTCTATCTCTCCCGTCGCTGAATGTTTGAACTGGCGTCAATCATTCCGTTGATCAAGAAGTCGTCAACAATGCCTGGCACTCTATTCATCATGCCGTTTCCCTTGGTCGGATCTGGTCGTCCTGTCCTTTTGTCGTAGAGATCATTCACGCCGCCGAGATGTCCTACTTCATGAGGAACTACACCCCGAGTGAATCGATCAAAGACGTTGATCTCACTTCGTTTCCCTCCAAGTTCAGCGAAACTCCTGCCAGACGGATGAGATGTCTCTCCCTCGACAAGCTTGATCTCATTTCGAGCGGCGCGTGGCGTCTTCTTGGTTATCTCAGAAACACCAACTGTGACGCGAGTCTCCTTACCATCTACTCTGTATGTTCCGGACATCGCGGAGACCTGCTCCTTGAAGGCAGCAATGTTCTCTGGCGTAGAAGCATCGCCAGTGAATTTACTGGGAAAGTCGATATTTATCGAACCGTCTTTCATTCGGCGGAAAGGGATTTTCTACCATAGAGTCAACGCTAGCTGGCGGACATAAAAAAGACGCAGCCTCGCGGCTGCGTCCATCGTGAGCCTGTTGCCGGGAGAGAGTCGGCGTGGGCTTACTTGACCTCGAACTCCTGCGGCGTTCCTGCCGCCTTGCCATCTACCATGACTTCCGCACGGTACTTGCCCGCCGGCCAGCCATTGGCATTCGTGAATTTCAGGTTGGAGGTTTCAGCGCCGGTGGTGTTGAGCGTGTGGGTCTGCTCACCGGCCACCTGGCCGTCCTGGTAGGTCAGCTTGGCCGCCAGGGTGACGTTGTTGGCCGTGCCGTCGGTACGCACCGACACCAGGATTTCATCCTTCGGCGCGAACAGTGCCGCCGGGGCAACCGTCTTGTCGGCGGCGGCCGTCTTGCCCACGGTGACGCTGGAGACATTCACCGCCGCTGCGGCCGCCATCGGCTCGGGTGCCGGTGCCGGGGTCGGCGCGGGGGTCATCGCCGCCGGCTGGGCGTTGTTGTCGGCAGTGTCTTCTTTCTTCTTGCAGCCAGCCAGGGCCACAGTGGCCAGGAGACCGGCGAGTACAGCGGTGCTGATGGACGACTTCTTCATGGAATTCCTCCCTTGGAATGGGTAGTGACGGAGCGACTCAGCCTTTGGGCGGCAACTTCAGGACCTGTCC
Organism: Stenotrophomonas sp. NPDC077421; assembly: GCF_049545505.1. Lineage (NCBI taxonomy): Bacteria > Pseudomonadati > Pseudomonadota > Gammaproteobacteria > Lysobacterales > Lysobacteraceae > Stenotrophomonas > Stenotrophomonas sp. NPDC077421. The sequence goes on along the minus strand of NZ_JBMWDP010000001.1, from coordinate 227,861 downwards.
CGGGAAAATCTTGTCCGGGTCGTCCAGCACGTCGCGATTGGCGTCGAAAATCTTCTTCCAGGCGTTGGCATCGCCCAGTTCCTGCTTGGCGATCTTCGACAGCGAGTCGCCCTTCTGCACGGTGTAGCTGCCACCCACCACCTCGGCGGTGGTATCGATCGACGTGGACACGCCGGAGAAATCGGCCTTCTCGACCTTCTCGGCAGTGGTGTCGATGCTGGTTTTGACACCGGAGAAATCGGCTTTCTTATCGGTACTCATCCACACACTCCCGTCTTCATTGACGACATGGAACGCACGGTGTCACAGCCCTTGTTAATGGCGCATGGCGTGGATGTGAAGACGGGGCCGGACCCCGGCGTGCCGACCCACGGTCGGCACGCACCGGGCAGGGCGGCCGCAGCCGCCAGCCTGGTTACTGGCGCAGGTCGCGCACGGTGCGCGCGGGCTGCGCGATGCCCGGGCTGGCGCGCCACGGGTTGATGTCCAGCCCGCCGCGACGGGTGTAGCGGGCCTCCACCTCGAGCCACTCGGGCCGGCAGCGCTGGCTGATCTCGCTGAAGATGCGCTCCACGCACTGCTCGTGGAACTCGGCATGCTCCCGGTAGCTGACCAGGTATCTGAGCAGACCGTCGCGGTCGATCTTCGGACCGTGGTAGCGGATGCTCACGCTGGCCCAGTCCGGCTGGCCGGTGACCGGGCAGTTGGATTTGAGCAGGGCCGAGCCCAAGGTTTCGGTGACCACCGCGTCCGCATCGGCGGACAGGTACTCCGGGGCCGGCGGACCATAGCGGTCGATCGCGACATCACGTTCGTCCAGCGACTCGCCCTCGCCCTCCTCCACCAGCGGCGGCACGCCGAACTGCACGGTCACCCCCGCGCCGGCGCAGGCCGACAGATCGGTGACCATGCGCTGCCGCGCGGCCTCGTCGTCGTCGAAGCGGGTGCTGTTGAGCGAATTGAGGTACAGCTTGAACGACTTGGATTCGATCAGGTTCGGCGAGGTGCACGGAACGCCGATGGTGGCCACCGCGATCCGCGGCTTGCCGCGCCGGTCCAGCCAGCTCAGCTCATAGGCCTGCCAGCGGTCATGGCCGACGAACGGCAGCGCCGCCTCGTCCAGGCCGATCTCCTCGCGCGCGCCACGGCGCGGAATGGGAAACAGCAGCGCGGGATCGTACTGCGACGGGTAAGCAACCTCACGACCGAGGCTGGAGTCCTGGGGGGTATTCATCCGGCCATTTTACGCCGGCGGGCGTCGCTCGTCCCCGTTCCGCAGGCCTGGGGAACCGGGCGGGGTGGGCAGAACGGCCGGACGCCACGGAGGGCGTCCGGCATCCGGCAGAGCCCGGCCTCAGCCCGCCGGGGCCTTCGCCCCGTTGAGGTAGTCCAGGCTGACCTGCAGCAGCGCGCGCAGGCCCACGTCCAGCGCCTTCTCGTCGAGCAGGAATTTCGGCGAGTGGTTGGCCGGCGCGGTGGCCGGATCGATCCCCTCGCCGGTGGCGCCAACGAAGAAGAACAGGCCCGGTACCTCCTTGGCATACAGCGAGAAGTCCTCCGCGCCCATCTGCAGCGGCGGCTCGTAGACATTCGCTTCGCCCACCACCGCCTGCAGGCTGGGCAGCATGCGCGCGGTCAGCGCCGGATCGTTGACCGTGGCCGGGTTGCCTTCCGACTCGTAGATCTCGGTCTGCGCCTTGGCCCCGTGCGCGGCGGCGGTGTGTTCGGCCACGTTGCGCAGGTCCGCGAAGATCTGCTGGCGCATGCCCTCGTCAAAGGTGCGGATGGTGCCCACCATCTCCACCTCGTCGGGAATGATGTTGTAGCGGATGCCGCCCTTGATCGCGCCGAAGGTCAGCACCGCCGGCTGCTTGGACAGGTTGGCGCGTCGGCTGACGATGGTCTGCGCGGTGCCGACCAGGTCGGCGGTGGCCACGATCGGATCGACCCCGTTCCACGGCGCCGAACCGTGCGTCTGGCGGCCGATCACCTTGATCCCGAAACGGTCCGACGCCGCCATCAAGGGTCCCCCACGTACCGCGATCTGGCCGGCAGGCACGCTGGAAAACACATGCAGCCCGAACACCGCCTCCGGCTTGAAGTCCGCGAACAGGCCTTCCTTGAGCATCAGCGCGGCACCGCCCTCCTCCGGCGGCGGCGCGCCTTCTTCGGCAGGCTGGAAGATCAGCATCACTTCACCGGGCAGGTTCTCGCGCATCTTCACCAGCGCGTCGGCCACACCGAGCAGCGTGGCGGTGTGGGCGTCGTGGCCGCAGGCATGCATCACCCCCACCGTCTCGCCGCGGTAGGTGCTGGTGGCCTTGGAGGCGAACGGCAAGCCGGTCTGCTCGGTCACCGGCAGCGCATCCATGTCCGCGCGCAGTGCGATCCGCGGGCCGGGCTTGGCGCCCTTGATGATCGCCACCACCCCGTGGTGGGCGATCCCGGTTTTCGGCTTCAGGCCCATCGCGCGCAGCTGCTCGGCCACCTTGGCGGCGGTGCGCTCCTCGCGGTTGGACAGCTCCGGGTGCTGGTGGAAGTCGCGCCGCCAGTCGATCACCCTGGCGTTCAGGCGGGTCGCCGCGGCGGTCACTTCCGGGCGTTCGGCGGGCGTGGCGGCGGCCAGCGCGGGGCAGGCCAGCAGCAGGGCGGACAACAGCAGCGACAGACGGGGCATTGCGGATCTCCACGAGGGGCAAGGGACGGACGAACCTGAATGTAGGCCATCAGCGGGCCCGGCGCTGTAACTTTCTGCCCCCGCAGGCGTTGATTCACGGAACCCGGTCGGTCACGTCCGGTCTGATCGCCCGTCCCATCCGTCATGGATGAAAGCGCGCAGGCGACGGGTATGCTTTGCGCCTAGCCAACCGGGCCCCCCGCCCTCCGCCAGCCTCAGGAGTTTTGAATGTCGCGTTTCTGGAAGATCGTGCTGCTGGTGGTCGCAGTGCTGGTGGTGGCCTTCATCGGCATGCGCATGCTCGGCGGCGGCAAACCCAAGGGCGAGGCGGGCAAGCCCGCCGCCGCCGCCGGACGGGGCGGCGGGGAAGAGCGCAATGCCGGGCCGGTGCCGGTGACCGTGGTCGAGGCGGCCCGCCAGGACGTGCCGGTCTATGCCAGCGCGCTGGGCACGGTGGCCGCGATGAACACCGTGACCGTCAGCCCGCAGGTCGGCGGCCAGCTGATCAGCCTGAACTTCAAGGAAGGCCAGGAAGTGAAGAAGGGCGACCTGCTGGCGCAGATCGATCCGCGCACCCTGCAGGCCAGTTACGACGAGGCCGCCGCGGCCAAGCGCCAGAACCAGGCGCAGCTGGCCACCGCACGCTCGAACTTCCAGCGCTCCAACTCGCCCGAGTACCGCCAGTACGTGGCCAAAACCGACCTGGACACCCAGCGCAACCAGGTGGCGCAGTATGAAAGTGCGGTGGCCGCCAACGAAGCCAGCATGCGCGCGGCCCAGGTGCAGCTGCAGTACACCCGCGTCACCGCCCCGATTTCCGGTATCGCCGGTATCCGCGCGGTGGATGCCGGCAACGTGGTCAGCGCCGGCACCGCGCTGGTCACCCTGACCCAGATCCACCCGATCCACGTGGTGTTCAACCTGCCCGAGCGCCAGCTGCCCGACGTGCGCCAGGCCCAGCAGGCCGGCCCGGTGACGATCGCCGCACTGGACCGCAACGATTCGCATGTACTCACCGATGGCGGCAGGCTGGACGTGGTCGACAACCAGATCAGCAGCGACAGCGGCACCTTCCGCGCCCGCGCCGTGTTCGACAACGCCGACAACCTGCTGTGGCCAGGCCAGTTCGTCAACGTGCGGATGCAGCTGCGCACCATTGCCGGTGGCGTGGTGATCCCCACCCAGGCGGTGATGCGCGGCCCGGACGGCGAGTACGTCTATATCGTCAAGCCGGACAACACCGTGGCCATGCAGACGGTCAAGAGCGGCGTGGAAGTGGGCGACAGCAACGTGCAGATCACCGAAGGCCTCAAGGGCGGCGAGCGCGTGGTCAGCGAAGGCCAGTTCCGGCTCAAGCCTGGCAGCAAGGTCACCGCACTCAAGCCGGGCGAAACCCCGGCCCCGCCGACCGACGCCGAACTCAAGGCTGCCGCCCAGCAGCAGGGCGGCGGTGGCCGCCGCGGTGGCGGCCCGCGCTGATCGCGGCCGTCTCCCGTTCCTGACGCCGGCCGCTTGGCCGGCGTTCGCCCGCTTCAACGCCGCATGACGTAACAGCAAGGATCTGCCCGTGGGCTTTTCGACGATCTTCATCCGCCGCCCGATCGCCACCTCGCTGCTGATGGCGGGCCTGCTGCTGCTCGGCATCCTCGGCTACCGCCAGTTGCCGGTGTCGGCGCTGCCGGAGATCGACGCGCCCAGCCTGGTGGTCACCACCCAGTACCCGGGTGCCAACGCGACCACGATGGCCTCCCTGGTCACCACCCCGCTGGAGCGCCAGTTCGGGCAGATTTCCGGGCTGGAGATCATGACCTCCGACTCCTCGGCCGGCCTGTCCACGATCATCCTGCAGTTCTCGATGGACCGCGACATCGACATCGCCGCACAGGACGTGCAGGCCGCGATCCGCCAGGCCACCCTGCCCTCCTCGCTGCCCTACCAGCCGGTCTACAACCGGGTGAACCCGGCCGACGCGGCCATCGTCACCCTCAAGCTCACCTCCGACACGCGCCCGCTGCGCGAGGTCAACAACTACGCCGACTCGATCCTGGCCCAGCGCCTGTCACAGGTGCAGGGTGTGGGCCTGGTCTCCATCGCCGGCAACGTGCGCCCGGCCGTGCGCATCCAGGTCAACCCGGCGCAGCTGTCCAACATGGGCCTGACCCTGGAAGAACTGCGCAGCGCGCTGACCCAGGCCAACGTCAATGCGCCCAAGGGCTCGCTCAACGGCAAGACCCAGTCCTACTCGATCGGCACCAATGACCAGCTGACCAGCGCCGCCGAGTACCGCGACACCATCATCAGCTACAGGAACGGCCGCCCGGTCCGCCTCTCGGACGTCGCCAACGTGGTCGACGGGGTGGAAAACGACCAGCTCGCCGCCTGGGCCGATGGCAAGCCGGCGGTGCTGCTGGAAGTGCGCCGCCAGCCGGGCGCCAACATCGTGCAGACCGTGGAGCGCATCCGCAGCCTGCTGCCGCAGCTGCAGAACGTGCTGCCGGCCGACGTGCACCTGGAGATCTTCTCCGACCGTACCGAAACCATCCGCGCCTCGGTGCACGAAGTGCAGTTCACCCTGATCCTGACCATCGGTCTGGTGGTGGCGGTGATCTTCGTGTTCCTGCGCCGCCTGTGGGCGACCATCATTCCCTCGGTGGCCGTACCGCTGTCGCTGGCCGGCACCTTCGGGGTCATGGCCTTTGCCGGGATGTCGCTGGACAACCTGTCGCTGATGGCGCTGGTGGTGGCCACCGGCTTCGTGGTCGACGATGCGATCGTGATGATCGAGAACATCGTGCGCTACATCGAACAGGGCAAGAGCGGCCCGGAAGCGGCCGAGATCGGCGCGCGCCAGATCGGCTTCACGGTGCTGTCGCTGACCATCTCGCTGGTGGCGGTATTCCTGCCGCTGCTGCTGATGCCCGGCGTCACCGGCCGCCTGTTCCATGAGTTCGCCTGGGTGCTGAGCATCGCAGTGGTGCTGTCGATGCTGATCTCGCTGACGCTCACCCCGATGATGTGCGCCTACCTGCTCAAGCCCGACGCCCTGCCCGAAGGCGAAGACGCGCACGAGCGCGCCGCGGCGGCCGGCAAGGAGAACCTGTGGACGCGCACCGTGGGGGCGTACGAGCGCAGCCTGGACTGGGTGCTGGACCACCAGCGCATGACGCTTGCCGTGGCCGCCGGCGCGCTGGTGCTGACCGTGGTGCTGTACATCGTCATCCCCAAGGGCCTGCTGCCAGAACAGGACACCGGCCTGATCACCGGCGTGGTCCAGGCCGACCAGAACATCGCCTTCCCGCAGATGGAAGAGCGCACCAAGGCCGTAGCCGAAGCGCTGCGCAAGGACCCGGCGGTGACCGGCGTGTCGGCCTTCATCGGCGCCGGCAGCATGAATCCCACCCTCAACCAGGGCCAGCTGTCGATCGTGCTCAAGGCCCGCGGCGACCGCGACGGGCTCGATGAGATCCTGCCGCGCCTGCAGGACGCCGTGGCCGGCATTCCCGGCGTGGCGCTGTACCTCAAGCCGGTGCAGGATGTGACCCTGGATACGCGCGTGGCGGCTACCGAGTACCAGTACTCGCTGTCGGACGTGGACGGCGCCCAGGTCGCGCTGCAGGCCACGCGCCTGACCGAAGCGCTGCGCCAGCGCCCGGAACTGGCCGACGTGGACAACAACCTGTCCAACCAGGGCCGCGCACTGGAGCTGACCATCGACCGCGACAAGGCCAGCGTGCTCGGCGTACCGATGCAGACCATCGACGACACCCTGTACGACGCCTTCGGCCAGCGCCAGATCTCCACCATCTTCACCGAGCTCAACCAGTACCGGGTCGTGCTGGAAGTGGCGCCGGAGTTCCGCACCAGCACCGCGCTGATGAACCAGCTGGCGGTGGCCTCCAATGGCGCCGGTGCGCTGACCGGCAGCAACGCCACCAACTTCGGCCAGGTCTCCTCGTCCAACTCCTCCACCGCCACCGGCATCGGCGCGCAGAACACCGGCATTACGGTCGGTGCCGGCAACATCATCCCGCTCGCCGCGCTGGCCGAAGGCCGCATCACCAGCACCCCGCTGGTGGTCAGCCACCAGCAGCAGCTGCCGGCGGTGACCGTCTCGTTCAACATCGCGCCGGGCTATTCGCTGTCCGATGCGGTCAAGGCGATCGAAGAGACCAGGGACAGCCTGGACATGCCCTCGCAGGTGCATGCCCAGTTCATCGGCAAGGCCGCCGAGTTCACCGGCAGCCAGACCGACGTGATCTGGCTGCTGCTGGCCTCGCTGGTGCTGATCTACATCGTGCTGGGCGTGCTGTACGAAAGCTACATCCACCCCATCACCATCATCTCGACCCTGCCGCCGGCCGGCGTCGGCGCGCTGCTGGCGCTGATGGTGTGTGGCCTGAGCCTGTCGGTGGATGGCATCGTCGGCATCGTGCTGCTGATCGGCATCGTCAAGAAGAACGGCATCATGATGGTGGACTTCGCCATCGAGGCCCGCCGTGCCGGGGCCAACGCCCACGACGCGATCCGCCGCGCCTGCCTGCTGCGCTTCCGCCCGATCATGATGACCACCGCCGCCGCCATGCTCGGCGCGCTGCCGCTGGCGCTGGGCACCGGCATCGGCTCGGAGCTGCGCCGCCCGCTGGGCATCGCCATCGTCGGTGGCCTGCTGCTGTCCCAGCTGGTCACGCTGTACACCACGCCGGTGATCTACCTGTACATGGAACGCTTCTCCGAATGGCTGCGCGAGCGCCGCGAACAGCGCGCGCTGCGCCACGCCAGCGCCCGGGACCGCGCATGAGCCGCCTGCCGTCCGACGCTCTGGAGGGGCGCGCATGAACATCTCCGGGCCGTTCATCCGTCGCCCGATCGGCACCGCGCTGCTGGCCATCGGCCTGTTCGTGGTCGGGTTGTTCTGCTACCTGAAGCTGGGCGTGTCGGCGCTGCCGAACATCCAGATTCCGGTGATCTTCGTCCACGCCAGCCAGTCCGGCGCGGACGCGACCACGATGGCCTCGACGGTCACCGCGCCGCTGGAGCGGCACCTCGGCCAGCTGCCGGGCGTGGACCAGATGCGCTCATCGAGTTCGGAAGGCAGCTCGCTGGTCTTCATGATCTTCCAGAGTGGCGTGGACATCGACTCGGCGGCACTGGACGTGCAGACCGCCATCAACTCGGCCCAGTCCGACCTGCCCTCCGGGTTGGGTTCGCCGATGTTCCAGAAGGCCAACCCGAACGACGATCCGGTGATCGCCATCGCGCTGACCTCGCAGACCCAGTCGGCCGACGAGCTGTACAACGTGGCCGATACGCTGCTGGCCCAGCGGCTGCGTCAGATCGGCGGGGTGTCCTCGGTCGACATCGCCGGTGCCTCCACCCCGGCGGTGCGCGTGGACGTCAACCTGCGCCTGCTCAACGCACTCAACCTGACCCCGGACGACCTGCGCAACGCCGTGCGCGCGGCCAATGTGACCTCCCCGACCGGCTTCCTCACCGACGGCAACACCACCACCGCGATCATCGCCAACGACTCGGTGGCGCGTGCCGCCGACTTTGCCAACCTGGTCATCAAGACCCAGGACGATGGCCGCGTGATCCGGCTCAAGGACGTGGCCAACGTCTACGATGGTCAGCAGGATGCCTACCAGGCCGCCTGGTTCGACCACAAACCGGCGGTGGTGATGTACGTGTTCACCCGTGCCGGCGCCAACATCGTGGAGACGGTGGACCGGGTCAAGGCGCAGATCCCGATGCTGCGCGACTACCTGCAGCCGGGCACCACGATGACCCCGTACTTCGACCGGACGCCGACCATCCGGTCGTCGCTGCATGAAGTGCAGATCACCCTGCTGATCAGCCTGGCGATGGTGATCCTGACGATGGCGCTGTTCCTGCGCCGGCTGGCACCGACCCTGATCGCCGCGGTGACCGTGCCGCTGTCGCTGGCCGGTGCGGCGCTGGTGATGTACGTGTTCGGCTTCACCCTGAACAACCTCAGCCTGCTGGCGCTGGTGATCGCGATCGGCTTTGTGGTCGACGATGCGATCGTGGTGATCGAGAACGTCATGCGCCATCTCGACGAGGGCATGCCTCGCATGCAGGCGGCGTTGACCGGCGCGCACGAGATCGGCTTCACCATCGTCTCCATCACCGCCTCGCTGGTCGCGGTGTTCATCCCGCTGCTGTTCGCCAGCGGCATGGTCGGGGCGTTCTTCCGCGAATTCACGATCACCCTGGTGGCGGCGATCGTGGTCTCGATGATCGTCTCGCTGACCCTCACCCCCGCGCTGTGCAGCCGCTTCCTGAGCGCGCACGCCGCGCCGGAGACGCCGTCGCGGGTCGGCCGCTTCCTGGATGGCATGCACGACCGCATGCTGCGCCTCTACACCGTCTGCCTAGACTTCTCGCTGCGGCACGCGCTGCTGCTGGCGCTGACCCCGATCCTGCTGATCGTGGCCACCGTCATGCTTGGCGGCGCGGTCAAGAAGGGCTCGTTCCCGGCGCAGGACACCGGCCTGATCTGGGGCCGCGCCAACTCCAGCGCCACGGTTTCCTTCGAGGACATGGTCAACCGCCAGCGCCGCATCACCGACATGCTGATGGCCGATCCGGCAGTGAAGACCGTCGGCGTGCGCCTGGGCAGCGGCCGCCAGGGCTCCAGCGCGCAGTTCAACATCGAACTGAAAACGCGCAAGGAAGGCCGCAAGGAAACCACGGCCGTGGCACTGGCGCGGTTGAGCGCCAAGGCCGACCGCTATCCGGACCTGCAGCTGCGCCTGCGCGCCATCCAGGACCTGCCCAGCGACGGCGGCGGCGGCAACAGCCAGGGCGCGCAGTACCGCGTGTCCCTGCAGGGCAACGACCTGGCCCAGCTGCAGGAATGGCTGCCCAAGGTGCAGGCCGCGCTGAAGAAGAACCCCAAGCTGCGCGACGTTGGAACCGATGTGGATACGGCGGGCCTGCGCCAGAACATCCAGATCGACCGCGCCAAGGCCGCGCGCCTGGGCGTGTCGGTGGGCGCGATCGATGGCGCGTTGTACGGCGCGTTCGGCCAGCGCCAGATCTCGACCATCTACTCGGACATCAACCAGTACAGCGTGGTGGTCAACGCGCTGCCCGAGCAGACGGCCACCCCGCGGGCTCTGGACGAAATCCACGTGCGCGCCGGCAATGGCGAGATGATTCCGCTGACCGCAGTGGCGCACCAGGTCCCGGGGCTGGCACCGCCGCAGATCACCCACCAGAACCAGTACACCACGATGGACCTGAGCTACAACCTCGCACCGGGCGTCAGCACCGGCGAGGGCGAGGCGATCGTCAAGGCCACCGTGGACGGGCTGCGCCTGCCCGGCGACATCCGCATCAGCGACGGGGGCGGCTTCAACGTGCAGCTCAACCCCAACTCGATGCTGATCCTCGTGCTGGCCGCGATCATCACCGTGTATCTGGTGCTGGGCATGCTGTACGAAAGCCTGGTGCACCCGGTGACGATCCTGTCCACCCTGCCGGCGGCGGGCGTGGGTGCGCTGCTGGCGCTTTTTGTGACCAACACCGAGCTGTCGGTGATCTCGATGATCGCGCTGGTGCTGTTGATCGGCATCGTCAAGAAAAACGCGATCATGATGATCGACTTCGCCGTGGTGGCCCAGCGCGAACGCGGGATGAGCCCGCGCGATGCGGTGCGCGAGGCCAGCATCGTGCGCTTCCGGCCGATCATGATGACCACGATGGTGGCCATCCTGGCCGCCGTACCGCTGGCGATCGGGCTGGGCGAAGGTTCCGAACTGCGACGCCCGCTGGGCATCGCCATGATCGGCGGCCTGTTGTTCTCGCAGAGCCTGACCCTGCTCAGCACGCCGGCGCTGTACGTGATCTTCTCGTGCCTGCGCGAGCGCTGGGTCGCGCGCCGCGAACGCCGCCGCGAGAAGAAGCTGCTCAAGCGGGCCAGACCCGCCTGACCCGCTGCCGGCCTCGGGCCGGCAGCGCTGCATGAACCCTGGTGGTTTGACGCCGGGGTAGCCAAACAACAACAATTCGCCTCCAGCCACGGTCCTGCATCCCTCGGCGATGCACCCGCTGCCCCTCTGCGGCCAGCCTGCGCGATCCAGCCATCGACCCCCTCTCCCGCCATCCCATGATCGCGGACGGTCCTGTGCTGTCCGCCAAGGAAAAAACGATGCTGTCCGCTCCCCTGCCCCGTCTGGTCGCCCTGGCCGTGGCCCTGTCCGCTGCCTGCGCCGCCCACGCGCAATCCACTCCCGACAGCGCTCCGCGCGTACGCTCGGCCACCGACCTGGACGCGATCAGGGTCACCGCCGAGCGCACCCACACCGCCACCGGCGCACTGGGCGACCGCCCCGTGCGCGATACCCCCTTTGCGATCTCGGTTGTGGGCCGCGACGACCTCGAAAAGCGTCAGGTGGTCGCGCTCGGCGAAGCTTTCCTGACCGATCCGTCCGTGGTCACCCAGGTCAGCGCCTATGCCAGCGGCTGGAGCTCGCCGGTCCGCAACCGTGGCATCGACCTCAGCTACGACAGCTACCGGGTCAACGGCCTGCAGGTCTCGTCGTGGGGCACGGAGTGGCCGCTGGAAGTGATGGACCAGGTCGAACTGCTCAAGGGTCCGGGCGGTTTCATGTACGGCTTCGGCCAGCCAGGCGGCATCGTCAACTATGTGACCAAAAAGCCCACCGATACCCCGACCTTCGCCGCCCAGTTGGGGTGGCGTGAGCAGGGCATCGTCAGCGGGCAGATCGATATCGGCGGCCGCGGTGGCAACGACGACATGTTCGGCTATCGCTTCAATGCCTACCAGGAGAAGGGCGAAACCTTCAACGGTGGCGAGGTGGACCGCAAGGTCGGTGCAGTGTCGCTGGATGCCCGCCTGAGCGACCGGCTCACCTGGACCTTCGACGGCGTGTTCCAGCAGCGCGACCTCGGCAACGAATCGCCGCAGTACTACTTCATCGGCTTGACCACCCTGCCGCGCCCGATCGCCGGCGACGTCGACAACAGCATCGACGGGACCTACTACGACACCCGCTCCAGCCTGCTGTCGACCGGCCTGGACTGGCAGATCAACAGCGACTGGAAGGCCAGCCTGAATTACGGCGTGACCACCTCCTGGAACGACGTCAACAAGGTCTTCGCCTACATCGACGACGTGAACGGTGACTACAACGTCAACACCTACGAGCTTGGCGGCAGGAGCGAGTGGAAACAGGCCCAGGCGATCGTGCAGGGCCGCTTCCGCACGGGACCGCTGTCGCACCAGCTGGTGGCCGGTATGTCGCACCAGACCAGCCTGGGCTGGGATCGCCCGTACGAATGGAACACCATTGGCCGCGGCAACCTCTACCAGCGCCCCACCCTGCGCCATGACCCGGTCGGCTCGCGCGTGCTGACCCGCGGCAGCGAAACCGTGCAGCAGGCCGTGTTCGTCAGCGACACCGTGGCACTCGGCCGCGGCTGGTCGGTGCTGGCCGGTGCGCGCTACAACGACTTCCACAACAAGGGCGCCTACCACACCTACCCGGTCACCCCGACCTACGCAGTGATGTACAAGCCGGCCGACGCCGTCACCCTGTACGCCAGTTACGTGGAATCGCTGGAAGCAGGCAGCCGGGTCGGTTCGGACTACATCAACGCCGGCGAGGTGCTCGACCCCACCCTCAGCAGGCAGTTCGAGTTCGGCGCCAAGATCGAGACCCCGCGCTGGAACGCAAACGCAGCGGCCTTCCGCCTTGAGCGCGGCGCCACCATCGACCGGCTCACCGGCGCCGGCAAGCAGCTGGTGCAGGACGGTGTCACCCTGTACGAAGGGGTGGAAGTGAGCGGCACCGTGCGCCTGAGCGATGCCCTCACCGTCGGCGGCGGCGTCACGTGGCTCGACCCGATCTACGACAGGCTCTCGCCCGACAATGCCGCCAACCAAGGCAACCGTGCCAGTGGTGCGGCACGCTGGAACGGCGTCGTGCACGCCGACTACAGCGTGCCGCAGATCGATGGCCTGAGCCTGTACGCACTGGCCCGCTACTACGGCGATGTCTACTACAACGTCGAGAACACCTTGAAGCTGCCCGACTACACCCTGTTCAATGCCGGTATCGGCTACCGCATGCAGGCCAACGGACATCCGGTCACCTGGCGCGCGGGCGTGGAAAACCTGACCAACAGGACGTACTGGTCCAACGCCGGTGTCGGGTTGCCGCGCAGCGTCGCCGTCAGCGTGCGGTTCGATCGGTAATCGAAGGGCGTGACGGCGCCGGGATGCAGCATTCACTGCAATGACGCAATAATGAGGCGCCCCCGCGCCACGAGTCCGCATGTCCGTCCGAGAATCCCGCCTCAGCCGCCTCTGGGCCCATGAGAAAGCCAGCTATGGGCTGCGGGTATTCATCGCGCTGTCGGCGGCGATGGGGCTGTGCTGGTCTCTGGACCAGCTGCCCGCGCTGCCCGGCGTGTTCCTGGGCATCATCGCCAGCGCCATTGCCGAAACCGACGACAACTGGTGGGGCCGCACCAAATCGGTCGCGCTCTCGCTGCTCTGCTTCGTCATCGCCGCCGCCGCGGTGGTGGAACTGTTCCCGTGGCCGTGGCTGTTCATCACTGCCCTGGCCATCTCCACCTTCGGGCTGACCCTGCTCGGCGCGCTGGGGGAGCGCTACGCCTCCATCGCGCAGGCCACCGTCACCCTGGCCATCTACACCATGATCGGCCTGGAACAGCATGGCGCCAGCGACCGTGCCCAGGCCATCGCCGCCGTCAGCCACCTGCTCGCCGGTGCCGTCTGGTATGGCCTGCTGTCCATCCTGTGGACCGCCCTGTTCGCCAACCGTCCGGTGCGCGAACGCCTGGCCCGCCTGTTCGTCGAACTCGGCCGCTACCTGCAGCTCAAGGCCGACCTGTTCGAACCCGTGCGCGATGCCGACCTGCAGCAGCGCCAGCTTGCCCTGGCCGAACAGAACCGGCGCGTGGTCGAAGCGCTGAACATCGCCAAGGTCGCCATCCTTGCGCGGTTTGGCCGCTCCGGCCGGCCCGGCGTGCAGTCGGGACTGTACCTGCGCCTGTACTACATGGCGCAGGATTTCCACGAGCGCGCCAGCTCCTCCCACTACCCCTATGGCGCGCTCACCGACGCCTTCTTCCACAGCGATGTCCTGTACCGCTGCCAGCGCCTGCTGGCGCTGCAGGGCGAAGCCTGCGCCCAGCTTGGCCAGGCCATCCGCATGCGCCGCCCGTTCGAGTATGGCGAGCGGACCCGCCAGGCCAATGCCGACCTCACCGATTCGCTTGCCTGGCTGCGGGCGCAGCACAACCCTCAGTGGCAGCGCCTGCTGTCCTCGCTGGACCTGCTTGGCCACAACCTGCAGAGCATCGAGCGCCGGCTGTCGGAAGCGGCGCAGTCCGAATCCACGCTGGACAACGTCGACACCCGCCTGCGCGACACCAACCCGCATACGTTGCGCGAAATGCTCGTGCGCATCCGCCAGCAGCTCACGCCGGGGTCGGTGCTGTTCCGTCACGGCCTGCGCATGGCCCTGGCGCTGGTGGTGGGCTTTGCCGCCATCCGCCTGTTCAACGCGCAGAACGGCTCGTGGGTGCTGCTCACCATCGTGTTCGTGTGCCGCCCGCATTTCGGCGCGACCCGCCAGCGGCTGGCCCAGCGTATCGCCGGCACACTGATCGGGCTGGTGCTGACCTGGGCGCTGATGCAGCTTTTCCAGGACCTGCGCATCGAACTGCTGATCGCCCTGCTGTCGGCGCTGCTGTTCTTCTTTACCCGCAGCGATCGCTACCTGGTGGCCTCGGCGGCGATCACCGTCATGGCCCTGACCTGCTTCAACCTGATTGGCGACGGCTTCCTGCTGATCTGGCCGCGCCTGGTGGATACCCTGATCGGCTGCGGCATTGCCGCGGCGGCCGCGTTCCTGATCCTGCCCGACTGGCAGGGCCGGCGCCTCAACGAAGTGATGGCGCGGGTGCTGTCCAACTGCGCACGCTACCTGCATGCCGTGCTCGGCCAGTACGGCAGTGGCATGCAGGACGACCTGGCGTACCGGATCGCACGGCGTGACATGCACAACGCCGATGCCGCCCTGTCCACCGCGCTGTCGAACATGCTGCGCGAGCCCGGCCACGTCCGCCGCAACCTGGATGCGGGTTTCCGCTTCCTGGCGCTGTCCAACACCCTGCTCGGCCATCTCTCGGCGCTGGGCGCGCACCGCGCGCAGTTGGACAGCTACGGGCAGGACCCGCTGGCCCTGGCCGGCGGCGAGCGCGTGGAGCAGGCCATGCAGCAGATCGCTGCCGCGCTCGAGCAGCGCCAGCCGGTGGCCGAGAACGACAACGACGGCGACCGCGCCCTGGCCGAACAGCTGGAGCAGATCGGCGAGGAGATGCCGCCCAAGCTGCAGCTCATCCGCACCCAGATGGGATTGATGCTGCGCCTGCTGCCCAAGCTGCGTGGCGCCGCCAACGAGGCCGAACGCACGCTGCGCTGAGCGCGGCGGCGGCACATGGACCGGCGCCGTGCCGATGTCATGGCTGCGCCGTGGAATGGTAGTCTGCCGGTTCGCAAGGAGTCCCCATGTCCGGCCATAGCCAGTTCGCCCTGCTCCGGCAGCGTCGTTTCCTGCCGTTCTTCATCGTCCAGTCGCTGGGCGCATTCAACGACAACGTGTACCGGCAGGCCATCATCGGCCTGTTGTTCTACCTCGGCGTCAGCCAGGCCGAACAGTCGCTGTACACCACGCTGGCGCCGGCCATCTTCATCCTGCCCTACTTCCTGTTCTCGGCGCTGGCCGGCCAGATCGCGGAGAAGCTGGAGAAGTCGCGCCTGATCGTGATCACCACCACGATGGAGATCGCGATCATGTCGCTGGCGGCGGTCGGGTTCCTGACCCAGAGCATGCCGGTGCTGCTGGTGGCGCTGTTCTGCACCGGCCTGCAGTCCACGCTGTTCGGGCCGGTGAAATACTCGGTGCTGCCGTCCGTGCTCAGGCCCGAGGAGCTCACCGGTGGCAACGGGCTGGTCGAGATGGGCACCTCGATGTCGATCCTGACCGGCATGATCAGCGGCGGCATCATCTTCACCCTGGCCGGCAGCTACGGGCCGGTAGTGGCGGCCACCGCGGTGATCGCGCTGGCGGTGGCAGGAAACGTCACCGCACGGATGATCCCCAAGGTCGATGCCGGCGCTCCCGACCTCAGGATCAACTGGAACCCACTGCCCGAATCACTGGCCGTGCTGCGTCTGGCCAGGAAGCAGAAGGCCGTGCGCAACGCCATTCTCGGGGTGTCGTGGTTCTGGTTCGTGGGCACCATGCTCACTTCGCAACTGCCCACCTACGCGGTGGTCAACCTGGGCGGCGAGCCGACCCTGTACATCTTCGCGCTGGCACTGTTCTCGGTGGGCACCGGCGCAGGCTCGCTGCTGTGCGAGAAGCTGTCCGGCCGCACAGTGGAGATCGGCCTGGTGCCGCTCGGCGCGTTCGGCATGACCGCTTTCATGCTCGACCTGTACTTCGCCCGTGCCGGCACCGCCACGGCGGCGGGCCTCGGGGTGGCCGAGTTCGCCGCGCAACCGGGCAGTGTGCGCATCATCATCGACCTGATCGGCATCGGCCTGTTCACCGGTTTCTTTGTGGTGCCGCTGTTCGCCCTGATCCAGAGCCGCACGCCGAAGTCGGAGATGTCGCGCGTGTTCGCGGCGCTGAACATCCAGAACTCCGGGTTCATCGTGGCGGCGGCGATGATCGCGCTGGTCACGCAGAAGTTCCTGCACTGGACCATTCCGCAACTGTTCCTGGCCCTGGCAATCGCCAATGCCGTGGTGGCGATCTACATCTTCACCATCGTCCCCGAATTCCTGATGCGCTTCCTCAGCTGGGTCATGGTGCGCACCCTGTACCGGCTGCGCCTGCACGGCATCGAGGCCAACGTCCCCGACGACGGCGCGGCACTGATCGTGTGCAACCACGTCAGCTACATGGACGCGCTGATCCTCTCGGCGACGATTCCGCGTCCGGTGCGTTTCGTCATGTACTACAGGATCTTCAACATTCCGGTCATGCGCTGGATCTTCCGGACCGCCAAAGCGATTCCGATTGCCGGCGCCCGCGAAGATCCCGCGCTGATGCAGGCGGCCTTCGACGAGGTGGACAACGCGCTGGCCGGGGGCGAGCTGGTCTGCATCTTCCCCGAAGGGGCGCTGACCCGGGACGGGGAGATGGCCGCGTTCAAATCCGGCGTCGAGAAGATCCTCGAACGGCGCCCGGTGCCGGTGGTGCCGATGGCGTTGCGGGGCATGTGGGCCAGCATGTGGAGCCGTCGCGACACGCGGCTGGGCCGGATGCGGGTGCCGCGCCGGTTCCGCGCCCATGTCGAGGTCGTTGCCGGCCCCCCGGTAGACGGCGCCAGCGCCAGCGCCGAACAGCTGGAAGCGCAGGTGCGTGTCCTGCGCGCCAACCAGGGCTGACGACCGGCCGCCGGGACGTGCGCAACGCGCCCGGATCGCGACGCAAATGCCGGCAAAATCCGCGAGCGTGCCGTCTGCGGCACGGCCCCGGTCGACGTGCCGCGCATCGGCGTCGCTGTAAACGCATACATCGCGTCGCAACATCGGGTAGATTACCCCCCTATAGGGGGTGTCCGGACGGCATTTGGTGATGTTGCCGGACTACCAAAGGAATGGAGTAGCACTTGAACCACCCGCCACCACTGACCCCACCGGCCGTCGTGGTCCCCAACTATCTGGTCTGGGCGATCCTGACGACGCTGTTCTGCTGCCTGCCGTTGGGTGTGGTGTCGATCGTGTACGCCTCACAGGTGGACGGCCGTCGTGCGGTCGGCGATCTGGAAGGCGCCTACGACGCATCCCGCAAGGCGGGGTGGTGGGCATTGGCGTCCGCACTTGTCGCGCCGGTACTGCTGTTGTTGTGGTTCGGGCTGTTCGGCGGCATGGCCGCGCTGGGCGCTCTTTCCGACCTGTGATCCACCCTCGCTCAACCCACCCAAGAAAAATGGAGTTTCACCCATGAATGCCACCTCACCCCAAGTACCCAACAACCTCGTCTAGGCCATCCTGACCACGCTGTTCTGCTGCCTGCCGGCCGGCATTGTGTCGATCGTGTATGCCGCCCAGGTCAACGGCAAACTGGCCGCTGGCGACATCGCCGGTGCCCGTGAATCGTCGGACAAGGCCAAGAAGTGGGCCATGTGGTCGGCCATCATCGCCGTCGTCGGCATGGTGCTGTACTTCGGCTTCATCATGGCGATGGGCGGCCTGGGCGCGCTGAGCGGCTCGAGCTACTGATCGTGGTCGCAACGGCCCGGTTCCGTGCACCGCAGGGTGCCCGGACCGGGCCGTTCGTCTTTGCAGGATGCCGTTTCCGATGTCCCCATCCCTTTCCCGGTCCCGCCTGATCCGCTGGGCGCCGCTGGCGATCTCCGCCAGCCTGGCCACCGGTGCGGCCGTCGTGCTGCGCCACGTCAGCCCGTACGCGAGCAACAGCCCGCTGCCCGGTTGCCCGCTGTACGCGTTGACCGGCCTGTACTGCCCGGGCTGCGGCAGTACCCGCTGCCTCTATTCGCTGGTGCACCTGGATTGGCAGGGCGCGATGGCAATGAATCCCCTGCTGGTGATTTCGCTGCCGTTCCTGCTGCTGATGCTGCTCAACGGTGCCGGTGTGCGCATGCGTGCGCTGGACCCGCTGATGCGCGTCCTCGCCAGCCCGATGTTCTGGCTGGTGCTGCTGATCGGCTATGCCGTGCTGCGCAACCTGCCGTGGGCACCGTTCACCGCGCTTGCGCCGATCAGCTAGCCGGGCAGAGCCCGGCGCTACGGTGGGTACGGCTCATGTCACCCAGCCGGCCATCACCAGCAGCGCCAGCACCACCATCCACAGCAGCAGCATCCGCCACACCAGGCTCATCGCATCGCGCAGCTCCGGCAGGCGGCGCCACACCGGCACCATGCCCGCATCGCTGTAGTCATGCGCATCCTCGCGCAGCTCGGCACTGACGCTGGCGCGCGCCACCGCTCCGAGGAACACGGTGGACAGCGTCCATTGATGGCCGTGCGCGCTGCGCCAGGCCTTGAAGGCGGTATCGAAGTTGCCGACCAGCGCCATCGACAGCGACATCAGCTGCGCCACCGGCCATTCCAGCCACGACAGCGCCACGCGCGCGCCGGCCACGCTCTCGGCACTGGCCAGCGACCGCATCGGCCCCACCGCGATCAGGGCCAGCAGGCGATACAGCAGTGGCCCGACCGGCCCCAGCAGCAGGAACCAGAACAGCACCGCGAACCAGCGCCGCAGCGCGTTCACCACGGTCGCTTCGACCAGCGAAGACACATCCTCCTGCAGGCTGCCTCCGGCGGCCTGCAACTGCGCGATCGCCGCATGGCGGGTGTGCGCATCGTCTGCGTCGATCACCGCTTCCACGTCCCGGTCCAGGTCACGCGGGCCCCAGCACACCACCAGGACCAGCACCCCCAACAGCAGCGAGGGCAGGCCGAACAGGCGGTCGTGCAGCAGCCACTGCAGCAGCCCCAACGCCAGCACGAACGGCAGCAGCGCGACGATGGCGCCGTAGCGGCCACGCCAGACGCCGCCGTCGGCGGCATGCGCATCCAGCCATTGCAGCCAGCGCCGGAACAGGCCGAACCGGCGCAGCGCAACCGCCGCCGAAGGCGCGACGTGGCCCAGCGCCAACGCAACCAGCACGGCTACCAGGGTGGTGAACATGTAAGCCTCCGGCTCGGGTTCTGGAACGCGCCGCTACTATGCCCTGCGCCCGGGGAATTCCCCGGGCCGTTGGTAATGTACGCCGGCACGTGTTCAGCCAGCGGCAACGCCCGGCGGGATCAGGCCACCTGCTGCCGGTACCAGTGCTCGATCAGACTGCGCGAAATGGAAATCGGCGGCGACAGGCGGATGCCCTCGCCATCGTCGTGCACGTCGCGCGCCAGGGCCGCCCCCACTTCCTCGGCCGTGAACCAGCGCGCGTCCTCCAGCTCGCCGTCCACGGTCGGTACGTCGTCCTCGGCGGTTGCGCTGAAGCCCAGCATCAAGGCGCCAGGGAACGGCCACGGCTGGGTGCCCAGGTAACGGCAGTCGCGCACGCGCACGCGGCTTTCCTCGAACACTTCGCGCACCACCGTCTGCTCCAGCGACTCGCCCGGCTCGACGAAGCCGGCCAGCACCGAATAGCGGCGCGGCGCCCAGTTGGCCTGCCGGCCCAACAGCAGGCGGCCCTGGTTTTCCACCGCCACGATCACCGCCGGGTCCACCCGCGGGTAATGCTCAGTGCTGCATTGGCCGCAACGGCCGATGAAGCCGCTGCGCGAGAAGGTGATGCCGCCGCCGCACACGCCGCAGAAGCGCGTGCGCGACTGCCAATAGGACATGCCGCGGGCATAGCAGAACGCGCTGGCATCGGCGGCCGACCAGGTCACGGCCGACTGGCGCAGGTCAACGCGCTGCGGCGCGGTGACATCCACCGCCGCCGCTTCCATCGAGAACCAGGCCTGTTGCCCGCGCAGGCCGAGGAAGATCGCCGTGCCGGGGCCACCACCGACCTGCGCACCGGTCAGCGCGAGGGGTTGGCCGTCATCGCCGGCCAGCGCGGTGCCGTCCTGGTCGAGCACGAGAATGCGCGCGTCCGGCCACAGCCGCGACAACGCATCGGCGTCATCGCGCAGCGGATCGGCGCGCTCCAACGGTTCGCTCACAAAGGCGAAACCGGAAAGCTGCGAAGGAAGTCTGGACATCCGAAGAGCCTGCCCACATTCGCCGATACTGGCAAGCGGCATCGGCACCCGGGCGCGGATTACATGCTGAAGCTGCTGCCGCACCCGCAGGTGGTTTTCGCGTTCGGATTGCGGATAACGAACTGCGCACCGGTGAGGCTTTCGGTGTAGTCCACCTCGGCGCCCATCAGATACTGCAGGCTCAACGGATCCACCAGCAGCGTAACGCCGTTGGTCTGCACGGCCAGATCGTCGTCGGCGCGGTTCTCGTCGAACTCGAACCCGTACTGGAACCCGGAACAGCCGCCGCCCTGGATGTACACCCGCAGGGCCAACGATGCGTTGTCCTCGTCCTGGATGAGTTCCTTGACCTTGGCCGCGGCGGCTTCGGTGAAGTTCATCGGACGGTCCAGCGACTGGTAGTTCGGCGCGGCGGCGGGGGCGCCGGGCAGGGAAACAAGCGTGCTCATGCCACCAGCATGGGGGTGCATGAGCACGGTTTCAAGCGCAGGCCCTTCAGGCCATCGCCTCGGCCAGCTTCCTGCGGGCGCTGCCGTCCTTGCCGTTGCCGGCCGGGGCCTCGTCGGCCGGGGGCGGCAGGGCCATCTGCGGCGCGCTGGCGTGGATCAGGCGGCCGGTCAGCTGCGCGCCGGCGTTCATTTCCACCACCTGATAGTGGATGTTGCCGGTGACCCGGGCGGTCGGGGTCAGCTCGACCCGCTCGGTGGCATGCACATCGCCGTCCAGGCGGCCGCTGATGACCACCACCTGGGCGCGGATCTCGCCCTCGATCGTGCCGTGCTCGGCCACGGTCAGGGTGGCGTTGGCCGCGCCGTCCTGGGCGATCACCTTGCCCAGGATGGTGCCTTCCACATACAGGCCACCGCTGAACTCGACGTCACCGCGGATCACCACCTGGGCGCCGATCAGGGCGTCCACCACCAGATGACCATCGCGGTTGGATTTGTTGCTTCCGAACATGAATGCTTACTCCCCTTTCGCCGGCGTCCCCGCCTGCTTCCAATCGAATACCTGGGTAACGCCCCCCGCGCTGCCCAGCGTGACCCGCACACGTTGCGGGGTGAAGTCCTTCGGCAGGATCACACTGCCGGTGAGCTGCTGGAAGTACCGGAAGGAATAGTCCTGGCCCGGCACCTTGGTGCGCTGGTGCAGCTCGTCCCAGCTGACCGTGGTCAGCTTTCCGCCCTTCACGCCTTCCACCGAGAACCGCATCTGGCCCTGGCTGATGGCGCCCCGGTTGAGGTTCTGGGTCAGCACCACGGCGTACTGCCAGGTGCCGCCGGCTTCCGGGGAAAATTCAATGGAGTGGGTGTTCAGGCCCTTGCGCTGGCTGGTGGCGCCCACCAGGCGCTCGTAGAACGCCACATCGGCGCGCAGGCCGGCAATCTCTTCGTCGCGCTCGGCCAGCGAGGCCTGTACTTCGGTGTTGGCCGCGCGGCTGATGCGGTCGGACGCCTGCAGCGTGGCCTGCCGCTGCTGCAGCTCCACCACCTGCTTCTGCAGCGTCTCGGCTCGCGCCTCGGCGGCATCGAGCTGGCGACCGGGATCGCCATGCGGCGCGCCCAGCCAGCGGCCGGCCAGCACGGCCAGGACCAGGCTGAGCAGCCAGATGCCGCCCAGCACCAGCAGGCGCTTGCGGTCCTGCACGGGCGGACGGCCCGGCAGTCGGATCTGGATACGGGAAGGTGTGCGGTTGTTCATGGCTGTTTCCGCTGCGCCGCCTGTCCGGCGACACCGCCACGGCCCCTGTTGGAACGATCGACGGGCTAGTGTAAGTCAGGACGCCGCCAATTCCCCCACCCGGCGGGACAGGCGGCGGTGGCGTTCATCGTCGTCATCCACGATAGTGTGGCCCTGTGCACATTTCGCAGCGGGAGCACGTGCCGTGACCGACGCCCATCTGTTTGTGATCGGCATCCTGCTGGCCTGGCTGGCCGGCATCCGGGTGTACCTGACCGTGTTCGGCGTCGGCCTGGCCGGGCTGCTCGGGTGGGTGGAACTGCCCCCCGCGCTGCAGGCCACCGAGTCGTACTGGGTGCTGGGGACCTCGGCGACCCTGGCCATCGCCGAGTTCTTCGCCGACAAGATTCCCGGGGTGGATTCGGCCTGGGACCTGGTCCAGACCCTGGCCAGGGTGCCGGCGGGCGCCTTCCTGGCCGCCGCGACGCTCTCGCCCAACGGTGAGCTGAGCGGCACCGCCCTGGCCGCCGGTGCCGGGGTCGCGCTGGCCAGCCACGGCCTGAAGGCCGGCACCCGCGCCCTGCTGAACACCTCGCCCGAGCCGGCCAGCAACTGGATCGCCTCGGCGGCAGAAGACACCGTGGTGGTGGGCGGCCTTGCACTGGCCCTGGCGCATCCGTGGCTGGCGCTGATCGTGGTGATCGCCTGCAGTCTGATCGGGGCGCTGATCGTGTGGTGGGTGTGGCGCGCCCTGTGGCGTGGCATGCGCTGGCTGCTCGGTCAGCCCGCCGACAAAACGGGCAGCAGCGCACATCCCGGCGTATTGCCCCCGGGGCCAGGTGGCTGACGGCCAGGGCGACGCGCAACCAACGCGATGGTTCGTCGCATAATTGCGACGCACACTGGGAGTACCGATGGCCGTCAACGACAACGCTGCATCCGCCCGCGCCACGCGCGCCGAAACCCCGCCCGCCGATCACTGGCAGCGCTGGGTCGATGCGCCGGGCGCTTCGGCACCCCCACCGTTGCCCAGCAACGTGGTGCCGTTGATGCCTGCCGGCGGGCCGGGCGCAGCGACGCCGCCGCTGCACCCGGTCGAACCCGACGCACTGCCGCTGGCCGCCGAGGCTCCCTACCGCGTGCTGATTGTCGAGGACGACCGTTCGCAGGCGCTCTTCGCGCAGAGCGTGCTGCATGGCGCGGGCATGGAAGCACTGGTCCACGCCGATGCGGAAGGCGTGCAGCAGGCCATCGCCGAACACCGCCCCGACCTGATCCTGATGGACCTCCACCTGCCCGGCCTGGACGGCATGCGCCTGACCGCGCTGATCCGCCAGCAGCCTGGCCAGCAGCTGCTGCCGATCGTCTTCCTCAGTGGCGATCCCGACCCGGAGCGCCAGTTCGAGGTGCTGGACAGCGGCGCCGACGATTTCCTCAGCAAGCCGATCCGGCCACGTCATCTGATCGCGGCGGTGTCCAACCGCATCCGCCGCGCGAGGGCACAGGCCGCCACGCTGCCGGGTGCGCACGGCGCGCCGGCCATGAACAACCCCGAGACCGGCCTGCCCACGCGCCACCACGTGATGCAGCAGTTGGCGGCGTCGCTGTCGCACCGCGACCGTGGCGGCCTGTACTTCATTGAAATCGCCAGCGCGCTGGGCCTGCGCGAGCGCTATGGCTATGCCGCGTTCGAGCGCCTGATGGTGCAGGCCGGACAACGCCTGGCCGATGCCGCCCAACCGCACCTGCTGGCACGCCTGAACGACAACAGCTTCCTGGTCCTCGCACGCGGCATCGATGAAGACGATCTGGACAGCCTGGCCCACGCGTTGCGCGAGCAGTTGTCGGCCCGCGCGTTCGTGATCCGCGACGACGAGTCGGTGCACCTGCGCGGCGTGGTCGGCCACGCCCAGCTCTCGCCCGGTTTCGCCGATGCGGGCAGCGCACTGGAAGCGGTCGAGCGCACCACGCTGCAGGCCCGCCTGCTCAGCGCCGGCATCGCCGCCTACGTGCGTCGCGAGGACGTTGCCGCACAGGAGCACCTGGCCCTGCTCGAGGGCCAGCTGGAACTGGCCTACCAGCCGATCGTGGCCGTGGCCGGGGGCAACACCGCGCAGTACCAGGTGCTGCTGCGCCTGCGCCAGGCCGACGGCACCGTTCTGGCCGCCGGCCAGGTGATCCCGGCGGCCGAAGCGGCCGGGCGCATCGCCGACCTCGACCAGCAGGTGCTCGACCATGCGCTGGGCCTGCTCGATCTGTACCGCCATGCCACCCAGCCGCTGCACCTGTTCGTGTCGCAGTCGCTGCGTACGCTGGCGCGCGACGCCTTCGCCGACTGGCTGCTCGAATCGCTGGCGCAGCGCCAGCTCCCGGGCCATGCGGTGGTGATCGATGTGCGCCTGCCCGATGCCCTGATCCACACCGTCACCCTGCAGCAGTTCTGCCTGCGCCTGAGCGCGGCCGGCGTGCGCTTCTGCCTGAGCCAGTTCGAGCCTGGCAGCGAGGCCAATGCGCTGCTTACCCAGCTGCCGATCGCGTTCGTGCGCATGGCCGCGCGCTTCTCCAGCAGCCACGCCAACCAGACGACCCGTGACGAACTGCGGGCGGCGATCGAGATGGCGCACCGTGCCGGCCTGCAGATCATCGGCCAGCAGATCGAAGACCCGCAGGCCGCCGCCGCGATGTGGATGGGCGGCGTGGACTTCATCCAGGGCAACATGGTGCAGTCGGCGGGCAGCGACCTGAACTTCGACTTCCACAACGCGGCGTTGTGATCATGGCGCCCCACGGACGGGCAACGCCATTGCAGGTGCCGGTGGCCCTGTGGATCGCCGCGATGTCCGCGGCCCTGTCGGCCACCGCCAGTGCGATGACCGTGGCCGGTGCCAACGGCCCGTGGGCCGCCATCGCAGCCGCCACCGCCGCGCTGACGCTGGGTGCGGCCATCGTCGGCGTCCATCGCTGGCGCGATGCGCAGGACCGCCTTGCCCGGTTGCAGCGCCAGAGCGACGCACTGGGCGAGGAGCGCGACCGTATCCAGCAGCGGATGCAGCAGCAGGAGCTGCTGGAGCAGGAGCTGCTCGCCGCCAAACAGGCCGCCGAAGCCGCCGCCCTGGCCAAGGGCGAGTTCCTGGCCACGATGAGCCATGAGATCCGCACCCCGCTCAACGGCATTCTGCCGATGCTGGACCTGATCGCGCGTGGCCAGCTCGGCAGCGACCAGCGGCAGATGCTGCAGACCGCCACGGCCAGCTCACAGCAGCTGCTGCGCATCGTCGACGACATCCTCGATTACTCCCGGCTGGAGGCCAACGGCCTGGACCTGGAGATCACCACCTTCAACCTGCGCGAGCTGCTGGACGGGCTGGTGCAGCTGATGCAGCGCGCGGCCGAGCCCAAAGGCCTGCGCGTCTCGCTGGAGCTGGACCCGGCAGTGCGCCTGTCGGTACGCGGCGATCCGGTGCGGCTGCGGCAGGTGCTGAGCAATCTGCTGGTCAACGCCATCAAGTTCACCGAGCGCGGCCAGATCCGGCTGCGCGTCCTGCGGCAGGGCGAAACCAACGCCCAGCACCAGTTGCGCTTCGAGGTCGTGGACAGCGGCATCGGCATCGACGAAGCCCTGCAGGCGCGGCTGTTCCAGTCCTTCAGCCAGGCCGATGCCTCCACCACCCGTCTGTACGGCGGCACCGGATTGGGGCTGGCGATCTGCAAGCGCATCATCGACCTGATGCACGGCCGCATCGGGGTCAGCTCGACGCCCGGGCGCGGCGCCACGTTCTGGTGCGAGATTCCCCTGCTCAAGGTGCTGGGCGACCTGCCCGCCGCAGGCATCACCGTCACCCGTGCCCTGCTGGTCGGTCGCGACCCGCTGCAGCGCCAGCGGCTGGAGCGCGTGCTCGAGCACCACGACATCCGCCTGCACGCGATGGAATCAGCCGCCGATGCAGTGGACGCATTGCGCGCGCCGCAGCGCCCGGGCATCGACCCGACCCTCGCATGGGTAATCGCCGATCTCGACGCGGTGCGCCACAGTGCGGCGGCGCTGCATCGCGAAGTGGTCCACGGTGTGCGTACGCCCCCCGTGAAGCTGCTGTGGTTGCACGGTCAGGAGCCACCCGGCGCCGCGTTGATGGTCCAGGCACACGCCCTGCCACGTGAGGCCGCCGACACCGCCCTGCATGCGCTGCTGCGCCCCCAGGCCGCCTCGGCACGCCCGGCGCCGCTGCTGGCCGATGCCGCGCCGGCCCCGGCCACGCCCAGCGAGTCGCCGCTCGGCCTGCGCGTGCTGCTGGTGGAGGACAACACGGTCAACCTGCTGGTCGCGCAGCGATTGTTGCAGGTGCTGGGCTGCGAGGTCAGCACCGCCCAGGACGGCGAACAGGCGCTGCGCCACCTGCACGCGCATGCCGTGGATATCGTGCTGATGGATTGCCAGATGCCGGTGCTGGACGGGTACACCGCAACCCGGCGCTGGCGCGAACATGAAGCCGGCAGCCATGCCGCGCGCCTGCCGATCGTGGCGATGACCGCCAACGCGATGGCCGGCGACCGCGAGCGCTGCCTGCAGGCCGGGATGGATGACTATCTCTCCAAGCCCATCCAGCGCGAGTCATTGCAGGCCTGCCTGCTGCGCTGGCACGCGCCGCGTGCATCGCTCGGGGACGCCGTCGTCGCCATCGCGCCGCCGGCCGACGTGCCCCAGGCCTGGGAAGATGACGCGGCGCTGTTGTCGGCCATCGCGGCCGATCCGGCCGAAGAGTCCGCCGCCCTGCCCGTCCTTGATGCCCAGGTGCTGGATGAGTTGCTGGAGGTGATCGGCGCCGGCACTGCGCAGATCATCGGCGTCTTCCTCGACGATACGCCGCCACTGATCCGCCAGTTGCAGGAAGCCTCGGTGGCAGCCGACCTGCCCGAACTGCGCGCGCTCGCGCACAGCCTCAAGTCGGCCAGCGCCAATGTGGGTGCACTGGCGCTGTCGGCGGCCGCGCGCCGGATCGAACACGACGCACGCGCCGGCACGCTGGAGCGCCCGGCCGTGGCCGTGGCGCTGCTCATCGCGGAATTCGCCCGCGCCCGCATCGCGCTGGGCGGGTATCTGGCCCGCCTGCACGCTCCCCAGGGTCACTGAGGCGCGTGCCGCCGGCAGCTCAGTCCTCGATCTTGGTCAGCAGGTAGTTCGGCTCACCAATACGGTCAATCAGATCCAGCTGGGTTTCCAGCCAGTCGATGTGCTCTTCCTCGGATTCGAGGATCTTCACGAACAGTTGGCGGCTCACGTAGTCGGCGATCGAATCGGCATACGCCACCGCCTCGCGCAGCGTGACCACGCCATCGCGCTCCAGCGCCAGGTCGCACTGCAGGATCTCGCGCGGGTTCTCGCCGATGCGCAGCTTGCCCAGCGCCTGGAAGTTCGGCAGCCCTTCGAGGAAGAGGATGCGGTCGGACAGGATGTCCGCGTGCTTCATCTCTTCGATCGATTCCTTGTACTCGTGGTCGGCCAGCTCCTTCAGGCCCCAGTTCTTCAGCATCTTGGCGTGCAGAAAGTACTGGTTGATCGCGGTCAGCTCGTTGTAGAGGACCTTGTTGAGGAATTCGATGACCTTGGCGTCGCCCTTCATGAGCGTGCTCCTGCTGCGTGGAAACGCGCGCACTGTAGCGCTTCGCGGCGACTCATGAAGGAACGCGAATCAACCCCAGTTGCGCGGGCGTGTGTGCGGCGTGGAGAAGGTGCGTGAGGAGCCAGGCCGCGGCCTGGCGGACGCGGTCAGGCGACCTGCGCCAGACCCAGTACCGGCAGCGGCAGGTCGTGGGTGGCCCGGGCCTTGGCCAGCAGGTCCGCCGCCATGTCCAGGCAGGAACCGCAGGTGGCGCCGCAGCCAGTGCGCATGGTCAGTTCGGACACGCTGGCGACACCGCTATGGGCGGCTTCGCGGATCTGGTGGTCGGTTACCCCATTGCAGATGCAGACGTACACGTGCGGACTCGGCAGGCAGGCCGGGATGGCCTGCCGCCATTCCAATCGAAACGAGAATGGTTGTCAATTTCGAAGCTGAATCATTCTCGATACGGTTCAGTGTACCGGGTCAGGCCCCGGGCTCGCCCTTGGCCTTGCGCGGCCAGTAGCCCCGCTTCGGCAACCGCTTGCGGGGCCGGTCATGGCCCGCCGCATTGCCCGGCATCCAGGCCTCCTGTGCGGTCTTGGGCATCGATTCCACCCCGGTCCCTGCCACTCCCCGCGCGAGGGGCGCCAGGTGCCGCAGCGCGCGCGCATAGACGCCCCGCTTGAACATCACCACGTGCTCGACCGGGTACCAGAAATCCACCCACCGCCACTGATCGAACTCGGGGCTGTCGGTGTGGTCCAGCTTCACATGGGATTCGTCGCCGGCCAGGCGCAGCAGGAACCAGACCTGCTTCTGGCCGATGCAGACCTGACGTTCATTGCGGCGGATGGCCCGTGCCGGCAACCGATAGCGAAGCCACCCTGGCGTGGCACCAAGCACTTCGACGTGCTCGGGCAACAACCCGGTTTCTTCCTGCAACTCGCGATACATGGCTTCCACCGGCGTCTCATCGGTATTCATGCCGCCCTGCGGGAACTGCCAGCCATCCCGGCGCACACGTCGTGCCCAGAACACCTGCCCGTCCTGCCGCATCAGCACGATGCCGACGTTCGGTCGATAGCCGTCCGGATCGATCACGATGCGGACTCCTAGAAAAATCTACTGGCCGGGACTGTGCCACGGTGGCTGCCCACTCACAAGCACGGTGAAAAAGTGTTGACAGATTCCGAATACATCTCCAGAATTACCGGCTCCCTAGGCTATGTAGCTCAGCCGGTTAGAGCACAGCACTCATAATGCTGGGGTCGGTGGTTCGAGTCCACCCATAGCCACCAAGTTCTGCTTGGTTTTGTAGGGAAAAAGTGCAATACTTGCACGCACATATTGCCCCGTCGCCAAGCGGTAAGGCACCTGACTCTGACTCAGGCATTCGGTGGTTCGAATCCATCCGGGGCAGCCAAATATGACAAAAGGCCTGATCGAAAGATCAGGCCTTTTGTTTTGTGCGCATTGAATGGGCAATATCGGCAGCACGTTCCGGTTGCCGCCCGCGACCGGCGCATCATGGACATCGAAGGCAACCCCTGGTGGCCGGCCAGCGACCCGCAACCCCCCGTCATCCAGAACGACAAAAGCCCGGCCGAAGCCGGGCTTTTGCTTTTCCCAGGGGGATCCCGAGGGATCCCACACCAGGCGCGATGGATCAGCGCTTGGAGAACTGGGTGGCGCGACGTGCCTTGTGCAGGCCGACCTTCTTACGCTCGACTTCACGGGCGTCACGGGTCATGAAGCCAGCCTTGCGCAGCTCGGACTTCAGGGTTTCGTCGTACTCGACCAGCGCGCGGGCGATGCCCAGGCGGATCGCACCGGCCTGGCCGGTGGTGCCGCCGCCAGCGGCGGTGACCATGATGTCGAACGATTCGGTGTTCTTGGTCAGTTCCAGCGGCTGACGCACGATCATGCGTGCAGTCTCACGGCCAAAGAACTCGTCCAGCGGACGGCCATTGACGGTGATGTTGCCGGCGCCCTTGCGCAGGAACACGCGGGCGGTGGAGGACTTGCGGCGGCCGGTGCCGTAGTTTTGCGTGATAGCCATGATTAGATATCCAGAACCTGAGGCTGCTGAGCGGCGTGCGGGTGCTCGGAACCCGAGTACACCTTGAGCTTGCGGTACATGGCGCGGCCCAGCGGGCCCTTCGGCAGCATGCCCTTGACGGCGGTCTCGATGACACGCTCCGGGTGGCGCTCCAGCGCCTGGGCCAGAGTTTCGGTCTTCAGGTTGCCGATGTAGCCAGTGAAGCGGTGGTACAGCTTGTCCTGCAGCTTGTTGCCGGTGACGGCAATCTTTTCTGCATTGATGACAACCAGGTAATCACCGGTATCAACGTGAGGGGTGTAAACCGGCTTGTGCTTGCCGCGCAGACGGCGGGCCAGTTCGGTGGACAGACGGCCAAGCGTCTTGCCGGAAGCGTCGACGAGATACCAGTCGCGCTGGACGGTCTCGGACTTTGCAGTGAAAGTGCTCATGAAAGAACTCAAGTAGGTCGGGCTCATTGCGGCGCTGAACGGCCGGAACTCTGCCACGCGTTGTGAAGAGGCGGGATTGTACTGGCCCTTCCTGCCACATGCAAGCCGCCCCGCCACGCGGCTTGGCACATCGGCCCCAGGGGGCGAGAATCAACCACCCCCGCCGCGACGCCTCTCCCCCGCATGACCGCGATCCGCCAGACCACCCCGCTCGACCACCTGCTCACCGAAGCCCAACGCGCGCTGGACACGGTGTTCGGCAATCCGCCGGCCAGCCGCCCGTATCCGGCCGCGGCGACCCCGGACGTGCAGATGGACGACCGCGAGCGCCGGCATGCCGCCGGCCTGATGCGGATCAACCATGTCGGCGAGGTCTGCGCCCAGGGCCTGTATTTCGGCCAGGCGGCCGTCGCCCGCGAGGCGCAGACCCGCGCCCACCTGCTGGACGCCGCCCAGGAAGAGACCGACCACCTGGCCTGGTGCGCGCAGCGCCTGCGCGAGCTGGACAGTCGTCCCAGCCTGTTCAACCCGATCTGGTACGCCGGCAGCTACACCATCGGCACCCTGGCCGGCCTGCGTGGGGACGGCTGGAACCTGGGCTTCGTGGTGGAGACCGAGCGCCAGGTGGAAGCGCACCTGGACGAACACCTGGACACCCTGCCGCCGGCAGACCTGCGCAGCCGCGAGATCCTCAAGGTGATGAAAATCGACGAGGCCCGCCATGCCGACCACGCCGAGCATGCCGGCGCCCGCACGCTGCCCCCGCCGATTCCGGGCGTGATGGCGCTGGCATCCAAGGTCATGAAGACCATCGCCTACCGGCTGTAAGGCCCCTCGGCAGCGGCCTGGCGCCGGTGGGGCAACCTCAGCCGGAAACGAGCTTCAGGCCGATCACGCCGGCCACGATCAGGCCGATGCAGGCCAGGCGCGGCAGCGACGCGCTGTCGCCGAACAGGAAAATACCCAGCGTGGCCACGCCCAGCGCGCCGATGCCGGTCCAGATCGCATAGCCGGTGCCGACCGGGATGGTCCGCAGTGCCTGGGTCAGCAGATACAGGCTGATCGCCGCCGAAATGATGGTGGCCACGGTCGGCCAGGGCTTGGTGAAGCCATCGCTGTACTTCAGGCCCAGGGCGAACCCGATTTCAAACAGGCCGGCCAGCAGCAGATAGATCCAGGGCATGGGGGTACTCCTCATCATGAACAGAACAGATACCGGTCGCCCCGCGAGGCGGCCGTAAAAACGCACAACGGCCCGGTGTTTTCACACCGGACCGTCGTCGGGTTGCATCCGTGGAACACGAATCTGCGCAGATCCGGATGTTCCACAGGGCGGGCCGTCCCGCCTTCTGCGGCGCGTCCGGGGACTCCCCGGACGCGGTCGCTGGGTCTTACTCGGACAGATTGCGGCCGTGGAACAGCTCTTCGATCTCGCGCTTGAGCAGCGCTTCGATCTTCATGCGTTCCTTGAACGAGATGTTCTTGGCCTTTTCCTCGAACAGGTACTGGTCCAGGTCGAAGTCCTTCAGGTGCATCTTCGTGTGGAAGATGTTTTCCTGGTAGACGTTGACGTCGAACATCTCGTAACGCGACTTGATGTTCTTGGCCAGGAAGTTCTGGATCGAGTTGATCTTGTGATCGATGTAGTGCTTCTTGCCCTTCACGTCACGGGTGAAGCCACGCACGCGGTAGTCCATGATCACGATGTCCGATTCCAGACTCTCGATCAGGTAGTTCAGCGCCTTCAGCGGCGAAATCACGCCACAGGTAGCCACATCGATGTCCGCGCGGAACGTGGCGATGCCCTCCTGCGGATGCGTTTCCGGGTACGTATGGACGGTGATGTGGCTCTTGTCCATATGCGCGACCACGGCGTCGGAGATCAGCTCCTTGCCGGCCAGCTTCTTGTCGATCACCGGTTCTTCGGAGATCAGGATCGTCACCGACGCGCCCTGCGGATCGTAGTCCTGGCGCGCGACGTTGAGGATGTTGGCGCCGATGATCTCGGCGACATCGGTCAAGATCTGAGTAAGCCTATCGGCGTTGTACTCTTCATCAATGTATTCGATGTAACGCTGACGCTCTTCTTCGGTGCGCGCGTAACACACGTCATAGATGTTGAAGCTCAGCGCCTTGGTGAGGTTGTTGAAACCCTGCAACCTCAGGCGAGGCAACGGCTTGACCACGGCGGTCGATCCTGTGTGTGGTGGGAAAGGAACAATTATGGGGCAAAGTGATCGGGGGCGAAACTTGCATTGAAAGGTTTGCCTGTGCTTTGTTTGCCCTTAACAATTGTGATCGTTAAGCTGCCGGGACATAGCCGTGAATTGTTCATGAGCAAAGGGAGCGCCGTAACGTGTCATCTGTGCGCCTTGCCACAAGTCCATTGGCCCTGGATATCGCCACCATCGACCGCTTTCTGGCCCACAGCCATCGCCGTCGCTACCCTGCCCGCACGGACGTCTTCCGGCCGGGGGACCCCGCAGGCACCCTTTATTACGTGATCAGCGGCTCTGTTTCTATAATTGCCGAGGAAGATGACGACCGTGAGCTGGTCCTGGGCTATTTCGGCTCCGGGGAGTTCGTGGGGGAAATGGGCCTGTTCGTGGAATCGGACCGGCGCGAGGTCATCCTGCGCACCCGGACCCCGTGCGAACTGGCCGAAATCAGCTACGAGCGCCTCCACCAGCTGTTCCTGGGCCCGCTGTCCACCGATGCGCCGCGGCTGCTGTATGCCATCGGCCAGCAGATCTCCAAGCGCCTGCTCGACACCAGCCGCAAGGCCAGCCGCCTGGCGTTCCTGGACGTCACCGACCGCATCGTGCGCACCCTTCACGACCTGTCCCGCGAGCCGGAGGCCATGAGCCACCCGCAAGGCACCCAGCTGCGCGTCTCGCGCCAGGAACTGGCACGCCTGGTCGGCTGCTCGCGTGAAATGGCCGGCCGCGTGCTCAAGAAGCTGCAGAGCGACGGGCTCCTTCACGCCCGCGGCAAGACGGTCGTCCTCTACGGCACCCGATGAGCCCGGCAGACGCTGGGTGCCGGCCCGCAGCCGGCACTACCGCACCTTTCACCCGTTCAGGCTAGGCTGGGCGGATGGAGCCTGGCAGCGAATTCTATTGGTTCAT
Organism: Stenotrophomonas sp. NPDC077421; assembly: GCF_049545505.1. NCBI lineage: Bacteria > Pseudomonadati > Pseudomonadota > Gammaproteobacteria > Lysobacterales > Lysobacteraceae > Stenotrophomonas > Stenotrophomonas sp. NPDC077421. Next base: position 194,513 of record NZ_JBMWDP010000001.1, on the reverse strand, counting down.
CCTGATCGGCCTCGGCGCGCAGCTGGTCGACGGCGCCCTGGGCATGGCCTTCGGGCTGGTGTCCTCCTCGGTCCTGCTCAGCATGGGCCTGCCACCGGCTGCGGTCAGCGCCAGCATCCATACCGCCGAAGTCTTCACCACCGGGGCCTCCGGGGTCTCCCACCTGGTGGCAGGCAACGTGGATCGCCGGCTGTTCCTGCGCCTGGCGCTGCCCGGTGCGGTCGGCGGCGTGCTCGGTGCCTATGTGCTGACCCAGCTCCCCGGAGACGTGATCCGCCCGTTCATCTATGCCTACCTGCTGGTGTTGGCGGTCTTCATCCTGCTGCGCGCAGCCGGGCGGCTGATGCCGACACGGGAGGTCAAGCGCGTGCCGGTGCTGGGCTTTGTGGCCGGCCTGCTGGATGCCAGCGGCGGCGGCGGCTGGGGGCCGGTGGCCACCTCCACCCTGCTGGCCCGCGGGGGCCAGGCCCGCACCACGATCGGCACGGTCAACGCGGCCGAGTTCGTGGTCACCCTGGCGGTGTCGATCACCTTCCTGCTCTCGATGGGCCTGCAGTACCTGAACATCGTCGCCGGCCTGCTGGTCGGCGGCATGATGGCCGCGCCAGTCGCGGCGCTGCTGGTGAAGAAGGTCAAGGAGCGCTGGGTGCTGGTGGCGGTGGGCGTGCTGGTGCTGGCGATCAGCCTGTTCCAGATCGGCCACGCCGTGCACGGGTGGCTGGGAGCGTAAGCGACCGACGCAGCACGGGCAGGTGTCGACCGTTGGTCGATGCGCCCTACCGGTCGCCGCCGCGGTCCTCGCAGCCCCAGTTGAGGATCGGCGTGCCGGGCTTGAGCACCTGGCGGAAATACGCCACGCGCGACACCTTCGGATTGACCACCACCGGCGCCTTGGCCGCCAGCAGCAGCGGCAGGTCGGCGGTGCTGTCCGAGTAGGCGATGTCGATGTCGCCATAGCCGCGCTCGCGCAGCATGCGCATCTTCTCTTCGTTGTGGCAGTGGCGGGTGGCACCTACCGCGCCCAGGCGCGGCCCGACTTCGCTGCCGATCACCGGCACGCCCTGGTGGGCGACGAAGGCCAGGATCGCGCGCGCCAGTTCCGGTGGGGCGCCGGTGGCCACCACCACGCGATCGCCATTGGCACGGTGCCGGGCGAACACGTCCAGCGCCTTCGGCAGCAGCTTGGCGCGCAGTTCGGGCTCATGCTTGAGCACGTAGGCGTCGATCACGCGGTTGAATTCGCGCGCGCGGTGCAGGCCGAACGTGGCGATCCACACATACACCGAGATGCCGGCGCGCCGGGTCGGCAGCATCGCCACCAGCGGCCCGGCGATCGGCGTGACCAGCAGCGCGGCCAGCAGCCGCAGCGGGTTGCGCTTGATCAGCGAGGCGAACAGGTGGCTGCCCGAATCGCCGTCGTACAGGGTGTGATCGAAATCGAAGACCACCAGCGGGGCGTCGTCGCGCGGCGTTGGGTAGATCGCAGTCATGCGCTGAAGAATAGCTGACGCAGGCCCTCGCCGGGCTCTTCGACGCGCATGAAGGCTTCGCCGACCAGGAAGGCGTGGATACCCGCCTCGCGCATCACCCGCACGTCATCCGTGCCGAGAATGCCGCTCTCGGTGACCAGCAGGCGGTCGCGCGGCACGGCCTGGCGCATGTCCAGGGTGGTCTGCAGCGACACCTCAAAGGTGCGCAGATTGCGGTTGTTGATGCCCACCAGCGGCACCGGCACCTGGAGGGCGCGCTCGAGTTCATCGATGTCGTGCACTTCAACCAGCACATCCATGCCCAGCTGCATGGCCAGGTCGGACAGCTCGGCCAGCTGGCGGTCGTCCAGCGCGGCCACGATCAGCAGGATGCAGTCGGCGCCGAGCACGCGCGCCTCGTACACCTGGTAGGGGTCGATCACGAAGTCCTTGCGCAGCACCGGCAGCGTGCAGGCCTCACGGGCCTGCTGCAGGTAGGCGTCGGCACCCTGGAAGAAGTCCACATCGGTCAAGACCGACAGGCAGCTGGCACCGCCGAACTCGTAGCTCACCGCGATGTCGGCCGGATGGAAGTCCGGGCGGATCACGCCCTTGGAGGGGCTGGCCTTCTTGACCTCGGCGATCACCGCCGGGTTGCCCGCGGCGATCGAGGCACGCAGGGCATCGGCGAAGCCGCGCACCGGCGGGGCCTGCTCAAGCCGGGCGATCAGCGCCTCCAGCGGCACCTGGGCACGGCGCGCGGCGACTTCGTCGGCCTTGCGGGCCAGGATGGTGTCGAGGATGTCGCTCTTGTCGCTCATGTCGGTCGGGGTCCTTCAGGCCGGCCATTATCGGCCAGGCGCGGGCAATGCGTGAAACAGGGAGCGAAAACGGCTCAGCCGCCGGCGCGGATGCGGTGGGTGGCCTCGACGTACTGCTGCATGCGCAGCCGCGCACTGCCATCGGCAATGACCGCCCGCGCGCGGGCCAGGCCATCGGCGATGCTGTTGGCCACGCCGGCCACGTACAGCGCCGCACCGGCATTGAGCGCCACGATGTCCAGCGCCGGGCCCGGCTGGTTGTCCAGTACCCCGCGCAGCATCGCGATCGATTCGGCCGGGTCGGCCACCTTGAGGTTGCGGCTGGCCGACATGGCGATGCCGAAGTCTTCGGGATGGATCTCGTACTCGCGCACCTTGCCGTCGCGCAGCTCGCCCACCAGCGTGCCGGCACCGAGCGAGATCTCGTCCATGTTGTCGCGGCCCCACACCACCAGCGCGCGCTCGGCCCCCAGCTCGCGCAGGACGCGCGCCTGGATGCCGACCAGGTCGGGGTGGAACACGCCCATCAGCACATTGGTGGCGCCCACCGGGTTGGTCAGCGGACCGAGGATGTTGAAGATGGTGCGGACGCCCATTTCGCGGCGCACCGGGGCGACCACCTTCATCGCCGGATGGTGCATCGGCGCGAACATGAAGCCGATGCCGGTATCGCTGATCGCACGGGCCACTTCTTCCGGGCGCAGTTCGATGATCGCGCCCAGCGCCTCGACCGCGTCTGCGCTGCCGGACTTGGACGACACGCTGCGGTTGCCGTGCTTGGCCACCTTGGCCCCGGCGGCGGCCACCACGAACATCGCGCAGGTGGAGATGTTGAACGTGTGCGAGCCGTCGCCGCCGGTCCCGACGATGTCGATCAGGTGGGTGCGGTCCTCGACCGGCACCGCCAGTGCCAGCTCGCGCATCACCGTGGCCGCACCGGCGATCTCACCGACGGTTTCCTTCTTGACCCGCAGGCCGGTGAGGATCGCCGCGGTCATCACCGGCGACACCTCGCCACGCATCACCTGGCGCATCAGATCGACCATTTCGTCGAAGAAGATTTCGCGGTGCTCGATGGTGCGCTGCAGGGCTTCCTGGGGGGAGAAGGTCATGTGGGGTCCTTTGCGGTGCGGGGGCGGCGCGCTCAGCGCTGCAGGAAATTCTTCAGCAGGGCGTGGCCGTGCTCGGTGAGGATGGACTCGGGGTGGAACTGCACACCTTCAACCGGGTGCTCGCGATGCCGCAGGCCCATGATTTCCTCGACCGTGCCATCCTCGTTCTCGGTCCACGCGGTCACTTCCAGGCATGCCGGCAACGTTGTCTTGTCCACCACCAGCGAGTGGTAGCGCGTGGCCTGGTAGCGGTCCGGCAGGCCGGCGAACACGCCCTTGCCTTCATGCCGGATCGGCGAGGTCTTGCCATGCATGATGGTGCCGGCGCGGATCACATCACCGCCGTACACCTGGCCGATGCTCTGGTGGCCCAGGCAGACGCCGAGGATCGGCGTGGTCGGGCCCAGCCGGCGGATCAGTTCCAGCGACACGCCCGCCTCGTTGGGCGTGCACGGGCCGGGCGAGATCACAATGCGCTCGGGGGCAAGCGCGGCGATCTCATCGACGCTCAGCGCGTCGTTGCGCACCACCTTGACCTCGGCGCCCAGCGTCTGCAGGTACTGCACGAGGTTGTAGGTGAAGCTGTCGTAGTTGTCGAGCATCAACAACATGGTCAGGGTCCGTCTTGGATGAGGAAAATGGCGTACACGTTCTCGGTGTACGTGATGGGCGCGGCGGTGAGCAGCTCGCCGCCCGACGCCGCGCGGTAGCGCGATCCGGTCACGGCTATTTTGTCCAGCGTTGTGCTTTCGCCGCCGCCGAACCCATCGCGGACGGCCGTGCCCCAGGTGCCGGCCTGCACGCCATAGGCGAAGTTCGGTGCGACGTCGGAAATGCTGTACAGGCCGGTGATCTTCGTGCCGTACGCGCCGGCCAGGCCCTTGGCCGATTCGCGCGTCTGCGCGGCGGCTTCGGCCTTCAGTTCACCCCGCAGGCGGCTTTCGCCCGAGTAGGTCGGTTCAGCGGTGCTGACCTGCACCTCGCGGCTGGCTTTCAGATCGCCGAGAAAGGCTTTCAGCGCCTGCGCATCGGCGAATTCCGCCTTCAGGTCGCGACTGGCGGCGGTGCCGTTGTACACCTCCTCATCGTTGCGATAGCGCGTGGAGGGGGCAATGCGCAGATTGGCGGCGCTCACGGTGCCCTCGATGGCACCGTGCCGGGCGAACAGCTGCAGCACGCGTTCGGCATTGGCCTGCACGCGGGCACGGGCGACATCGGTCTGCATGTCGACCGACTCCAGTTCGACCTTCACCGTGAAGCGGTCCGGCATCACCGTGCGGGTGGCGCTGCCCTTCACCAGCAGATGCGGCTGCGACGGAATGGTGTTGGCCTGGCCCCACGCAGGGGCGACGGCGGCCAGTGTCGTCGACAACAGCAATGCGCTCAGCAGCTTCATGCGGTATTCCTTGTCTGGATGATGCAGCGGACGCCGTGGCATGCGCCACGGCAGAGGAACTCACAGGCCCTTGGCAGCCTGCGCAACGGCGCGGAACAGCGCGCGGCCCTTGTTCATGGTCTCGTCCCACTCCTTGCCCGGATCGGAGTCGTAGACGATGCCGGCGCCGGCCTGCACGTGCAGGCGGCCGTCCTTGATCACGGCGGTACGGATCGCGATCGCGGTATCGGCGTCGCCGTGCCAGCCGATGTAACCGATGCTGCCGGCATACACGTTGCGCTTGATCGGCTCCAGCTCGCGGATCACTTCCAGCGCGCGGATCTTCGGCGCCCCGCTGACGGTGCCGGCCGGGAAGGTCGCTCGCAGTACGTCGGCGTAGCTCAGGCCGGGCTGCAGCTGGCCGGTGACTTCGCTGACGATGTGCATGACATGGCTGTAGCGTTCGATCACGAACTGCTCGCCCACTTCCACCGTGCCTGCCCGGGAAACGCGACCGGCATCGTTGCGGCCAAGGTCGATCAGCATCAGGTGCTCGGCACGTTCCTTCGGATCGGCCAGCAGTTCGGCTTCCAGCGCGTTGTCTTCTTCCACGGTGGCGCCACGCGGGCGCGTACCGGCAATGGGGCGCACGGTGACTTCGCCGTCCTGGAGACGGACCAGGATTTCAGGCGAGGAGCCCACCACCTGCACATCGCCGGTATCCAGGAAGTACATGTACGGCGACGGATTGAGCGCCCGCAGCGCGCGGTACACATCCACCGGGCGCGCCTTGAACGGCACGCTCAGGCGCTGGCTCAGCACCACCTGGAAGATGTCGCCGGCGCGGATGTATTCCTTGGATTTGTCGACCGCGGCAATGAAGCCGTCGCGGGTGAAGCCGGACACGAAATCGTTCTCGTCGAGCACGTCGCGGGTGATCGGCGCGGGATAGCCCGCGCCGGGCGCGCGCAGCTTGGCCACCAGCGCATCCAGCCGGGCCTGTGCGTCGTCCCACGCCCCGGGCTGGCCCGGGTCGGCGTGCACGATGAGGTACAGACGGCCCTTGAGATTGTCGAACACCGCCAGGTCTTCGGAATGCAGCAGCAGGATGTCCGGGGTGCCCAGCTCGTCGCGGCCGCGCGGCGGTGCCAGGCGCGGTTCGATGTAGCCGATGCACTCGAAGCCGAACCAGCCGACCAGGCCACCGGTGAAGCCCGGCAGGCCCGCCAGCTTGGGCACCGAGTGGGCGCTGCGCAGCGCCTCGACCTCGGTGAACGGGTCGGCGACTTCGCGGGTTTCCACGACCTGGCCGGCCTCACTGACGGTCAGGGTGTGGCCGTGGAAGGCATACACCCGGCGCGCCGGCAGGCCGATGATGGAGTAGCGCCCGAAGCGTTCGCCGCCTTCGACCGATTCGAACAGGTAGGTATGCGGGCCGTCGGCGAGCTTCAGATAGACCGAGAGCGGCGTGTCCAGGTCGGACAGCACTTCGCGGACGACGGGGATGCGGGTGTGGCCTTCAGCGGCCTGCTGCTGGAACTGCTCGAGCGTGATCAAGACGACTTTCCTTCCGGGAAACGGCGGTGGCGGGACGGACGACGGCAACAGGCCACCATCGCCACCAGCGGCGAGCGGAAGAAAGGGAATGCGGGGTCGTCAGAATGGACACGCGGCGACTGTACCGCATTGGCGGCACCGGATGGAACCCGGCGCCGCCATGAAGGTCAGCGCCGCGACAGCAGCGGGCTGTCCAGCGGCAGGTGCAGCCGGACCCGGCCCGGCACGCAGTCGATGCGGAAGCGGCGGGCACGGACCGGCTCGCCATCCAGGTTCAGGGTCAGCGGCTGGGCCGCCTCGATCTCCACCCAGGGGGCCTGGACGCGTTCGGCCACCTGTTCCAGCGCGCCACGCTTGCCGCCCGTGACCAGCGCGGTGAAGGTGGACGCGACTTCGCCGCTGAGCTCGGGAATCAGGGTGAGGTCCAGCAGGCCATCGTCGATGTGCGCGTCCGGACACAGCACCTGCCCGCCCCCGGCCTGGCGACCGTTGCCGACCCCCAGCGCAATGAAGCCCCCTTCCCAGTCGAAGCCGGGCGCGCGGACCCGCGCCTGGATCGGCTCGATGCGGCCCAGCCGCGAAATGCCGGTGACCAGGTACGCCAGGCCGCCCAGCATCTTCTTCAGGCCCTCGTCGGTATCCACGGTGACCTCGGTACCGAAGCCGCCACTGGCCACGTTGGCGCACCACCAGCGCTCGCCGTCGGCGTCGATGCGCAACAGGTCCACCGGGCGCGGCGGCTCATGCTCGATCAGTGCCAGCGCCTGTTCGGGGTCGTCGGGAATCTCCGCCGCAGTGGCGAAGTCATTGGCGGTGCCCAGCGGCACCAGACCCAGCGACGGCAGCGCATCGGCATCCTCGTCCCGGTGCGCCAGCGTTTCGGCCACTTCACTGAGCGTGCCATCGCCGCCGGCGGCAATGATGGTGTCCACGCCGTGCGCGATCGCCTCGGCCACATAGCGCTCGGCATCGCCCTCTTCCCAGGTCACCCGCACTTCCAGCGTGGCCCCGCGCTCACGCAGCGCGTGCACCGCCTCGCGCAGCTCGGCATTGCCGGTGGACTTGCCGTTCAGGATCAGACGCCATCGCTTGCCACGCATGCAGCACTTCCACGGATCAGGGAGGCGCAGGCTAGCAGTGCGCTGTGTCGGGGGCGGTGAACGCCGCGATCACGCGTGGGAAAGCGGCCCCACGGGGCCACCCTGTGTCGACGAAACCGGACACCGTCGATTCAGCCGCCTGGGTTTTCCGGCGCATCCTCTTTGCCGACGGTGACGGATTTGTAGTGGTACTCCACCAGTGTCCACGCGCCGTTGTGGAAGGTGTAGCCCCAGGTTTCGGTACTTACTGCCGCGTCCCGGGAGGTAACGGTCATCCCGTCGCCTTGGTTGCCGCCGTTCGGCAGCGGCGTGGGCGGGCCTGCGCTGGGCGCGCGCGCGACGCTCGATCCGGTCAAGCCTGCTCGTGTCGTGAGCACCTGGACCGTGCCGCGCCTGGACACCGGCGCGTAGGCCGGCGAGCGTGCCGCGATCCAGTCGAGCCAGGATGCCGCGTCAACCGACCCCGCCGGATAGGTCGTTTTCGTGGTGATGCTGACAGGGTGGTCAGCGCGTTGCGCCAATACGGCAACCGGTGCCGTGGCAAGCACCCCTCCTAGTACCACAGATACCATCGCAGTCCGAAGCGTCATGTTGATCTCCTTGTGTGGCAGTGAAGCAAACGGCGGACGTTCGCCGGTCGCCTCTCCCTTGTAGCAGCCCGTCAGGCCGTCTTCTGAAGCCCGTTGATTGCTTTTCTCGATAGTGCGACGTCGCTGCTGAAATGGCACAGGGCGCGCCCCTTTCACACGAGTACCCGCGAACCGCAGCGGGAACGTGTGGACGTGCCTCGATGCGCTGCACGCCGCGTGGATGCACGCAGTTGCCGGTGCATGCATGGCCTGCGTGGCCCAGCACGGCGCGGGCGAGTGGCGCTGTCGCTTTCGACATAGACGCCGCGGTACAGGATTCTGCGTCGTCTGCACGCAGCGGGGAATGCGTCATCAAAGCGTCATCGCGCGCCCGGAGAATGGAAGGCCATAGCAGGGACGACGGATGGAGGCAGGATCAGCCTCCGAATATTCCCAGGGCCGCATCCGAGAGGGTGCGGTCTTTTTTTTGCATCAGCCGGCGGCGAATTCCCGCAGCGCATCGCCTTCCATGCGGTACACCGTCCACTCGCTCTGCGGTTTCGCACCGGCGGCTTCATAGAACCGGATCGCCGGTTCATTCCAGTCCAGCACCGACCATTCGAAACGGCCACAGCCTTCGGCGACCGCGATACGCGCGATGTGCTGCAGCAGCGCCTTGCCGGCACCGCTGCCGCGCTGCTGCGGGCTGACGTACAGGTCTTCCAGGTAGATGCCGTTGCGGCCCAGCCAGGTGGAGTAGTTGTAGAAGTACACGGCGTAGCCGATGGCCTCGCCACCGGCCTCGCAGATCAGCGCGTGCGCCTTGGCATCGGCGCCGAACAGGCTGGCGCGGATGCCGGCTTCGTCGGTCTGCACCGACGACTCGGCCTTTTCATAGATCGCCAGCTCGCGGATGAAGCGCAGGATCAGCGCCGCATCGTCGGCGGTGGCCATGCGGATGCTCACAGTGGCCACCGGCATGGCTCAGCCCCTCGCCTGGGCAACGTTGTGGCGCATCTGCGCGATCACGTCCTGGTAGCTGGTCTTGGCGTTGAAGATCGCCGAGCCGGCCACGAAGGCATCGGCACCGGCGGCGGCGATCGCGCCGATGTTGTCAGCTTTGACGCCGCCGTCGATCTCCAGGCGCACGTCGCGGCCGCTGGCATCGATCTTCTGGCGCACGACGCGCAGCTTGTCCAGCGCCGAGGGAATGAACGCCTGGCCGCCGAAGCCCGGGTTGACCGACATCAGCAGCACCAGGTCCAGCTCGTCCAGCACCCAGTCCAGGATGTCCACCGGGGTGGCCGGGTTGAGCACGATGCCCGGCTTGCAGCCCAGCGAACGGATCAGCTGGATGGTGCGGTGGACGTGGCGGGAGGCCTCCGGGTGGAAGCTGATGTAGGTGGCACCGGCCTCGGCGAAGTCCGGAATGATGCGGTCCACCGGCTCCACCATCAGGTGCACGTCGATCGGCGCGGTGACGCCGTGCTTGCGCAGCGCCTGGCAGACCATCGGGCCGATGGTCAGGTTGGGCACGTAATGGTTGTCCATCACATCGAAATGCACCCAGTCCGCACCGGCGGCGAGCACGTTGTCCACTTCCTCGCCCAGGCGGGCGAAGTTCGCGGACAGGATGGAGGGGGCGATGATGCAGTTGGACATGGCCGGGGCCTTCAGGACGTGGACGGGGAGGCGCCGCGCGGGGTCAGCGCTTGCGCAGGGTCTTGATGCGGTCGTAGGCGGCGTTGAGCAGGCGCGACTTGCGCTCGGCCTGCTGGCGCAGCTCCGGGGCGGCGCCGACGACCTTGTCGGGGTGGTACTGGGAGATCAGCCGGCGGTAGGCCAGATCGACCTCGGCATCGGTCGCCTCGGAGGTCAGCCCCAGCTCGCGGTAGGGGTTCTCCCTGTTCAGGCGGAACCAGTCGGCGTCGAAGGCATGCCCGATCAGCAGGCCGACCACGGCCCCGAACAGCGGATTGGGCCTGAAAAGCAGGGCGCCGGCGATGAATCCGAGCAGTTTTCCGTACCAGCGCATGGTCGTGGGGGCGGCCGGGTCGACAAAGGAGCCTCATTTTACGTCACAGCGGGCCCAACCCGCTTTACACTAGGCCGCCCGCTGTCTGTGCGGGCCCTCCGGGTCCCCTGGACAGCTGTCTTGACGAAGCCTCAGGAGTGCCCGTGCCGACCACGTTGTTGCAATCCGATCTCCCCGGCCTGCCCTTGCGCCATCGCGGCAAGGTGCGTGATGTTTTCGACATTCCGCGCGACCGGCTGCCCGCCGGCACTCCGCCGGGGGACTACCTGCTGATGGTCGCTACCGACCGTCTGTCGGCCTTCGACGTGGTGCTGCCCGATCCGATTCCCGGCAAGGGCGAAATGCTCTGCCAGGTGTCCAACTTCTGGTTCGCCAAGACCGCGCACCTGATGCCCAACCACCTGACCGGCATCGACGTGGCCAGCGTGCTGCCCGAGGGCGTTGACCCGGCGCTGTACGCCAGGCGCGCGGTGGTCACCCGCAAGCTCAAGCCGGTGCCGGTGGAAGCAATCGCCCGCGGGTACCTGATCGGCAGCGGCTGGAAGGATTACCAGCGCACCGGCAAGATCAGCGGCATCGATCTGCCCGACGGCCTGCGCCAGGCCGAGCAGCTGCCCGAACCGATCTTCACTCCCTCGACCAAGGCCGCCGTGGGCGACCATGACGAGAACATCGATTTCGATGCGATGGTGAAGGCGGTCGGTGCGGACCTGGCCGAGCGCGTGCGCGACGCCACCCTGCGCATCTACAAGTTCGCCGCCGACTACGCGCGCGAACGCGGCATCATCCTGGCCGATACCAAGTTCGAGTTCGGTACCGATGCCGATGGCCGCCTCTACATCATGGATGAGATGCTGACGCCGGATTCCTCGCGTTACTGGCCCGCCGACGAGTACGAGGTGGGCACCAGCCCGCCGAGTTACGACAAGCAGTTCGTGCGCGATTACCTGGAAACGCTGGACTGGGGCAAGACCGCTCCGGGCCCGAGCATCCCGGCGGAGATCATCGAGCGCACCCGCGCCAAGTATGCCGAGGCGCTGCAGCGCCTGGCCGGCATCTCGGTCGATTGATGCATGCCCCCCGTCGCCGCAACGGGCGACGGGGGACGTCGACCGTGGGTGGGCGGGGACACGCGACGCCGCGATGGGCGGGCTCCGGGAGTATCCTGTGCCCACTCCGGAGGCTCAATGTCCACGACGACCCAGCTTGTGCGGCCCATCGACCGCTACTTCGCCAGCTATTCCGACGACCACCGCAATGCGATCAACCAGCGCATCCACGTGATCGCGGTGCCGGCGATCCTGTGGTCGGTGATCGCACTGCTGTGGTGCCTGCCGCCGCTGATCACCTGGTTCCAGTCCGGGGTATGGGCCGGCCTGGCGATGTTCGCCGCCTGGTGCTACTACAACCGTCTGTCGCGCCGGCTGGGCTACGGCATGCTGGCGCTGTTCTTCGTCAGCGCCTGCCTGTGCCGCCTGCTGGAGGCCGAGATCGGCCTGCGCGGCCTGTTCTGGCTGGGCCTGGGCGTATTCGCCGTGGCCTGGGTGGCGCAGTTCATCGGCCACACGTTCGAGGGCCGCAAGCCCAGCTTCCTCACCGATCTGGTCTACCTGTTGATCGGCCCGGCCTGGGTGATGGCCAAGGTCTACCGTCGCTTGAACTGGCGCTTCTGAACGCACTTTCCTGAACGACGCGACAGGCTCACCGGCGGTCCACGCGTCGGCGTCCAGCATCCCCTTCAGCCCCCCACCCGGGTACGGTGGCGTTCAGCTCCGTGACCGTCCGCTGTCTTCCGCAGGCCCTGCCATTGCTGGCCGGAACCCGCCCGGCCCCCCCTGCGACCGGCCACGTTCGGCAAAGCCGCTCTACCTGTTCCATACGGCCCACGACGGTCCCGGATGGACCCACTGACGAGGCTGAAAAAATGAATCACCGCACGTTACATGCAGTTCGATGCGTATTCGGGAGTATCGGCGACAATTGCCTGCCTGTTAGACTGAACGGCCTGCTCGTGAATCCCGCATTCCCTGCATGAATCCCAGTCTGCTCCTGCTGCTCGCCCTGCCCTTCCTGATGGCCGTGGCGGTCGCTTCATTCCGACGTACCTCCCGCTCCACGGCCGCCTGGTTGGCCGCGGCCGCTCCGCTGGGTGGGCTGGCCGTGCTGGCGACCCTGACCCCCGAGATCCTCGGCGGCGGCGTTGTCCGCAGTTTCGGGCAGTGGCTGCCGCAGATCGGGCTGGCGTTCTCGCTGCGGCTGGACGGGCTGGCCTGGATGTTCGCCGGCCTGGTGCTGGCCATCGGCGCCTTGGTGGTGATGTACGCCCATTACTACCTCAGCGCCCGCGACAGCGCCCACCGCTTCTACTGCTACCTGCTGCTGTTCATGGGCGCCATGCTCGGCATGGTGCTGTCGGGAAACCTGCTGCTGCTGATGGTGTTCTGGGAAATGACCAGCATCAGCTCGTTCCTGCTGATCGGGTTCTGGTCGCACCGCCAGGATGCGCGCGAGGGCGCGCGGATGGCACTGGTGGTGACCGGCGGCGGCGGCCTGGCCCTGCTCGGCGGCGTGCTGCTGATCGGCCGGATCGTGGGCAGCTTCGAGCTGGATGTGGTGCTGGCGGCCGGCGATGCCATCCGGGCCAGTGCGCTCTACCCCTATGCGCTCTTCCTGGTGCTGGCCGGCATCTTCACCAAGAGCGCGCAGTTCCCGTTCCATTTCTGGCTGCCGCACGCGATGGCCGCGCCGACGCCGGTGTCGGCCTACCTGCACTCGGCCACGATGGTCAAAGCCGGCGTGTTCCTGCTGGCGCGGCTGCACCCGGCCCTGTCCGGCACCGACCTCTTCTTCTATACGGTCAGCGGCATCGGCGCGATCACCCTGCTGATCGGCGCCTGGAACGCGATCTTCCAGCACGACCTCAAAGGCCTGCTGGCGTACTCGACGATCTCCCATCTGGGCCTGATCACGATGCTGTTCGGGTTGTCGGCCCCGATGGCGGTGGTCGCCGGCGTGTTCCACATCCTCAACCACGCCACCTTCAAAGCCTCGCTGTTCATGGCCGCCGGCATCATCGACCATGAAACCGGCACCCGCGACATGCGCAAGCTCGGCGGACTACGCCGTCTGATGCCCTTCACCAGCGCGCTGGCGATCATCGCCTCGCTGGCGATGGCCGGCATTCCGCTGCTCAACGGCTTCCTGTCCAAGGAAATGCTGTTTGCCGAAGCGCTGACCACCGAAGGACCGGAAGCGATGCGGGTCGCCATGTCGGTCGCCGCGCTGCTGGCCGGCGTGTTCGGCGTGGCCTACAGCCTGCGCTTCGTGCACGACACCTTCTTCGGCAAGGGGCCGCACGATCTGGACCGCGTGCCGCACGAGCCGCCGCGCTGGATGAAGGTGCCGGTGGAAATCCTGGTGGTGATCTGCGTGGCGGTCGGCGTCGCCCCCGCCATCACCGTCGCACCGGTGCTGCATGCGGCCGCCGCCTCCATCCTCGGCCCGGCAATGCCGGCCTACAGTCTGTCGGTGTGGCATGGCTTCAATCTGCCGCTGGCGATGAGCGCGGTTGGCGTGCTGGGCGGTATCGCCCTGTATTTCGGCCTGCGCCGCCTGATCAATCTGCATGGGGTGGTCACCCGCGCCACCGGCCGCAACCTGTTCCACAAGCAGCTGGATCTGGTGTTCGGCTTCGCCCATCGCCTGACCCAGGCGCTGGCCAACGGCAGCCTGCAGCGCATGCTGCTGGGGCTGGTGGTCGTGGCGATCATCGTCGCAGCGGCCCCGTTCGTGGCCACGCCGGTCTCGCCCAACTGGCCTTCGCCGCAGCCGCTGCCGCTGCTGGGCTGGGGGTTGTGGCTGGTGATGATGGCCTGCGCGTTCGGTGCGCTGGCCAAGTACCGCCAGCGCCTGCTGGCCGTGCTGCTGGTCGGTGGCGTGGGCCTGATCGTGTCGCTGACCTTCGTGTTCCTGTCCGCCCCCGACCTGGCCCTGACCCAGCTGCTGGTGGAGATGGTCACGCTGGTGCTGATGCTGCTGGGCATGAACTACCTGCCGGCGCAGTCGCCACGGGAGCGCTCGCGCTGGCGCAAGGGTCGAGACGTGCTGATCGCGGTGCTCGGTGGCGGCGGCCTGGCGGCGCTGGCCTATACGGCGATGACCCTGCCGCCCAATACGATGGCCGGCGAGCTGCTCGCCCGCGCTCTGCCGGAAGCGTACGGCCAGAATGTGGTCAACGTGATCCTGGTGGACTTCCGCGGTTTCGATACCTTCGGCGAGATCACCGTGTTCGGCATCGCTGCGCTGGTGGTGCACGCGATGCTGCGGCGTTCGCGGATGGCCCCGGAGCAGATCATGCCCGGGCCGCCGATGAAACTGCCGGTGCCGGCCGATCTGGCCCAGATCATGTTCCCGCTGACCATGACCGTCTCGATCTTCCTGTTCCTGCGCGGCCACAACGCGCCGGGGGGCGGCTTCATCGCCGGCCTGGTGCTGGCCGTGCCGCTGCTGATCCAGTACGTGATCCAGGGCACCGCGTCGGTGGAATCGCGCTTCGGCTTCGACTACATCCGCTGCATCGGTGCCGGCCTGCTGATCGCCATCATCAGCGGCAGCGCATCGATGCTGTTCGGCGTGCCGTTCCTGACCAGCGGCCACCTGGACCTGCACCTCCCGCTGATCGGCGAGGTGCCGCTGGCCAGCGCGATCGGGTTCGATACCGGCGTGTACCTGGTGGTGTTCGGCGGGGCGATGCTGATGCTGTCGATGATGGGCACCATCAAGCCGTCACGCACCCGCAGCGCCCGCAAGGGCGAGATCGATCCCAACCGTCGTTCGGCAAAAACCGGGGAGATGCACTGATGGAACTGGCCCTGGCAAGCGCGATCGGTGTGTTGGCCGCGATAGGCATTTACCTGCTGCTGCGTGCGCGCAGCTTCGACGTCATCCTCGGCATGACCTTCCTCTCCTACGCCACCAACCTGCTGATCTTCGCCGGTGGACGCCTGGTCACGGGCAAGGCGCCGGTGCTGCGCGAGGGCATCGACAGCGATCTGGGCAACTACACCGATCCGCTGCCGCAGGCGCTGGTGTTGACCGCGATCGTGATCGCCTTCGCGATGACCGCCGTCAGCATCGTGCTGGCCATGCGCAGCCGCAGCGACAACCATAGCGACCACGTCGATGCGCACGAAGACGACGCCGACAGCGGGCCGACCGATACCGCGTCTGGCCGGGAGGGTGACGCATGAACCATGCGGTGATCCTGCCGATCCTGATTCCCCTGTTCGGCGCGGCCTGCTCGCTGTTCGTGGAGCACCGCCGCTTCGGGCCCAAGGTCCAGCGCAGCGTGGCATGGATCACGCTGACGGCACTGGCAGCGGCGGTCGCACTGCTGTTCGCACAGACCGCCGATGGCAGCATCGCGGTGTACCTGCTCGGCGACTGGCCCTCACGGCTGGGTATCGCGCTGGTCGCCGACCGCCTGTCGGCGTGGATGCTGGTCACCACGCTGCTGCTGGCCATTCCCTGCCTGATGCACGCCTGCTCGGGCTGGGACCGTCGCGCGCCGCACTTCCACGCGCTGTTCCAGTTCCAGCTGGTCGGCCTCAACGGCGCCTTCCTGACCGGCGACATCTTCAATCTGTTCGTGTTTTTCGAGGTGATGCTGATCGCCTCGTACGGCCTGCTGCTCAGTGGCGGGCGCGGCCTGCGCATGCGCATCGGCCTGCACTATGTGGTGTTCAACGTCACCGCCTCGACCCTGTTCCTGATTGCGCTGGGCCTGCTGTACGCCTCGCTCGGCTCGCTCAACATGGCCGAGCTGTCCCAGCGCATCGCCGAGGTGCCCCCTTCGCACCTGCTGCTGGTCAAGGCCACGATGGGCCTGCTGCTGCTGGTGTTCTGCAGCAAGGCCGCACTGATGCCGCTGTACCTGTGGCTGCCCGAGGCCTATGCGCGCGCGCCGGCCGCAGTGGCGGCGCTGTTTGCGATCATGACCAAGGTTGGGCTGTATGCGGTGCTGCGGGTGAGCACGCTGTGGTTCGGCGACGATGCCGGCGCGATGGCCGGCTACGGCAGCGACTGGCTGCTGTGGGCCGGCGTGGCCACCCTGGTCCTCGGCGGACTGGGCGTGATGGCAGCGGCACGGTTGCGGGTGCTGGTCTCCTACCTGGTGGTGGTGTCGGCGGCCACGCTGTTCATCGCCTTCGCCGTGCGCACCCCGCAGGTGCTGTCGGCCGGGTTGTACTACCTGCCGCACAGCACCTTCGTCGCCGCAGCACTGTTCCTGGTGGCGGACCTGATCCGACGCCGTCGAGGCGGCGCCAGCGACCGCAAGGAGATCATCGCGCCAATGCCGGGCAAGCAGACCCCGGCGGTGCTGTTCCTGATCGGCGCGGTGGCCGTGGCCGGCCTGCCGCCACTGTCCGGCTTCCTGGCCAAGGCCGCGCTGCTGGCCGGCATGCCCCCCGCCTACACCGGCGTGGTGTGGACGGCAGTGCTGGGCAGCAGCCTGATGGTGATCGTCGGTCTGACCCGCGCCGGCATCCGCCTGTTCTGGCGCGTGCCGGCAGCCGAGGACGGCGCGCCGCCCGCGCGCAAGGCGCCCACCCGTACCGTCGAACTCATCGCTGCGGCCCTGCTGTTGAGCTACGGCATCGCGATGAGCCTGTTCGCTGGCCCGCTGATGCAGCACACCGACGCGATGGCGACCCAACTGCTTCAGCCGCAGGAGTATGTGAACGGCCTGCGCGCGACCCCGCCGGAGATCCGCCAGCCATGAGCGCCCGTCCTTCGCTGTACAAGCGCGTGCTGCCCTCGCCCTCGCTGAGCGTGATGGTGGTGGCGTTCTGGCTGCTGATGTCCGACAGCTTCACCGTGGGCCAGTTCGTGCTCGGCATGTTCCTGGGTCTGGTGGTGCCGCTGTTCGCGGCGCGGCTGGACCGCGAGTTCGCCCGCATCGGGTCGCTGCGGCCGCTGCCAAAGCTGGTGATGGTGACCCTGTGGGACATCCTGGTCTCCAACATCCGCGTGGCGATCCAGGTGCTGGGGCCGGAGCGACGCATCCACCCCGGCTTCATCTGGCTGCCGCTGGACATCGCCAACATCCACGGCATCGCCGCGCTGACCAGCATGATCACGCTGACCCCCGGCACCGTCTCGGCCGCGCTGTCGGACGACCGCCGCTACCTGCTGGTGCATGTACTGCACCTGGACGACCCGGACGCGCTGATCCGGCAGATCAAGACCCGCTACGAAGCCCCGCTGATGGAGATTTTCCCATGACCGGATACATGTTCATCCAGACCACGATGGTGGTGTGCATGCACGTGGTCGGCGTGGCCATGCTGCTGGCCACCTGGCGCCTGCTGCGCGGCCCGACCGTGCCTGATCGCATCCTCGCGCTGGACACCCTGTCGGTGACGGCGATCGCCGAGCTGATGCTGTTCGGCATGTACCTCAATTCGGCGGTGTACTTCGAAGCGGCGCTGATCATTGCCATGCTCGGGTTCGGCAGCACGGTGGTGCTGAGCAAGTTCGTGCTGCGCCGGGACATCGTCGAATGATCACCTTCATCCAGATCGTGCTGTCGCTCCTGCTGCTGTTCGGCTGCTTCTTCATCCTGGTCGGCGCGCTGGGCCTGGTGAAACTGTCGAGTTTCTTCAAGCGTCTGCATGCCCCCACCAAGGCCAGCACGCTGGGCGTGGGCTGCGTGCTGGTCGGTTCGGTGTGTTACCACATCTTCCTTGGCGAAGACCCGCAGCCGCGCGAGCTGCTGATCACCGTGTTCCTGTTCATCACCGCGCCGATCAGCGCGCACATGATGGCCAAGGCCGCGTTGTCGCTGATGATGGAAAAGCGCCCCACTCTGCCGGGCGATGAAACGGCCAAGGAAGAAGCGCTGCCGCCGCCGGAACCACGCCGCGACGAGACCCCCTGACACCGCAGTGAAAGGGCCGTGGCCGCGCGCTGTCAGCCCGCGGTGGCCAGCGCCAGCTCCAACGCGACCCAGCCCAGGAACGCCACCAGCAGCACGCCGCCTTCGCGGCGGCTGATGGTCAGGTCGCCGCGCAGCATCGGGTACAGCACCAGCACGAAGGCGATCGCCGCCGGCAGCTCCAGCTTCACGAACGACTCGGGCAGTGCCAGTGGTCGCAGCGCGGCCATGCCGCCCACCACCACCAGCAGGTTGAACAGGCTCGAGCCGATGACGTGGCCCAGCACCATGTCGCCCTGCCCGCGGCGCGCGGCCGCAATGGCGGCGGCAACTTCCGGCAGCGCGGTGCCGATGGCGACCGGCAGCAGGCCAACCAGCAACGGCGACCAGCCCAGGCCCGCGCCGAACACCGGCGCCGCCTGCACGATCCAGCGCGCGCCGTAGTACAGGCAGACCACCGCGAACACCACGCGCAGCACGTTGAGAAACAGGCCGGTACGGGTCATCGCGTAGCCGGCAATCGCCTCGCGGACAGGCTCGGACTCGTGCGGCGCGCGGCGCAGCACAAATACCAGCACCGCCACGAAGCCCAGCAGCAGCACCGCGCCTTCCCAGCGTGCGATCACGCCATCCAGCCCGAACACGATCAGGGCCAGGCTGGAGACCGCCAGCAGCACCAGCAGCGGCGAGAGCAGCCGTGCACGCACCAGCAGCGGCGCCGCGAGGGCGGCCATGCCCAGGGTCAGGCCGACGTTGACGATGTTGCTGCCCACGGCGTTGCCCAGCGCCAGCGCCTCGGCACCGACCACGAACGCGCGTGCGTTGACCACCAGTTCGGGCAGCGAAGTGCCGAAGGCAACCAGCAGCAACCCAGCCACGAACGGCGAGGCGCCGAAGCGCTGCGCCAGCCCGGAGGCCGCCTTGACGATCGAATCGCCGCCCAGCGCGAGCAGCACCAGACCCAGTACGAACCATGTGGCAGCAGCGATCATCGGTAAATCCCCCGGTGGCAGGCGTGGGCCGATTCTAGAGCCACGGCGGGCCTACAGGCAGCCTTCCACGTAATCGACCTGCGGCGGCAGCCCCACCCGCCAGTCGGTGACGGTGCCGTTGCGGTCGATTTCGAAGTTGATCAGCGCGCCGCCCTCGGTGGCCGGGCGCACGCGCAGGTTGTGGCCCTGCTCGTCGTACTTGTGCGGGGTGACGTCGCCGCGGTCCGGATAGAGCGTCTGCAGCTCGCCCAGCGACATCCCGACTTTGCCACCCCCCGGAGCGACGATACGGTCGTTGTGCACGTCGTAGCGGACCAGGCGCCGGCCCTCGATCATGAACACCACGTCGTCGGCCTGCGCGCCCTGTGGCCGCAGCGAGTGGCAGTAGTCATCGGGGACCGCGCCGTCCAGGGGTTCCTTCCAGGCCGTACGCACCTGGTCCAGCGTGCTGTCCAGGCTCACCGGGCCATAGCCGTCAAGGCGCGCCGGCCCGGCCGCGGGGGCAGGCACGGCCGCCGGTGCAGCGATGGGGCTGGTGGGGGTGGAATCCGCGGTTCGCCCGCAGGCCCCCACGGCCAGTACCAGGCCCAGGGCCAGAACGCTTCCCAGCTGCTTCATGCGGTGTCCTCCGGTCGATGTCGGGCAGCCTAGCGCGATCGCCGTGCAGTGGCTGCATGCGGGCGCAGGGCTGTCATCGCCGTTTCACCTGCCGCGTTCAGGCTCGGCCTGCACCGCATCGACCCCCTCGCCCATGCAACCGCGCAAGACCGACCTCGCCCGCACCGCCCTGCAGGCCCACCGTGCGCCCCTGGACATGCGCCAGCGCCGCCTGCTGATCCTGTGCGACGGCCAGCGCGACCTGCCGCAGCTGACCGCCCTGGTCGGCGCAGAGGCAGCGGCGATGGTGATCCAGCTGATCCAGGCCGGGTACCTGGTCTCCACACCTGCGGCGGCTGCACCGGTGCCGGCTTCCACCAACGCCGCGCCGCGCGGCACCGGGGCGGCAGCCCCGGTCGAGCGCCGCCGCTCGCTGGTGGCCGCGCGCATCTATCTGCTCGGCATTCTGGAACTGCAGCGTCATCCACGCGCGGCAGCGCTGTTCCACGCCCTGCAGCAGGCACGCAGCGATGAAGGCGTGATCGAGGGGCTGCACGGCGCTCTTCAGGCGCTACCGGCACTGACCTCGCCCGGCTACGCCGAACGGGTGCGGCAGCGCCTGCTGGAAGTACTGCCGGCGGCGCACGCGGGCGGCTTCGAGCACGGTCTGGCGTAACCCCGCGATGCCGTCGCGGAAGGCGAGAAACGCTAGGAACGCATGACCGTCACCTGCGCGGCGCGGGCTTCATTGGGCCTCCACGGCGTACACCGGCGTGGAGGCGCGTGCGGTTACTGCCGGGGGAAGTTGGCCTTCAACCCCTGCCAGCAGTGCTGATAGTCGCGCTGCCGGTGCGCAGCGTCCATTGCCTGCGCGGTGGGGCGGATCACCCCACGGGTCTCGAACATGAAGGCCATCGTGTCCTTGATCACGTCCGGCCTGCTCAGGTCCGCTGCCGAGGCCTTGTCGAAGGTGGCCGCATCCGGGCCGTGGCCGCTCATGCAGTTGTGCAGCGATGCACCACCCGGCACGAAGCCTTCGGCCTTGGCATCGTAGGCACCGTGGATCAGGCCCATGAATTCACTGGCGATGTTGCGGTGGAACCACGGCGGGCGGAAGGTGTCCTGGGCCACCAGCCAGCGCGGCGGGAAGATCGCGAAGTCCATGTTGCTGGTCCCGGGCGTGTCGCTGGGCGAATGCAGCACCAGGAAGATCGACGGGTCCGGATGGTCATGGCTGATCGAACCGATCGTGTTGAAGCGGCGCAGGTCGTAGCGGTACGGGGCGTAGTTGCCGTGCCAGGCGACCACATCCAGCGGCGAATGATCGATGTCCGCGCGCCACAGCTGTCCGCCGAACTTGGCGATCAGCTCGAACGCCCCGTCGATGTCTTCAAAGGCGGCATGCGGAGTTTCAAAATCGCGCGGGTTGGCCAGGCCGTTGGAACCGATCGGCCCCAGGTCGGGCAGCTTCAGCAGCGCGCCGAAGTTCTCGCAGATATAGCCGCGTGCCTGCCCGTCGGGCAGCTCGACCCGGAAGCGGACGCCGCGCGGCATCACCGCGATCTGCTGCGGCTCGATCTCGATCACGCCCAGTTCGGTGAGCAGGCGCAGGCGGCCGAGCTCCGGCACGATCAGCAGCTCGCCGTCGGCGTTGTAGAAGTAGCGGCCCTGCATGTCCGCATTGGCCGCGTACAGGTGGATGCCCACGCCGTGATGCGCATCCGGCGCGCCGTTGCCCCCCATCGTGTACAGGCCGTCGATGAAGTCGGTGGGCGTGGTCGGCAGCGGCAGCGGGTTCCAGCGCAGCTGGTTGGGCGAGACCGCACCGTGGGCGAAGTCGCTGTGCAGATGCGGCTGTGCGTAGGCGGTGAACTCGCCGTGGGTCACCGCCGGGCGGATCCGGTAGACCCAGCTGCGACGGTTGCTGCCACGGGGCGCGGTAAAGGCCGTACCGGACAACTGCTCGGCATACAGCCCGTGCGCGACCCGCTGCGGCGAGTTGCGCCCGACCGGCAAGGCGCCGGGTACCGCTTCGGTGGCGAACTCGTTGCCGAAGCCGGTCTGGTAGCCGCGTGATGCGATGGAGGTGGACATGGTCGGGCTCTCATGGTGCCGGGCGGCTCCCGGCGGTATGTTCATTCGTGCACGTCGGCAGCCCGGCGCGTTGCGACGCGCTCGGCTGCCCGGTGCGGCGGCGGTGGGGCGACCGGGTCGCCCCGTTCCACGTTACAGTACGCCGCGCTTCATCTGGTCGCGCTCGATGCTCTCGAACAGCGCGGTGAAGTTGCCTTCGCCGAAGCCTTCGTTGCCCTTGCGCTGGATGATCTCGAAGAAGATCGGACCGATGCAGTTGGTGGTGAAGATCTGCAGCAGTTTGCGCTGCTTGGTTTCCGGATCGGCGTCGATCAGGATCTTGTTTTTGGCCAGGCGCGCCACGTCTTCGCCATGACCGGGCACGCGCATGTCGATCACGTCGAAGTAGGTCTCCGGCGTATCGAGGAACTCCACGCCCTGCGCGCGCATCGCTTCGACGGTCTCGTAGATGTTCTCGGTGAAGCAGGCGATGTGCTGGATGCCTTCGCCCTTGTAGGCATCGAGGTACTCGTTGATCTGGCTCTTCGGATCGGAGGATTCGTTGAGCGGAATGCGCACAATGCCGTCCGGCGCGGTCATCGCCTTGGACACCAGGCCGGTCTTGAGGCCCTTGATGTCGAAGTAGCGGATCTCGCGGAAGTTGAACAGGCGCTCGTAGTAGTCCGACCACTGCTGCATGTTGCCGAAATACAGGTTGTGGGTCAGGTGGTCGATGAAGGTCAGGCCGAACCCGACCGGACGCTGCTCGGCACCGTCGATCGGCGCGTAGTCGGTATCGAAGATGCTGCCGTTGGCGCCGTAGCGATCCACCAGATACAGCATGCAGTCGCCGATGCCCTTGATCACCGGTGCCGGCACCGCCTTGGTCTCCGGCTTGAAGTCGATCGCCTCGGCACCATTGCCAAGCGCCATCTGGAACACCTCCTCGCCCGGCTTCTGGAAGCGGATGGCGAAGCCGCAGGCGCACGGGCCATGCTTTTCGGCGAAGTCGGCAGCGAACGAATCCGGCTCCTCGTTGACCAGGAAGTTGACGTCGCCCTGGCGGTAGACGGTGATCGCGCGCTGCTTGTGGCGCAGCACCGCGGAGAAGCCCATCTTGCGGAAATAGGCGTGCAGTTCGGCGCCACGGCCGGCCGGTGCGGCGAATTCGACGAACTCGAAACCGTCGATGCCCATCGGGTTTTCGAAGGTGGTGACCTGCATGCCCGGGTTGGGTGCGTGGGACGCGGTGCTCAGTTGGCTGCTCATGATGTGGCTCCAAAGCAAGTCCGCATCGGAAAAAACCAGGTGCGGGAGGAAGGCAGACCCGCGAGAATGCGGAGTCCGGACTGAAGGTTTATAGTTTCACATGAAACCACCATCAAGGTGCACCGCAGCATGAGCCCGCCCGATCCCACCAGCCACAGCATCCGCGCCTCGCACGCCCTGCTCGATCTGGAGCAGTTTCTGCCGTATCGGCTCAGCGTGCTGTCCAACCGGGTCAGCGGCAACATCGCCAAGCTGTATGGGGACCGGTATGGTCTGGCGATCCCGGAATGGCGGGTCATCACCATCCTGGCCCTGTACCCGGGGTCGTCGGCGAGCGAGGTGTCCGATCGCACCGCGATGGACAAGGTGGCCGTCAGCCGCGCCGTGGCCAGACTGCTCGAACGGGGCTTCATCAAGCGTGAAACCCACGGCGACGACCGCCGTCGTTCGGTGCTGGCGCTGTCGGCGGCCGGGTTCGAGGTCTACGAGACCATCGCGCCGCTGGTGATCGAGATCACCCGCAAGCTGATGTCCGTGCTCAGCGAGGAGGAGGAGCAGATGCTGGAAACGCTGATCCTGCGCCTGGCCGGGGAAGGCCTGCAGCGCATGGACGAAGGGTAGAGCCGGGCTCTGCTAGCTCAGGTGCTTGCGGCGCGCATGCACCCACGGGGCCGCCAGTGCCCCGATGGCGCCGCCAGCGAAGCCGAGTGAGGCGGCGACCGCCGCCGCTTCGATGGCGCCGGGAAGCGCCAGGGCGGCCACCACCAGCAGCAGCGAGGGCAGGCCGATGAAGGTGGCCATGAAGTAACGCCAGCGCGGTGCCCAGGTGCCCACCTGCAGCAGGCTGACCGGCATCCAGGTTTCCGCCGAGGCGTCCTGCGCGATCTTGGCCGCGACCTTGCCCAGGTCCACTTCCACCGGCCCCTTGCCGGTGCGTGCCGTGGCCAGCATCTGCGCCACTTCGTCCACCGCCGGGAACGACGTGGGCCAGGCGACGGGTGCGGCCACGCCGTAGGCGGTCAGCAGCGGCACGCTGATCCAGGGCGCCAGCAGCGGCCGCAACTTGCGCCGGTCCAGCACGCACCAGATCTGGCTGACACCGTGGGCGGTCACGCTGTACAGCGCCATCTGCCCCGGTTCGGGGTAGGCCAGCATGCTGACCCGCGCCGCCATGCTGTCGTAGCCCATCTGGCGCAGGAAGCCTGGCCGGGTGCGTCCTTCGTGGGCCCACGCCAACCCCAGCGCCCCGACCAGGTAGGCCTCCGCCGGATCCTTCACGCCCGCACTGGCGCGGTCGTCGCTGGCCAGGAAGAACGCCAGCGACTTGGGCTCGGCCACATCGTCGCGGTCCCAGCGCCCGGCGTCGCCCAGCACGTGCTTGAGCGGCAGCCGCGCCGGTGCGGTCTCGGCCTTGGCCGCGTTGTGCAGAAACGGCAGCACCGAGAGCACGAAGCCCTGCAGATCGACTGCGCGCAGCCCGCTGCCCAGCCACTCGGCCGGCAGCAGCCCGGCCAGCGCCGGGTTGCGGGCCAGCGCATCGAGCTGGGCCTTCTGCTCCACCAGCTTCTGCACCGCGGCTTTGAGCAGCACATTGTCGGGCACCGCGACCAGCGGCAGGCGGTAACGTATCGCACCGGGCGCAGGGGTATCGGCCTCGGCGTCCGGGGTGTCCAGCGTGCCGTGATCGTCGAGCAGGACATCGACAGGCGGCAGGCTCACGCCGGCCGGTCCGTCGGGGGAGATATCGGAACTGCTGTCGCTGGTGCCCGGCTGCATGCGTTTCAATCCGTTGGGTGCGCGCCACGAACTGCGCGGCATGTCGTCCTTGGAGGTAACGGCAGCCCGGCTGAAACCTGTAGGGCCGGCAGCAGGCGACGCGCCACCGGCAACAAAAAAGGCCGCGGAATCCGCGGCCTTGTCGATCATGGCGCCTTCGGCGGCGCCCAGTCCTTCATGAAGGCGAAGAACCGCGTGCGGTCATAGCCCTTCGGCTGGCCCTTGTCAGCCTCCAGCTCGCCGGTGAACTGCGAGTGCAGCAGCGTGCCGTCCGCGTCGAGCACGAACAGGTGCGGATAGCCCTTGATCGCCGGGAACTGCGACAGGAACGCCGTGTTCTCGTTGTCTTCGCTGTAGTTGACCTTCATCCACACGAAGTGGGCATCGCGGAAGCTGCGGATCTCCGCATCGCCCTCGATGAAGGCGTCCATCAGGTGGCACCAGGAGCACCACTCCCCGCCCACGTCCAGCACGATGCGCTTGCCGCCGCGCTGGGCTTCGACCTTGGCCGTGGCCAGGTCCGCGACCGGATCGCGGCCCGGGTCGAACTGAGCGTTGAGCGCGGCGACCGCGGCGATATCCGCGGCGGCCGGGGTGTTGCCCGAGGCCACCGGCTCGCCGGGATCGGCGACCGGCGGCTTCTGCTCGGAGGTATCCAGCGGCTGCGCAGGCGCGGCAGTGGGCGCCGATGGCGAACAGGCGGCCAGCAGGCCGGCCAGGATCATCGGGGACCACCACAGGGTCGTACGCATCGCGGACCTCACTTGACGCCGTGCATCAGCTTGTTGATCAGCGGGGCGATCAGGAACAGCACCGCGCCGGAGCCGATCAATGCCCAGAAGCCGAAGGTGTAGCCCTTCAGCGCCGACTCGACGGTCATGCCGCCTTCGCCACTGACCACGCCGGCAAAGATGCCCGACAGGTTGTTGCCGATGCCGGTGGACAGGAACCAGCCACCCATGCCGAAGCCGACCAGGCGCACCGGGGCCAGCTTGGTCACCATCGACAGGCCGATCGGCGACAGGCACAGCTCGCCCACGGACTGGATGACGTAGACCATGAACAGCGTCCAGAACGGGATCTTGCCGTCCACCACCATCGTCGACAGCGCGAGCATCAGCAGGGCGAAGGCAGCGCCGTTGAACAGCAGGCCCAGGCCGAATTTGCGCGGAATCGACGGATTGGCACGGCCCAGCTTGATCCAGATCCAGGCGATGATCGGGGCCAGGGTGATGATGGCCACCGAGTTGACCGACTGGAACCACGCGGTCGGGAAGGTCCAGCCGCCCAGGTTGCGGTTGACGATGTTGTCGGCCAGGAAGGTGAAGGAGCTGCCGGCCTGCTCGAAGAACATCCAGAACATCACGTTGAAGATGAAGATGATCAGCATCGCGATCACGCGGTCGCGCTGCACCTTGCCCTCACGGATGCCCTCGACCAGCAGCAGCACGCCCAGCGCCACGAACATCACGCCGAGGATCCAGGCCAGCGCGGTGGCGCCGGTGGAGAGCAGGAAGTAGGCGACCGGGATGGCCACGATCGAGCCGACCAGCACCATGATGATGCGGCCGAACCCATCGGCACCTGCCGGCGGAGCGCCGATGCCCTTCAGGCCGGCACGGCCGACGTAGAACCATGCCAGGCTGATCAGCATGCCGATGCCCGACGCGATGAAGACCATCTTGTAGGACGGCATCGCCTGGGTACCGAAGACCGCTTCGGCCAGGTACTGGGTCAGCACGGGGGCGATCATCGCGCCGATGTTGATGCCCATGTAGAAGATGGTGAAGCCCGAATCGCGGCGCTCATCCTTCAGGCCGTAAAGCTTGCCGACCATCGTGGAGATGTTGGGCTTGAACAGGCCGTTGCCGATGATGATCGTGGCCAGACCCAGTTCGAAGATCTCCTTGTTGGGCATGGCGACCATGAACAGGCCGGCGGCCATGATCACCGCGCCGGTCAGGATCGACCGCTGGTAGCCCAGCACCCGGTCGGCGACGTAGCCACCGAAGATCGCAGCGGCATAGACCAGCGCCAGGTAGGCGCCGTAGGTACGGCTGGCGGCCGCCTGGCCGGCCGCGTCGCCCTGGAAGAACTGCGAGACGATGTACAGCACCAGCGCCCAGCGGATGCCGTAGAACGCGAAGCGCTCCCAGAATTCGGTCATGAACAGCATCCACAACGGGCGTGGATGGCCCAGCGTGGTCTTGAACTCCGGCAGCGCCGGTTCGGGAACGGATTTCGCGGCGGCGTCTACGCTCATGCGGGATTCCTGGGTTCGGTGGATGACATGCACGTCCGATGTGCGAAACAGCGCGGGAGAATCCCAGACCAACCACGTTCACGTCAAATACACGCCGATTCGTGCAGCTCGCCGCGCGCTCGCTGAACTTGCACGCTCCGGACCCCGGGGCGGACGGTCGGCGCAGCAACGGCGGGGCCTGCGCCCGCGCCGGCGGTCATCATCGCGTCATGATGAATGGGCGCCCGGGGCGCCCAGCCGGATCAGGCGTCCGGCGGCATCGGATCGTCGTTGCGGATGGTGGTGCGCACCTGGAACAGCTCCGGGAAGAAGGTCAGCTCCAGCGCCTGCCGCAGGAAGCCCACCCCGCTGGAACCGCCGGTGCCGCGCTTGAAGCCGATCACCCGCATCACCGTGCGCATGTGGCGGAAGCGCCACAGCTGGAAGGCGGTTTCCAGGTCCACCAGATCCTCGCACAGCGAGTACTCGCGCCAGAAACGGTCGGTGTTCTGGTAGATCCGCTCGAACACCGGGTGCAGCGCATCGTCGGCCACGTGCGGCTGCTGCCAGTCGCGGCCCTGGTAGGCGGCGGGTACGGGATGGCCGAACCGGGCCAGGTAGCGCAGGAATTCCTCGTACAGGCTGGGCGCGTCCAGCACCTGCTGCAGCTGCGCCTGGCCGGCCGGGTCATGCGAGAACACCTGCAGCATCTGCGCGTTCTTGTTGCCCAGCAGGAACTCGATGTAGCGGTACTGCAGCGACTGGAAGCCCGAAGACGGGCCCAGCACGTCGCGGAAGCCCATGTACTCGGACGGGGTCAGGGTTTCCAGCACCGACCACTGCTCGGTCAGCTGGCGCAGCACCTGCTTGCTGCGCGCCAGCACCTTGCGGCACTGCCAGACTTCGTCGCGCTGCAGGAAACCGATCGCCGCCCGCAGTTCGTGGGCCAGCAGCTTCAACCACAGCTCGGAGGTCTGATGCTGGATGATGAACAGCATCTCGTCGTGGTGCGGCGGGTTGGACAGCGGCTGCTGCGCCGACAGCAGCTGGTCCAGCCGCAGGTAGCCGCCGTAGGTCAGGCGCCCCTCCAGATCGGTGTGGATACCGGCTTCGAGATCGCGTTGGTTCTTGTCGACAGACATGGCGGGCGCCGCAGAAGGGGGACAAAGGGTAGCGCACCGCCGCATCGCCCGCCCGGGGGACTCCCTACGCCGGCGTCCGGGGGCGGTTTTCTGCGCGGTCCGCGCGCGGAGGCCGGTCTGGCGGGGGCGCTGCCGGGGGTCGCTCATGCCCGGTTCCGGCAACTGAATACGTTGTAGTCATTGGCATTGCGTCACCTGTCTGCGGTATACCGGGGCGCTGTCCACCGGGACACTTGCTGCGCCGCAGGACGGCTTTTTCGTACGCCTTCCTTAACATGGCAATTCATATCATTTGTAACTTCCTGTCGAAGGTGCAGTACGCAATGACGGTTGCCGCTGAGTTCAAGATCGAATACCTGCAGTACCTGGACACGGACGGCACGCTCGTCCGCGATGACCTGCCCGAAGCCCTGCGCGATCCGCGCGCCCTGCTGCCGATGTTCAAGCAGATGCTGTTCGTGCGCGTGTTCGACGGCAAGTCGATCGCACTGCAGCGCACCGGCAAGCTGGGCACCTACGCGGCCTGCCTGGGCCACGAAGCGGCACACGTGGGCATCGGCGCGTCGATGCAGAAGGACGACGTGTTCGCGCCGTCCTACCGCGAGTACGGCGCCATGTTCATGCGTGGCGTGCGCCCGCGCGACGTCCTCATGTACTGGGGCGGCGACGAGCGTGGCAACGACTACGGTGGCAATGCCGCCAGGGACTTCCCGTTCTGCGTGCCGATTTCCACCCAGTGCCTGCATGCCGCCGGCGCTGCGCTGAAGTTCAAGCTCAACAACGAGAAGCAGATCGCGGTGGCCGTATGCGGCGACGGCGGCAGCTCCAAGACCGACTTCTACGCCGCACTGAATTCGGCCGGCGCCTACAAGCTGCCGCTGATCCTGTGCATCGTCAACAACGGCTGGGCCATCTCGGTCCCGCGTTCGGCCCAGACCGGTGCCGAAACGCTGGCACAGAAGGGTCTGGCCGGTGGCCTGCACTGCCTGCAGGTGGACGGCAACGACCTGATCGCGGTGATGGCGGCCATGCTGCAGGCGCGCGAGCGCGCGCTGGCCGGCGACGGTGGCACCGTGCTGGAACTGATGACCTACCGCCTGTCCGACCACACCACCGCCGATGACGCGCGCCGCTATCGCGACGACGCCGAGGTGAAGGATGCCTGGCAGCGCGAGCCGATGCTGCGCCTGCGCAAGTACCTCATCAATGCCGGTGTGTGGAGCGAGGAAGAGGAAGCGGCGTGGACCGTCGACTGCGGCAAGCGCGTGGACGACGAGGTCAACCTGTACCTCAACACCCCGGTGCAGCCGGTCGAAGCGATGTTCGACTTCCTCTATGCCGATCCGCCGCAGGATCTGCTGGCCCAGCGCGCACAGGCGATCGCCCTGGAGCAGCGTCATGGATGAGATCAAGCACACCAGCGCCTCGGGCGCGCAGACCAATGCCGCCGACAGCGCCGCCATCGCGCGCGGAGAACCGAACATGACCACCACCCCGATCACCCTCATCGAAGCCATCACCCAGGCGCTGGCCTGGGAGCTGGAGCACGACAAGTCGGTGCTGGTGCTGGGCGAGGACGTGGGCGTCAACGGCGGCGTGTTCCGCGCCACCGCCGGCCTGCAGCAGCGCTTCGGCGCCGACCGCATCCTGGACACCCCGCTGGACGAAACCACTATCGCCGGCCTGACCATCGGCCTGGCCGCGCAGGGCATGAAGCCGGTTGCCGAAGCGCAGTTCGATGGCTTCATGTACCCGATGGTGGACCATATCGTCTGCCACGCCGCACGCCTGCGTTACCGCACCCGTGGCCGCCTCCACTGCCCGATGGTGCTGCGCGTGCCGTGGGGCGGCGGCATCCGTGCGCCGGAGCACCACAGCGAAGCCAACGAAGCGATCTTCACCAACGTGCCGGGCCTGCGCGTGGTGCTGCCGTCGTCGCCGCAACGCGCCTACGGCCTGCTGCTGGCCGCGATCCGCGAACCGGATCCGGTGATCTACATGGAGCCCAAGCGCATCTACCGCCAGTACAAGGAAGTCGTCGTCGATGACGGCGAAGCCCTGCCGCTGGACGTGTGCTTCGTGCTGCGCGACGGTACCGATGTCACCCTGGTCACCTGGGGCGCACAGGTCAAGGAAGCGCTGGAAGCGGCCGACAAACTGGCCGGCGAAGGCATCAGCGCCGAAGTGATCGACGTGGCCACGCTGCGTCCGCTCGACTTCGCCACCATCGCCGAATCGGTGGCCAAGACCGGCCGCTGCGTGATCGTGCAGGAAGCGCCGAAGACGGCGGGCTTCGGCGCGGAAATCGCCGCGCGCCTGGCCGAGGAATCGCTGTACGACCTGCTGGCACCGGTCGAACGCGTCACCGGTTATGACACCCACATTCCGCTGTTCCGCCTGGAAATGAAGTACCTGCCGAGCGTGGACCGGATCGTGAGCGCGGCCAAACGCGCGGTTGCGGCGGGCTGACATGCG
Organism: Stenotrophomonas sp. NPDC077421; assembly: GCF_049545505.1. Lineage (NCBI taxonomy): Bacteria > Pseudomonadati > Pseudomonadota > Gammaproteobacteria > Lysobacterales > Lysobacteraceae > Stenotrophomonas > Stenotrophomonas sp. NPDC077421. The sequence continues at coordinate 163,973 of NZ_JBMWDP010000001.1, read as the reverse complement.
GGCCCGCCTCCTAGGCCCGTACCGCAGCCAGTATCCCAACCCGCTCCGGTTCCGCGCCGGCCAGATCGTCGAACTGGGCGTCCGCGACGAGGAATGGCCGGCGTTCGCCTGGGTACGCACCGATGACGGGCGTGCCGGGTGGGCACCGGTGGCATGGTTGCAGCGGCTGGACGATGGTCGCGCAGAGGCTCTGCGCGACTATGACGCCCGCGAACTGGACGTGGACAGCGGCGAACTGGTCAAACTGCATCACGAACACGGTGGCTGGTGGTGGTCCGAACGCGCGAACGGCGCGACGGGCTGGCTGCCGGCCCGCGATCTCGAACTGCTGGAAGAGAACTGCACATGAGTGAGAACAAGAATTTCCACCTGCCCGACCTCGGCGAAGGCCTGCCCGACGCCACCATCGTCGAGTGGTTCGTCAAGGAAGGCGATGTGATCAAGCTGGACGAGCCGCTGGTCTCGATGGAGACCGCCAAGGCCGTCGTCGAAGTGCCCTCGCCGTTTTCCGGCACGGTGCTGAAGCTGGCCGGCGGCGCGGGCGACATCATCCCCACCGGCAGCGTGCTGGCGCAGTTCCAGCTGGACCCGAACCTGCCGCAGCGCGCCGATGGCCAGGACACCGGCCACAGCCACGGGCATGCCGCACCTGCCGCCGCCCCGACTCCGCCGCCGATCCCGGCAGCGGCAGCGGTGGAAGACGCCAAGCCCGCCGCCGAGCGTGATGACGCCGGCACCGTGGTCGGTGCGATGCAGAGTTCCAACGCCGTGCATGCCGAACAGGCACTGGCCGTGGGCGGGGTCAAGGCCGTGCCGGCCGTGCGCGCCACCGCCCGCAAGCTGGGCGTGGACCTGAGCCGCGTGCGCGCCACCGGCGCCGATGGCGCGGTGACGATGGCCGACGTGAAGCAGGCTGCTGCCGACGGCAGCGCCAAGGTCGGTGCCGCACCGGCGCCGGTCGCCGCCGCGCCGGTTGCCGCCGCTGCACCGGTGGCCCGCCAGAGCGAGGCCCGCGCCCCGCTGTCCGCGGCAGGCAAGCCGATGCGCACCCAGCCGCCGGGCGTTGTCGCCAAGGGCCAGCCGGAACAGCTCAAGGGCGTGCGCCGCAACATGGCGCGGGTGATGGCCGACGCGCACAGCAAGGTCGTCCCGACCACGTTGAACGACGACGCCGACATCCATGCCTGGGTGCCGGGCAACGACGTCACCGCGCGCCTGGTCCGTGCGATCGTGGTCGGCTGCCAGAAGGTGCCGGCGCTCAACGCCTGGTTCGACGGCGACGCCCTGACCCGCACGTTGCACGCGCACGTGGATGTGGGCATCGCGGTGGACACCGACGACGGTCTGTTCGTGCCGGCGCTGCGCAATGCCGACGTGCTCGACGCACGCGGCATCCGCGAAGGCGTCAACCGCCTGCGCGAGCAGGTGGAATCCCGCGCGATCGCCGCCTCCGAACTGAGTGGCTACACCATTTCGCTGTCCAACTTCGGCATGTTCGCCGGCCGCTATGCGACCCCGGTCGTCGTGCCGCCCTGCGTGGCCATCGTCGGTGCCGGCCGTGCCCGCCACCAGATGACCCCGGTGATGGGTGGCGTGGAAGCGCACAAGGTGATTCCGCTGTCGGTGACCTTTGACCACCGCGCGGCCACCGGCGGCGAAGCCGCCCGCTTCCTGCGCGCGATGCTGGACGACCTGGCCTTGGCCAGTTGATCCACAGGTAGGAAGAGGTACCGGCCGCAGGTCGGTACCACGAAGAAGCCGGGCATTGCCCGGCTTTTTTTTTCATCGCGTCAGCCCGGCCCGACACTACCGGCGCGGCGCCAGCCGCGCCGAGTCGATGACGTGGACGCCCGGACGCGGCGACAGCGCCGCCTCCAGCATTTCTCCGGCGATGGTGTGCGCCGGGTTGATCCGCCAGCCTCGCGGCAGGACCGGGCCCAGTGCGCCCAGCACGATGCTGGCCAGGTGTTCGCCGGCCCTCCGCTCGGCGCGCTCGCCCCCGATCAACCCTGGGCGCACCAGCGTCAGCGACGGATATCCCAGGCCGCGCAGGTCCTGTTCCAGCCGGCCTTTGACCCGGTTGTAGAAGAACCGCGAGCCTGCGTCGGCGCCCATCGCCGAATTCAACACAAAGGCGTGGGCGCCATGCGCCTGCGCCAGGGTGGCCACCTGCAGCGGATAGTCGTGGTCGACGCGGGCGAATGCCTCGCTGCTCCCGGCCTGCTTGATGGTGGTGCCCAGCGCGCAGATCACCGCATCCACCGCCCACCAGTCCGCGTCGACGGGCAGCCGCTCGAAATCGACCACCGGATTGACCAGGACCGGGTCGCTCTGCTCCAGCGGACGGCGCGTGGGCGCTACCACCGCATCGCAGCGCGCATCGTCCAGCAGCTGCAGCAGGACCTGCCCGCCGACCAGCCCGGTCGCCCCTGCCAGCATCACCTTCATCGCACGCTCCTGCTTTCCGATTGCCTACCATCGTGGCATACCGGCCGTGCCCGGTCCGTGGGTTCAAGCCGGCGTTCCCGGCGCCGATACTGTTCCAACCTCCCACCCGCCCGGCCCGCGCGCCGGAAACCCGCCAAGGACCTGCGCATGACCGACCCGCACGACGCTCCCCCCAGCCCCGGTACCGCCGTGGGCCGGCTGCTGTCGCGGCGCCAGGTCGACACCCGCGTGATCGAGGAGGCCGGCGTCGCTGCCGCCGGTCCCAAGGGCGGCAGCAGCGCGATGCTGCAGCGCCTGTTCGCCGGGGCCGAGCAGCCCGAGCCGCTGCTGGCTGCCTTTGCCCACGGCATGTCCACGCTGCCGGGCGAGCTGGGCGACATGGGACTGCGCCTGCAATCGGCGCAGCGCAGCGCCGACTGGGTCAGCTACGGCCGCGCGATGCGCCAGCTGATCGACAAGTACATCCGCACCATCGAGCAGGAAAGCCCGGACGGGCAGCCCGACAGCCTGCGCCTGCGCGAGCTGCTGCGGCACACGCTCGGGGTCACGGTGGCCAGCCTGCTGCAGAACATGCCCGAGCTGAAGGACGAACCGGCGCGCATCGCCGGCGACCTGCGCCATTGGCATCCCGGCCAGCCGCTGCAGCCGATCGAGCAGCGCCTGCGCGAGCTCACCCACCAGATCGGCGTGCGCAGCGATGGCTGGCAGGAGCAGCAGGAGCTGCTGCTGAGCCTGTTCGACCTGCTGCTGGACAACATCGGCGAGCTGCTCGACGACAGCAGCTGGCTGCACGGCCAGGTGCACGCGGTGCGGGCCCTGATCGGTGGCCCGCTGGACCGCGACTCGGTGGAACAGGCGCGCGCCAACCTGCGCGAGGTGATCTACAAGCAGGGGCTGCTCAAGCAGGGCATCAGCGACTCCAAGGCGGCCATGAAACACCTGATGGGAGGCTTCATCGAACGCCTGGACGGCATGGCGGTCAGTACCGGCGAGTACCACGACCGGATCAGCAGCTATGCCCTGGCATTGAAGGAAGCACGCAGCATCGCCGACCTCAACCTGCTGCTTCAGGATGTGCTGCAGGACACCGGCCGGGTCCAGGAACAGGCCCTGCAGGCACGCGACCACCTGGGCAACGCACGCCGCGAAGTCGAACAGGCCGAAGCGCGCATCGCCGAGCTGGAGCAGGAACTGCGCGATGTTTCCGGACTGGTCCGCACCGATCCCCTGACCGGCGCGCTCAACCGCCGTGGCTTCGATGAACTGCTGGAGCGCGAACTGGCCCGGGCCGCCCGGCAGGCCCACCCGCTGGCGCTGGCCCTGATCGACCTGGACGACTTCCACCAGACCAACGATACGCACGGCCATGCCGGCGGCGATGCGGTCCTGCGGCACCTGGTCGCGGTCTGCCAGCTGCACCTGCGCAGCAGCGATGCGATCGCGCGCCTGGGCGGCGATGAGTTCGTGCTGCTGCTGCCGGAAACGCCGGGTGCGGACAGCATGTCCACCCTGCTGCGCCTGCAGCGCTCGCTGGCCCAGCACCCGCTGCCTCTGGACCAGCAGCGGGTGCCGGTGCACTTCAGCGCCGGCATCGCGCAGTGGCAGCCGGGCGAGGACGCCGACACGCTGCTGCGCCGGGCCGATGCGGCCCTCTATGCGGCCAAGCGGGTTGGCAAGAACCGCGTGCAGGCGGCCGATCCTCCGCGCTGAGCGCACCGTGTGATATCGGCCGCGTCCCTGCGAATCATCCGGGTATGGACATGACTGCCACCGCCCCTGCCGATCCCCGCGCCCAGTTCGCCGCGTTGCTGGCCCAGCACCGCGGCATCGTGCTGAAGATCGCCCGCGGCTACTGCGCCCACCACGAGGACCGGCTGGACCTGATCCAGGACATCAGCGTGCAGGCCTGGGATGCTTTCGACAGCTTCGATCCGGCGCGCGCCCGCTTCTCCACCTGGCTGTACCGGGTGGCGTTGAACGTGGCCATCTCGCAGTTGCGCCGCCGGCAGCTGCGCCAGCGCCACCACGCGGTGCTGGACGAGGCGGCATTGGCCGCCGACGACGGTGTGCCGGCTGAACACCGGCAGACGCTGCGGCAGCTGGAGGCGGCGATCCGGGCGCTGCCGCCCCTGGACCGGGCGCTGATGCTGCTGCACCTGGATGACCACGACCACCGCCAGATCGCCGAGATCCTGGGCATCAGCAGCGCCAATGTCTCCACCCGCCTGCACCGCCTGCGCCAGCAGCTGCGGGCGCGGTTCGACCCCACTCTCTGAGGGCACCACCATGCACAACGACCCGCTCCAGCATCTCTGGCAGCAGTACGCCGGCACCGACGGCAACGAGGGCCCCGCCGCGATGGATGCCTGGCGCCGCCACCGGCAGCACGCCGTGCAGCGCCAGCTGTCGGCCTTCGGGACACTGCAGGTCGTGCAGCTGCTGTTCTGGCTGGCGCTGGCGATCTACTGCGGCAGCGTGTGGTGGCAGCAGCCGCCGCTGGCGGTGATGGTCAGCGCGCTCGCGCTGCATGCCTACAGCGTGGCGGTGATCATCGCCAGCGCCGCGCGGCTGCACCTGCGCCGGCAACTGCAGCCCGACCAGCCCGTGGTGGAGCAGTCGCGCGTGCTGGCGTCGCTGCGCATGCACACCGCCTTCGGCGAGCTGCTGCTGGGGCTGCCCTGGTGCTGGTTGTGGCTGGCGGTGCCGGTACTGCTGGCCTGGCAGGCCTGGGGCGTGGACCTGGCGGTGTATGCCGCGCGCTGGCTGCTGGTGTCACTGGTGGCCGGCACGGCGCTGATGGTGGCGCTGCTGCTTCTGGCGCGGCGCTGGTTCGCCCGCGATCCCCAGTCACCTCGCCTGCAGCGCGCGGTTGACGCCCTTTCCGGGCGCCGATTGGCACAGGCACGCGCCGAGCTGGACGGACTGCGCGACTGGTCGTAGCGCCGGGTTCCACCCCGCGCTGCGGGGATCAGTGCGCGGCGTGCCTGCCGCGCAGCTTCTGGACGGCGGTGACTGCAGCCAGCACGATCGCACCGGCGATCACGCCAACGACCATGTTGCCCAGCGCGTTGACCAGCCAGCCCCACTGGCCCTCGCCACCGAGCGACAGCACCAGGTGGTGCAGCGCCGGCACGTTGTGCACCAGAATGCCGCCACCCACCAGGAACATCGCGGCGGTGCCGGCGACCGAGAGGAACTTCATCAGCCACGGCGCAGCGACCAGCAGGCCACGGCCGAACGCGGCCAGCGCCGCGCCCTTTCGCGACAGGTACAGACCGAGGTCGTCCAGCTTCACAATGCCGGCCACCAGGCCATAGACGAACACGGTCATCGCCAGCGCGATGACCACCAGTGCGGTCACCTGGTTGAGGAACGGCGCAGCGGAGACCACGCCCAGCGACAGCACGATGATCTCGGCCGAGAGAATGAAGTCGGTGCGGATCGCGCCCTTCACCTTGTCGTTCTCCCACGCCACCATGTCCACCTTCTCGTCGGCCAGCGCCTTCACCCGCTCGGCCTTCTTCTGCTCATCCTCTTCCTTGGAATGCAGAAAGCGGTGCGCCAGCTTCTCCACGCCTTCAAAGCACAGGAACGCGCCGCCGATCATCATCAGCGGCACCACGATCGGGACCGGGAAGCCCTTGCCGCGCAGCCAGGCTTCCAGCGCGCTGATGGCCAGCGCGGCCGGCACCAGGATCGCCTTGTTGACCAGCGAGCCCTTGGCCACCGCCCACACCACCGGCAGTTCGCGGTTGGCATTGACGCCGGTGACCTGCTGCGCGTTCAGCGCCAGATCGTCGCCCAGCACACCGGCGGTTTTCTTGGCCGCCACCTTGGTCAGCACCGACACGTCGTCCAGCAGGGACGCAATGTCATCGAGCAACGCGAACAGACTGGCACCGGCCATGAGGCTTCCAAAGGATCGATCGAAGCGCCGATTCTGACTTATCCAGCCCCGCTCGCGGTAGATGCCGCCGGATTCACCGCTCCACCACCGGGACCCGGCCACACTGCGGTGGATCGCCGTTGCCGGAGTCCTGCTTGAATACGCCACCTGTCGCCCCCGGTTCGCCCTCGCTGGTAAAGGGCATGAGCCGCCGCAGCCAGATCCTGCGGCTGCTGCTTCGCTACCGCCATTCCGGCGTGTTCTCGGGCATGAACCTGGATGCCCGCGCCGTGCACGACCTGCCGCCCGAAGGCAATCCGGAGCAGTTCGTGACCGATCTGGAGGCGCTGGGCCCCACCTTCGTCAAGCTCGGCCAGATGCTCTCCACCCGGCCCGACATGGTGCCGGTGGAGTTCGCCACCGCACTGGAGCGGATGCAGGAGAAGGTCGCCCCGATCCCGGTGGAGCGCATCTACGCGATCATCGAGCAGGAACTGGGCGCCTCGGTGTCCAAACTGTTTTCCTCATTCGACCCGGTGCCGCTGGGGTGTGCCTCGATCGCGCAGGTGCACCGCGCCGCGCTGCATGACGGGCGCGAGGTGGCGGTCAAGGTGCAGAAGCCGGAAGTGGCCGCGCAGCTCCGCTCGGACCTGGAGGTGCTGCGCAGCTTCGCGCTGGCCGCCGATCATCTCACCCAGGTCGGGCGCCGGGTGCGCCTTCGCGACTGGCTCAACGAGTTTGCCAAGACCCTGATGCAGGAACTGGACTACCAGGCCGAAGCGGAGAACCTGCAGCGCTTTGGCCAGCATCTGCGTCCGTTCAAACCGTTGTGGGTGCCACAGCCGATCTGGGACTACTGCAGCCATCGCGTGCTGACGATGGAGCTGGCCCAGGGCGTGCGCGTGGACATGATTCCTGATGTGCGCCGGACCGAACAACCGATGGCACCGCTGGCGGCGGCGCTGATCCGCGGCTATGTCGACCAGATCTTCGTGCATGGGGAGATCCACGCCGATCCACATCCAGGCAACCTGCGCGTTACGCCGGAGGGACGTCTGGCCATCTTCGACCTGGGCATGGTGGCGCACATGCCGCCGCGGCTGCGCGAGCGGCTGCTGAAGCTGCTGTTTGCTGCGGTCGACGGTCGCGGTGAAGAAGTGGCCGACGAGATCATCGGCATCAGCACGCGGCTGGAGTCGTTCGATGAAGAGCGCTACCTGCGCGAAACCGGCCAGGTGATCGCCCGCTACGCCGCCAACAGCAGCTTCTCCGAAGGCCGTGTGGTGCTCGACCTGGTCCGCATCGCCACCGCCAGCGGCCTGCGCACACCGCCCGAACTGAGCCTGCTCGGCAAGGCGCTGCTCAACCTGGAAACCGTGTGCCGGCTGTTGTCCCCGGATCTGGATACACGCCGCATCGTCGAGCGCCAGCTGCAGCACGTGATGCGCGCACGCCTGAAGAAGTCGCTGTCGGCGGCCAACCTGGCCAGCGAGGCGATGGAGCTGCAGCAGCTGCTGCGCGACGGCCCCCGCAAGATGACCGACATTCTCGCCCTGCTGGCCGAGAACCGCCTGCAGATGAAAGTGACGGGGCTGGAAGAATCGCGGTTGATGGAGAACCTGCAGAAAATCGCCAACCGGGTCTCTGCCGGCATCGTCACCGCCGCACTGATCCTGGCGGCGGCAATGATGATGAAGGTGGACACCGGCTGGCACCTGTTCGGCTACCCGGCCATCGCATTCACGCTGATGTTGATCGGCGTGTTCCTCGGGCTTGGCATCATCCTCAGTGCGCTGATATTCGATCGTCGCGCACGTTCCAGGGAAGAACGCGGGCATCGTTGAGGTGTTGCCCACCTGCGGTGGGCACCCGACTGGACGTGACAGCGCACCCGCACGCGACGCGCGTTTTCACGCGTGTTTTACATCGCAGATGGCAGTGCGATAAACGACATCTGCTGTCGTTCCAAACAAACATTTCAGTCAGGTTCGTGCAGGCATGATCGGGTCATCGGCCTGTCATGCACATGTGGTTGGACAGCCGGTCGGATGGGAATCACGTCGTCATGACGTCCATCACCACCTGTCTCCGCTGCCAAATGTGCCTATGCTCTGGATCCTGCTGCTGTCGCTGTTGCTGCTCGCCTGGCTGTTGCTCGCATCACGTACGTGGGTGTGGTGGAAAGCCGGCCTGATGTCACTGCTGATGCTGGCACTCAGCGCGTGGTGGCTGATCGACAAGCTCTCCGGCGACGGCCTCAATGCCGCCACCCTGTATCACCTGGGTGCGGACATGGAGGGCGCAGGCATCGCCGACTTCAAGCGCTACATCGCCGGCTTCATCGTGCTGGCGCTGGTGTCCCTGCTGCCACTGGCGATGACGCGGATCCGCCGCTGGCAGCGCAGCGGCCACGGCGGCGCCATCTTCGGCGGCTTCGTGGTGGTGTGGTTCGGCGCGATCCTGGTCAGCCCGCTGTATCACGATGGCCAGCGTCTCTATCAGCAGATGCGCCCGGTCGATTACAGCATGGTCGCGCCGGAGTACCGCGTGCCGCAGCAGCCGCTGCGCAAGCCGCGCAACATCGTGTGGATCTACGGTGAGAGTCTGGAGCGCACCTATCTGGATGAGGCCACCTTCCCCGGCCTGATGCCCAACCTCAACCGCCTGGCGGCGCAGTCGCTGGACGTGCGCGGGCTGGCCTCGGCCGAAGGCGGCGGCTGGACCATCGCCGGGCTGGTGTCGTCGATGTGCGGCGTACCACTCACCACCGCGCAGGGCGATGAGAACAGCATGGGCCGCATGGGCAGCTTCCTGCCCGAGGCGGTGTGCCTGGGCGACTACCTCAAGCAGCAGGGCTACACCAACCACTATCTCGGTGGCGCCAACGGCCAGTTCGCCGGCAAGGGCCAGTTCCTGGCCACGCACGGTTTCGATGCGGTCGACGACCTGGCCTGGTTCAAACAGCAGAAGATCGCACGCGCGCACTTCTCCACCTGGGGCGTGCATGACGACGTGCTGCTGGACAAGGCCTACGACCGCTTCATGCAGCTCTCCCGCAAGGGCGAGCCGTTCATGCTGACCACCCTCACGATGGATACCCATCACCCGGCCGGGCACCTGCCGGTGGCCTGCAAGCGCACCCGCTACCAGAGCGACTACGGCAACATCGGCCTGCTCAACGCCCTCAAGTGCACCGATGGGCTGATCTCCCGCCTGGTCGACCGCATCCAGGCCAGCCCGTATGGCGAGGACACGCTGATCGTGATCGCCTCGGACCACCTGGCCATGCCCAACGATCTCAGCCATGTGCTGGCCAGGCAGTCGCGCGAGAACCTGCTGCTGTTCCTCGGCAAGGACATCGCCCCGCGCCAGCTGGCCGCCACCGATGCCTCCACGCTGGATTCGGGTGCCACCCTGCTGAGTCTGCTCGAACCGCAGATCAACGCCATCGGTTTCGGCCGGTCGCTGCTTGATCCCAAGCGGGCAGACCGCGCCAGTGCGAGCGCGGCGGCCTTCCGCGACAACGGACGGGACTACCCGCGTTACCTGGCGTTCTCACGCTCGCTGTGGCTGGGGGACAAGACCCGTCAGCTGCGCATCGATGATGACAACCAGGTCGTGGTCGGGCTGCAGCATGTGCAACCGCCGGTGCTGCTGGAATACGACAAGCAGTGGGACCTGAAGTCGGTGTACCTGGAGAACACCTCCAAGCAGTTCGACCTGGCCGACCCGGCCAACACCCTGGCCTATGTGGATCGTTGCACCGCCTTCGAAGATGGCTCGGCCGATGGTGACTGGTGCGCGATGCTGGTCAACCAGGACAAGGGCATCAAACTGTTCCGCGATGAGCAGCTGCGTACCGGGATCGCCGTGGACGGTCCGCTCGACCCGAGCACCGGCCCGCGCCCGAGCATCCGCCAGGCGCACATGATCACGCAGAAGGGCCGCCGCACCCGCGCCGGCCAGTACATGCTGCAGATGGTGGCCAGGCAGTCGCCCGACCGCGGCTTCTGGATCGAGGCGGTGTCATCGCAGCGCAAGGTGGTGGTCGCCCAGCAGTGGGTGCAGCCCGATGCCGATGGCCGTATCAACGTGCCGTTCGGGCTGGATCACGAAGTGGACGACCTGGAGATCCGCGCCTGGTTGAACCACGCCGAGAAGCTCGCCGTGGATACCTTCGCGCTGGTGCCGTCGCGCCGCGGCAACCGCGGCTGACGGACCCCGGCGACGGTGGGAAGTTGCCGGCCAGCGACCGGCATTACCGGTCGCGGACCAGGTGGATGTCCGTCGGCGAGGACAACGCGATGCCGGCGGCGGCGAAGCTCTGCAGCATGTTGAAGTACAGGTCGCTGCGGACGCCGTACACCGCGCGCGGGCCGGAGACGTAGGCGAAACTGTTGATCGCGATCTGGCCGTTGGCGATCGAATCGATGAACACCGACGGCGCCGGATCGGCGAGGACCGCCACGTGGGCGGCATAGGTATCCAGCAGGATCTGCCGCACTGCAGCCACATCGGTGCTCAGCGGTACCGAGAACTGGATCTGGATGCGCCCCTGCGCATTGCCCATCGTCATGTTGCGGATGGTCTTGGTGATCAGTTCCGAGTTGGGCACGATCAGGGTGGATTTGTCGCCGACCTGGATTTCGGTCGAGCGCACGCTGATGCGCTTGATGTCGCCTTCCTGGTCGCCCAGCTTGACCCAGTCGCCGATCTTGACCGGCCGCTCGGCCAGCAGGATCAGGCCCGAAACGAAGTTCTGGGTGATCGCCTGCAGACCGAAGCCGATGCCCACCGACAGCGCGCTGACCACCAGCGCCAGCTTCTCGAACCCGATGCCCAGCGCGGTCAGCCCCCACAGCACCGCGGCGATGATGCCGAGGTAGCGGGTGACGGTGCTGATGGAATTGCGCGCGCCGGCATCCAGCTCGGTCTTCGGCAGGTAGGTCTCGGTGAGCCAGCGCTGGAACGCCTGCATGACCGCCCACACCACCAGGAACACCAGCAGCGCATATACCACGCTGCTGGGCTTGAGCGTGGTTTCACCGATCTTCAATCCGCCCGACAGCGCATCCAGCCCGCCGTAGAACGCATTGAGGTTGCCGAACGGCACCGCCAGCGCGAGGACCGCCAGCAGAATCACGCCGATACGCAGCACCGCCGAGAGCAGCACGCCGGCCTGCTCCACCCGGGCACCGCTCAGCCCGGTGGTCAGTACGATGGTCTGCCCGACCCGGCTGTTGGGCGAGAGCATCGTGGTGGCCAGGTCGTCGGCGAATTTCAGCAGGAGCGAGGCCGCCAGCAGCACCACCGCCCCCCAGACCAGCTGCTGGGCCACGAACAGCGCGAAGTTGAGGTAGCCCAGCAGGGTCGCGATGACGGCCGCGGCCACCACCACATGCCCGGCCACGCGCGCCAGCACGATCCAGCCGCTCCGGCGCGGCACGCCCTTGGGCTTGCCGTCGCCTTCCTGCGCGTCCAGCTTGGCGGCCGCCTCGGCGGCCTGGCGGCGGTGCAACCGCGCCAGCGACACCAGGATGGCGATGATCAGCGCCATGTAGGTGATGGCCACCAGCCCATCCACCGCAACGGTGGTGATCTCGCTGGTGCGCGAGGCGCGGTTGATCTCCACCAGCAGAATGCCGATGAAGGTGAGCCCTGCCGCGCCCCAGGCGTACTTGCGCAGGCGCCACGCGGCGCTGTCGTCGAGCGCCAACAACCGCCATGAGGGTCGCTTGGGCACCAGCAGGCAGGCGCTCAGCGCGGTGATGAAGGCGGCAACGAAGGTGGCGACCTGGAAGTGCAGCGCCAACTGCTGCAGGCGCGGCGGAATCGCGCCGATCGACTCGAGCGAGGCCACCAGCACCACTGCCGCGAACCCCGGCAGCAGCGTTCCCACCGCCAGCAGCCACACCGCCAGCCCGGAGCGGCGCAGGCGGCCATCCGGCGCCCGCTCGGACGCGGCATAGCGGCGGCCCAGCGCGCGCAACCACAGGCGCAGCGGGAAGAACATCAGCAGCGCCAGCACCAGCCCCGTCAGCGGTGCGCTCCAGCCGTGCCGGGCGATGGCTTTGCGCGCGGTGGTCTCACCCTGCCGGTACAGCAGCACCAGACGGTGGATGTCGGCCGGCACATGGGTGGCGAACTGCCGCCACAGCGAAGGCGACAGCGGTGAATTGACCTTGCGCGCCAGTTCCTCGCTGAACTGGGTCACGCGCATCTTTTCGATGTCCGCGCTCAGCTGTTTGGCGTTGTCGGCAAGCAGGTTGGCCCGTGCGATGGCCGAGGCGACATCGGCGCGCTGCTGGGTCATGGCCTTGCGCTGCTGGGCGATGTCGCGCGCTTCGGTCGCCCCTTCGGGCACCTCGCCCAGCTGCGCCAGCCGTCCGTCTACCTGCTTGAGCTGCGGATCGAGCGCGTCGCGCGCCGCCTTCGCATCACGCTGTACCGCCAGTGCGCGGTCGGACAGCGTCTTGAGGGTGTCCAGGGTATCGCCGTCGTCCAGCGACGCCTGGATCTGCTTGAGGTCCTTGTCGGCCTGCGCCAGCTGCGCGATCGGGTCGGGCTCGGCCGGGTCGTCGTTCTGGGCCAGCGCCACCGGCGCCATGCCGAGCCAGACCAGCAGCAGCAACCACGCCAGTGGCCGCGACAGGAAAGAAGGGAAACGGGAAGACAAACCGGCGCACCACGGGCTTCGCGCGGACCACCGCGCCTGCGCGAACTATAAACCCGGCGTCGTTCAGACCGGGTATGCGCGGCTCAGTACTTCAGCCGGAGCTCTTCCACCTGCGGCTGCAGACGGGCGTACCAGTCCTGGAATTCCTCTTCGGTGATCTCTTCCGGGGCGTACACCGCGATCGGGTCCCAGGCGTGGTCGGTGGGCAGCGGCTGGCGCGGCCCGGCGCGCAGCGAATAGCTGATGCCCTGGTGCTCGACCACGTCGTCCACCGTATCCCAGCGGTCGCGTACGAAGCCGCTGTCGCTCGTGAGCAGAATCACCTGATACATCCGCACCTCCCTCGCTCTGGTCCATCCACAGCATAGCGCCGCCCCCCAGGCCGCAGCACCCCACCGCGACAACGCACTGTCTCGACGCCCCGCTCGCCCGGGCTTCACCCGCCCGTGGCGGTGGCGTGGGCATCGTGGAGGCCTCTTCCCTTCTCTGGCCGCGATGAACACCTCCGACGACCTCAAGACCGTGCCCCACCTGAAACTGCCGCGCTACCTGGGCACCTGGTACGAAATCGCGCGATTGCCGATGCGGCACGAGCCGGAGGGCTGCACCGACGTCTCGGCGCATTACACGCTGCAGGACAACGGCAACGTGCAGGTACGCAATCGGTGCCGGATGGATGGTGAGGTCGAGGAAGCCATCGGCGAGGCGAGCGTGACCGGTGACGACAGCGCGCGGCTGGCGGTCAGTTTCCTGCCCAAGGGCCTGCGCTGGCTGCCATTCACCAAGGGCGACTACTGGGTGATCCAGATCGCCCCGGACTACAGCGTGTCGCTGGTTGGCAGCCCGGACCGCAAGTTCCTCTGGCTGCTCTCGCGCACGCCGACGCTGGACCGCACCGTGCAGGACCATTACCTGGCCTGTGCACGTCAACAGGGCTTCGACCTCACCGACCTGATCCACACGCCGCACACCGGCCATCCCACCGCCTGATGGGCTGGCAGGCGTGGACGCTCAGCCAGCCGACATGGATGAAACCAACTCTGCAAAAGGCAGCGCATGGATCTGAAAAGTGGTTATCCCTGGTGGGCTGTACGCAACGGACTGATCCAGGCATTTCCCCCGCTGGAGCGCGACCTGCGCTGCGATGTGCTGGTGGTCGGCGGCGGCATCACCGGCGCGCTGATCGCCGATGAGCTGTCAGGGCACGGCCATGAGGTCGCCCTGATCGAGCAGCGCGACATCGGCTGGGGCAGCACCGCCGCCAGCACCGCGCTGCTGCAGTACGAGATCGACACCCATCTGCTGGAACTGGCCGAGCGCTATGGTCACGAGGCGGCGACGCTGGCCTACCGCGCCTGTGCCGAGGCGATCCCGGCACTGGGCGACGTGGCGCGCGGCCTGAAGGACGTGGACTTCCGGCGCATGGACAGCCTGTACCTGGCCAGTCGCCGCCGCGACGTACCCCGCCTGATGGCTGAGGGCCAGGCACGTCGCAGTGCCGGCCTGGACGCCCGCTGGCTCGGCCCGGAGGCGCTGGCGGAGCGCTTCGATGTGGATGCCGGCGGCGCATTGCTGACCCGGCAGGCGGCGCGGGTCGACCCGTACTGCCTCACCTATGGACTGCTGAAGCGGGTGCGCCGGCGCGGCGGTCACATTCACGATCGCACGGTCCTGCACACGCTGACGCCGGGCACGCGGGGCGTCACGGCCCAGACCGAATCCGGGGCGACGATCCGCGCGGGCCATGTGGTGCTGGCGATGGGATACGCCAACCAGCGCTGGATCAGGCAGCGCGTCGCACGCAACCGCAGCAGCTATGCCTTCATCACCGATCCTGTCGATGCCGCGGTGCTGGGTCCCCTGCAGCGCACGATGGTGTGGGAAAGCGCACGCCCCTATCTGTACCTGCGTGCCACCGGCGACCGCCGCCTGCTGGTGGGCGGGCTGGACGATGCCATCGACATTCCGGCACGGCGCGACCGGCGGGTGGAAGGCAAGGCAGACAAGCTCATGAAGCAGCTGCTGGACTGGTTCCCCCGGCTCGCCCCCACGCCGGCATTCTCATGGGCCGGGACCTTCGCCGAGACCGCCGACGGATTGCCGTTCTTCGGTCCGCATGAACAGTGGGGGCCGCGCGTGCAGTTCGCGATGGCTTACGGCGGCAACGGCATTACCTACTCGATGATCGGCGCCGGGCTGCTGCGGGCCCGGATCGAACGCCGGGGGCATCCACTGGCGGCGCTGTTCGGATTCGACCGCCTCGGCTGAGTTCCCCTTGCAACTGGCGGCATGACAGGCATCATTCAAGAATCGGCTGCTAGCGTCAGCGCTGTCGGCCGTCCCGCCTGTCCGCCCCGGAGCTTCCCATGATCCGCCTGCTTGCCCTGCTGCTGTGCCTGTCCATGCCCGGTGTGGCGTTGGCCCAGTCCGCTGCAGGCGCCACCGGCCCCCAGTCGGCCACCGGCCTGGACCTGACCATCCCCGACCAGCCGCTGCAGTATCTGGGCGACCCGTCGCTGCGCGGCGATCCGCCGGGCACCTTCTACGGTGACAAGAGCGGCCGCCGGGTCAGCGAGCGCGCCGGCAACGGCATCGCCGAGGTCACCGACGACAAGCTGCGCATCAACGGCAGCTTCACCACCGGGATCGGCTACGCGAAGAACTACGGCAACACGCATTTCAACGCCGCCGAACTCAACCTCAGCAAGAACTACACCAACGATGAAGGCAAGACCCGCGGGGTCAATGTCAACATCCAGGTCAGCGAAGGCAAGGGGCCGGGCTTCTTCGGTCCGTATGGCGGGTATGGCTACGGGCGTGGCCCGGGCTACTGGGACCCGCCGCCGATCGGCTGGTAAGCCGGCCAGCGACACCAGCATCCACGGCCGGGGCACCCCGGCCGTTCTCGTTTCCGCCGTGCGCGGTCAGTCCCACCAGCGGTCGCGACGGCTCGACAGCACGCGGCCGTCGTAACCGCTCATGCGCACCTCCACGCGCTGGTCGCGGGCATTGCGGGCGTCCAGCGTCCAGGTGGCGCCGTCGCGTTCGAACGACTCGATCTTCCGGAAACCGGCCTTGCCGGCCAGCGCCAGGATCTGCCCGGCATCGAGCACGGGGCGCCCGCCGCGGGCATCGAAAATCTCGCCATTGGACGGATCGACGATCACGTCGTCGACGGTGCCATCGGCGCGGGTGACGTCGGCTTCCCACACGCCGTCCTCGCGATCCAGCTCATGCACCTGCGTGTAGCCGGCCGCACGCAGCTTGGCCTGCACATCGGCAGCGGTCAGATCGGCGGCGAAAGCCGGGGCGGAGAACAGCGCCGCCGTCAGGGCGGCAGTCAGCATCGGAATGTTCATGGGAGGCTCCAGGGGTGGCCGGGCGATTCCGGCACCGCCAGTCTGGCAAGCGGGCCTAACCGCACCATGAGGCCGGTTGTTAGGCAGCGTTTAGACGTGCACCGTATACCGTATGCATCCGCCCACGATCATTGACCATGTCCGCCCTCCCGCTGCTGTTGCCGCTGTTGCTTGGTATCGCCCCGCAGGACCCCGCACGGGTGCTCGACGGCGGCGCGCGCCAGCAGGACGCGGTACGCCAGGCGGTCCGCCAGGGCCGGTATGTGCCCCTGGAGCAGGTCGTCGCCGACGCGATGCGCCGCTATCCGGGCACGCTGGTGGAGGTGGAGCTGGACGATGACCGCTACGAGATCGAGATTCTCGGTCCCAGCGGCGTGGTGATGGAGCTCGACTATGATGCCCGCAGCGGGCGCCTGCTGAAGATGGAAGAAGACTGATGCGGATCCTGCTTGCCGAGGACGACGCCCTGCTCGCCAGCCGCCTGCAGCGTTTGCTGGAGGACGCCGGTTACGTCGTCCTGCACAGCGCCGAGGGCCGCGCGGTGGAAGAACTGGGGCAGATCGAGGACATTGCCGCGGCGGTGGTCGATCTCGGTCTGCCCGGCCTGGATGGCCTGAGCGTGATCGAGCGCTGGCGCCAGGCCGGCCAGGGGTTCCCGGTGCTGGTACTGACCGCGCGGGCCCGCTGGCACGACAAGCTGGCCGGTTTCGACGCCGGCGCCGATGACTACCTGACCAAACCGTTCCAACCCGAAGAGCTGCTGCTGCGCCTGCGCGCCCTGATCCGCCGCAGCGCCGGCCACGCAAGCCCGCGCCTGCAGTGCGGGCCGCTGCTGCTGGACGTCAATGCCGGCCGCTTCGAGCTGGGCGGCGAGCTGCTGCACCTGAGCCCGCAGGAGCACCGCATCCTCAGCTACTTCATGCATCACCCGGACATCGTGATCAGCCGGTCGCGCCTGGGCGAACACGTCTACGACGCGGGCTTCGACCCCGATTCGAACACGCTGGACGTGCTGATCGGGCGGATCCGCCGCAAGCTCGGCGCCGAGCTGATCCACACCCACCGCGGGCAGGGGTTCCGG
Source organism: Stenotrophomonas sp. NPDC077421 (assembly GCF_049545505.1). Lineage (NCBI taxonomy): Bacteria > Pseudomonadati > Pseudomonadota > Gammaproteobacteria > Lysobacterales > Lysobacteraceae > Stenotrophomonas > Stenotrophomonas sp. NPDC077421. Next base: position 146,523 of record NZ_JBMWDP010000001.1, on the reverse strand, counting down.
CTGTCGGCCGCGCCATGACCAGCGGCTCGCTGCGCACCCGCCTGCTGCTCGCCGGCGGACTGGGGTTGATTCTGGTTTCGGCCGTGGCCACCTGGTGGCTGGGCGCGATGTTCGAGCGCTCGGCGCGCGCAGCGATGGACCAGCGCCTGGGCAACGAACTGATCGCGGTGCTGGCACTGGCCGAAAGCGACGCGCAGGGCGGCCTGCAGCTGCGCCGGGCATTGTCGGACGAGCGCTACCAGCGGGTGTTCTCCGGCACCTACTGGCAGGTGCAGGATGCCAAGGGCCAGCCGCTGGGCCAGTCGCGTTCGCTGTGGGACGACACCCTGCTGACACCCGCCACGCTGCGGACCGGCCCAGCGCAGGCCTACGACACCACCGGGCCGCTGCAGCAGCCGCTGCGCGCCCTGGCGCAGCAGGTGACATTGCCGCGCATGTCGACACCGCTGCAGGTGGTGGTGGCCACCGACCGCAGTGAACTCGACGCCCAGGTCAGCGCGTTCCGCAAGCGCACCGCGCTGGCCCTGGCCGTGCTGATCGCCCTGTGGTTCGCGGTGCTGGTCACCCAGGTGCACTACGGCCTGCGCCCGCTGTCCGAGCTCGGCCGCATTGCCGGGCAGGTGCGCAACGGCGAACAGGTGCGCTTCCCGCAGCAGGGTCTGGTCAAGGAAGTCGCCCCGCTGGCGGCGCAGCTCAACGATCTGCTCGACCACCATGCACGCATGGTGCTGCGCGCGCGCCGCAGTGCCGAGGATCTTGCCCACGCCCTGAAGACCCCGTTGACCGTGCTCGCCACCGAGGCCGAAAGCGAGGGCAGCGACTGGCGGCAGACCCTGCGCAGCGAAACCGCGCGGATGCAGGCCAGCATCGAGCGCTACCTGGCCGCCGGCATCGGTGCGGACAGCCAGCAGCGGACGCCGGTGGCGCCGGTGCTGGCCAGCCTGTGCGGGCTGATGCAGCGCGTGCACGTCGGGCGCGAGGTGTCCTTCCACTACGATCCGGACGCGCAGGGGCTGTTCGCCGGCGCGCGCGAAGATCTGGAGGAAATGCTCGGCAACCTGCTCGACAACGCCGGCAAATGGGCCGCGCATCGGGTGGAGGTGACCGTGGCGCACATCGGCAACCGCATGCGCATCGACGTGAACGACGACGGCAGCGGCCTGCCCGAGGACGATCTGGCGCGCGCGCTCGGCCGTGGCGTGCGTCTGGACGAACGCATGCCCGGCAGCGGACTGGGCCTGGCGATCGTGGCCGATATCGCCGAGAGCTACGGCGGTACGCTGGTACTGCGCAATGGACATCCCGGCCTGCGCGCGACGTTGACACTGCCCGCAGGCTGAGCGACGGGATACGGCGGCGCTGCCCTCACCTGCCTGCGTGCATCCACCAGCAGTCGATGGCATCCAGCACGATGTGCACGATCAACCCGATGCCGAACAACCGCGTCTTCTTCGGCACGCACAACCCGGCATACACAGCGATTGCCGGCGCGGTGTGCAACGGATGGAAGCCGATGCTGCAGCGGTTGGGGGCGTAGATCGGGTCGGCCAGCAGGTGGTCCAGGTCGATGATCCAGCCCAGCAGCAGCAACAGCCATGCCGAGGCGAACCGCTTGCGCCAGAACAGCCACGCCAGCAGCGCCGGCACGGCGGCATGCAGCAACAGGTGAATGATGGCGCGGCTGCTCATCGTGCCGCCGCGCCACAGACCCGGATGCGGTGGACCGCGCCGATCAGACCAGCGGCTCGTCGGACAGGTAGGTGTAGCCGGTCAGACCCGCTTCCAGCGCATCGGACAGCTCCTGCGCACGCGCCGGCGACAGGTTCGCCGCCGCCACGCGTGCGGCATAGCTCGCGCGCAGATCGGCCAGGCTGTAGCCCACGTAGTCCAGCATCACATCGGTGGTATCGCCGCGTCGCTGCTGGGTGATGGCGTAGCCATCGGCGTCGGCCAGCACTTCCACCGCGTCGGTGTCGCCGAACAGGTTGTGGATGTCGCCCAGAATCTCCTGGTACGCACCGACCATGAAGAAGCCGATGCGATAGCTCTCGCCCGGATTCATCGCGTGCAGCGGCAGCGAGCTGTCCAGGCTCTCGTTTTCGACATAGGTCTTGACCATGCCGTCCGAATCGCAGGTCATGTCGGCGATGATGCCGCGGCGTGCCGGCTGCTCGTTCAGGCGCTCGATCGGGACGATCGGGAACACCTGGTCGATCGCCCATGCATCGGGGATCGACTCGAACACGCTGAAGTTGACGAAGTACTTGTCCACCAGCCGCTCGTTCAGCTCGTCCAGCGCCGGGCGATGGCTCTTCTCGTCATAGCTCAGGCGCGCGCGCACGGCGTGGGCAATGGCATAGAACAGGTCGTCGATGCGCGCACGCTGCGGCAGGTCGATCTGGCCCAGCGCGTAGCTGGACAGGCCTTCGGCATGGAAATGCTGGGCTTCCTGGAACAGTTCCACCGCCGGGCGCTCGTCGAGCTCGGCATGGATCTCGCGCAGGTGGCGGATCGCCGCCGGCTCGTCATCGTGCTGGTCCGGCACACGGCCTTCCTGCGCCTCTTCCACCTCGGACACGTTGGCGATCAGCACCGCATGGTGCGCCGTCATCGCGCGGCCGCATTCGGTGACGATGCGCGGCGGGGTCAGGCCGTGCTCCTCGCAGGCGTTGGCCAGCGGCTGCACGATGTTGCTGGCGTAGGAGTTCAGCCCGTAATTGATCGAGCAGAAGCTGCGCGAGCGGGTGCCTTCGTAATCCACGCCCAGGCCACCGCCCACGTCCACGTGGGTGATCTTCGCGCCCAGGCGCGACAGCTCCACGAAGTAGCGGGTGGCCTCGCGCATGCCGTTGGCGATGTCACGCACGTTGGAGATCTGCGAGCCCATATGGAAATGCAGCAGGCTCAGGCAGTCGGCGTATTCGGTGTCGCGCAGCGACTTCCACAGGTCCAGCAGCTGGCGCGGGGACAGACCGAACTTGGCCTTGTCGCCGCCGCTGTTCTGCCACTTGCCCGCACCCAGCGAGGCCAGCCGCATGCGCACGCCCAGGCCCGGCTTGACGTCCAGCGCCTTGGATTCCTCCAGCACCAGCTTCAGCTCGGATGGCTTTTCGATCACGATGAAGGTCTGCAGGCCCAGCTTGCGCCCGATCAGGGCCAGCCGGATGTACTCGCGGTCCTTGTAGCCGTTGCAGACGATCAGCCCACCCGGGCGCGACAGCGCCAGCACGGCCATCAGTTCCGGCTTGCTGCCCGCTTCCAGGCCGAAGCCCTCGCCGTGGTGGCTGGCCAGGGTGCCCGCCACGCCGCGGTGCTGGTTGACCTTGATCGGGTACACGGCGGTGTAACCGCCCGGGTACTCCCAATCGGCCTGCGCCTGGGCGAAGGCCGCCTGCAGCTTGCCCAGCCGCTGGCCCAGGATGTCCGGGAAACGCACCAGCAGCGGCAGCTTCGCGCCGGCCTCGCGGGCGGCGTCGACGATTTTCGGCAAGGACACCACCGGGCCGTCCTGGCCAGTCGGTCTCACCACCATGTGTCCTGCCTGATCCACGTCGAAGTAACCATCCGCCCAATGCGGAATCGAGTAGGTCTTGCGGGCTTGGTCGAGGGACCAATCGGTCATTTCAGTGGGCCTGGTTGGTAAAAAAGGGGGTGCATGATAACGCCTATATGGCGACAGCTCCGTTATCATGCGCGCCCGCGCCCGTGCCCAGGTCAGAACCTGAACGGGCCGACCCGTCCGGATGTGGCTAGTGCCACGCGGCTTCCGCCGCCAGCCCGGCTCCAACACCCCGAACAGGACCGTTTCTCCATGACTGACAACAACAACTGGTACATCGAGCACTTCGAGCGCACCGGCTCGGCCATCGGCTACCGCCTGACCGGCAAGCTGGACGAAGTGCAGTCGCCGTTCCAGAAGATCGAGATCTTCGCGACCAGCGACTGGGGCAACCTGATGACCATCGATGGCGCCATCATGCTGACCAGCAAGGACAACTTCTTCTATCACGAGATGATCAGCCACCCGGTGCTGTTCACCCATGCCGCGCCCAAGCGCGTGGTGATCATCGGCGGCGGCGACTGCGGCACCCTGCGCGAGGTGCTCAAGCACCCGGGCGTGGAGAGCGTGACCCAGTGCGACATCGACGAGCAGGTCACCGTGATGGCCCGCAAGCACTTCCCGGAACTGTGCGAGTCCAACGACGACCCGCGCGCCGAGCTGATGTTCGATGACGGCGTGGCCTACATGGCCAACTGCCCGGCCGGCAGCGTGGACGTGGTGATCGTCGATTCCACCGATCCGGTCGGCCCGGGCGAAGGCCTGTTCAACAAGGCCTTCTACGAGAGCTGCTTCAAGGCGCTCAAGGACGACGGCATCCTGGTGCAGCAGTCCGAGTCGCCGCTGATGCAGCTGGACCTGATCAACGAAATGCGCACCGAAATGGGCAAGGCCGGCTTCGGTTCGTTCAAGACCCTGCCCTTCCCGCAGCCGTGCTACCCCACCGGCTGGTGGAGCGTGACGCTGGCGCGCAAGGGCCAGAGCAGCTTCGACTTCCGCCAGGCCGATTCGGCCTCCAAGTCGTTCGATACGCTGTACTACACCGCCGCGCTGCATACCGGCGTGCTGGTCACCCCGCCGTTCGTCGCGGCCGCCCTGAAGGGCTGATGCGTTGGACGCCGACCGTTGGTCGGCTCTGCCGGTGGCCTGTGGCCCAACAAAAACCCGCGCTGGCAACAGCGCGGGTTTTCTGTGTCCGGTAGTGCCAGGCCGCTGACCGGCCCCCCAGGCAGCAAGGCCTCAGATCGCCCAGATCCCCGCGATCACCGCCACCACCAGGCCCCACTTGATCACCTGGTAGGCCACCACACTGCGCTCGCGCAGCGCCTTGGCCTTCAGGCGCACCTTGTAGACGCCGCCAAAGGCCTTGTTGACGCCACCGGTAGGATCGCCCGGCAGGTTCGGCGAGGCGCCACCGGCCAGCAGCGTGGACGCCACCGCACGGTTGAACAGGCCCGGCAGGCCGAAGCGCAGCGGGCGGGCGATGTCGCAGAACAGGATCACCCGGTCGTCCGGCGTCTCATTGTGCGCATGGTGGATGTAGGTTTCATCGAACATCATCCACTCGCCGTCGCGCCAGCTCTTCCTGATGCCGTCCACTTCGATGTAGCAGGCGTCATCGTTCGGCGTTGCCAGGCCCAGGTGCAGGCGCAGCGAGCCGGCAAAGGGGTCGCGGTGCGGGCGCAGCTCGCTGCCCGAAGGCAGCTGGGCGAACATCGCCGCGCGCACGTCCGGCAGCGACTCCAGCAAGGCGGTGGTCTTCGGGCACAGCGTCCTGGCCGACGGGTGCGACGGGCCGTACCACTTCAGGTAGAAACGCTTCCAGCCGCGGCGGAAGAACGAATTGAAGCCGGCATCGTTGAACGTGCTCGACGCAGCGATCTTGTCCGCATCGCGCAGCGCCAGCGCTTCGTCGCGGATCATCTGCCAGTTCTCGCGCAGCGGTTCGAGCTGCGGGAACGCCTTGCCCGGGTCCAGGAACGGCGTGGTCGGGACCTTGGAGAACATGTACATGATCACGTTGATCGGAGCCATGAAGCTGGAATGGTCCAGCAGCTGGCGCGACCAGCGCGCACGCACCTTGCCGCGGTAATGGATGTACAGCACGCAGGCGATGAACAGCACGGCCAGCACAATCTTGATCATCAGTGTTCCTCCGGCAGGGCCGGACCTGAAATGGGGGGACGGGGCACGGGAGAATCCGGCACCGGCAAGGCGGCAGGGGGCGGGGACGTGCCGTAGAGGGGCGGCCGCCGATGTCGCAATCAACAGCGTATGGTCGGCAGCGCCTGCGTCGGGGTCAAGCGGGCCTCGCCTCCGGTTCAGCGTGCCGGGGGCCGACAGCGCCCTGGACTTGGCCGATGTGCAGCGCTGCCGACACCGATCCGCATCCGGCGCCGGGCCGGCGCGCGCCCGATGCCCCCTGCGGGCGGAGGCTGCAACCGGCTGATCCACAAACGATTTATTTCCAATTGAGACATTTTTGTCCGCGTCTGCGTGACGAACTGTTCTACGCCCGCCTACGACATTTCTCCGACAAACGCTGGATTGGTGTACTCGCCAGTACTAAAATTAACGAAATCTTTAGTTCCCGCCTTAGACAGCAGCACCGGTACGCCTGACGCATCGCGCCGACCGCCGGGTCGCCCAGACCCCCATGAACAATTTCGTCTCCCCGTGTGTCGATGACACCGCCCCCGCCGAGCTGCTCAAGCGCGGCGAACGCCTTCTCGAACCCGACGTCTACCGCACCTGCCTCAACGGCCAGCCGGCGGTGGTCAAGGACTACACCCGTTACCGCGGCACCCCGCTGTCGCTGCTGGCGCGCCTGCTGGTGCGCCGCGAAGCGCGCATCCTGCAACGCCTGAGCGGCTGGAAACACGCCCCGGCCCTGCTCGGCACCATCGGTGGCCTGGCCCTGGGCATGGAGTTCATTCCCGGCCAGACGCTCAGCGCCGCCCAGTCGGTGGGGGTCGAGGTGTTCGAACAGCTCCAGTACGCCCTCAGCCGCCTGCATGCGGCCGGCATCACGCACAACGACCTGCACGGCACCAATGTGATGGTCAGCGGTGGCGTGCCGGTCCTGGTCGACTTCACCTCGGCATGGCGCAGCCCGCGCTGGCTGCCGGTGCACCCGGTCTCGCGCCAGTTGCGCCGCAGCGACATGAAGAACCTGCTGAAAATGCGCCAGCGTCTGACCGGGCTGAAGCCCACGCCCTCACAGGCCGCGCTGGTGGCCGACCCGCGCTGGGTGGCCAGCCTGCGTGTGGGCTGGAAGCGCTTCTATCGCTGGTTCAAGTCGGCCTGAGGGCCGGTTGCCGGGCAGCGTCTGGCGTTATGAGCTGCCGGGCAGGGCCCGGCATTACAGCGCGTCGGCGTCGAGCTCGCCGGTGCGGATGCGCACCACGCTGCCGAGGTCGTACACGAACACCTTGCCGTCGCCGATCTTGCCGGTGCCGGCCGCCTTGACGATGGCCTCGACCACCTCGTCGACCTGGCCGTCAGTGACCGCCACCTCGATCTTCACCTTCGGCAGGAAGTCGACCACGTATTCCGCGCCGCGGTACAGCTCGGTATGGCCCTTCTGCCGCCCGAAGCCTTTGACTTCGGTCACTGTGATCCCGGTGACGCCACGCTCGGCCAGCGCTTCGCGCACGTCGTCGAGCTTGAACGGCTTGACCACCGCCATGACCATCTTCATCTGCTGGGCTCCTGTATTTCCGGCGAGCGAGGATAACGCCTGTCCGCCGGTGAACGCGATGCACCCGTACCGGTGCCGGCGCGGTCGCGGCGGATTATCCTTAGCGTATACCCTGCGGAGCACAGCATGATCGACCTCAACCATCTGGATGACCTGGCCCGCCGCCTGAGCGACATGGTCCCGCCGGGCCTGCGCCAGTCCCGCGAGGAACTGCAGGCCACGTTCAAGACCGCCCTGCAGGCCGGGCTGGGCAAGCTGGACCTGGTCACCCGCGAGGAATTCGACGTCCAGCGCGCCGTGCTGCTGAAAACGCGCGAGAAGCTGGAAGCGCTGGAAAAAGTCGTGGCCGAGCTGGAAGCACGCGACCCGGCACCGCCGACCGCCTGAGCCGACGCGCTTGCCTACCCGCGGGCGCGGCAAGCGCTGATGGACGATGCCGGCGTGCCCCGCCATCGTGGGCGGCATGGCCGATGACTGGAACGCACGCAGATGAGCCTGGCACTGGTGCACAGTCGCGCCCGTGCCGGTGTCAATGCGCCTGCGGTGCGCATCGAAGTGATGCTTACCGGTGGGCTGCCGCACACCCAGATCGTCGGGCTGGCCGCTGCCGTACGTGAATCGCGCGACCGCGTGCGCGCCGCGCTGCTCTGCGCCCAGTTCGAGTTCCCGCAGCGGCGCATCACCATCAACCTGGCACCGGCCGACCTGCCCAAGGAAGGTGGACGTTTCGATCTCGCCATCGCGTTGGGCATCCTCGCCGCCAGCGGGCAGATCGATCCACGCACGCTCGACGGCCATGAGTTCCTCGGCGAACTCGCGCTGACCGGGGAACTGCGCGGCGTGGACGGCGTGCTGCCCGCCGCGCTCGCCGCCGCTGCCGAGCAGCGCGCCCTGGTGATTGCGCCGGCCAACGCCGCCGAAGCCGCCCTCGCCGCGCATGCCGATGTGCGCGTCGCGCGCACCCTGCTGGAGGTCTGCGCCGGCCTCGATGGCCGGTCGCTACCCGCCGCGACGTTCGCCTTCGCGCCCGCACCGGCCAGCGCCGACCTGCGTGACGTGCGCGGGCAGCACCAGGCGCGCCGCGCGCTCGAGGTCGCCGCCGCCGGCGCCCACCACCTGCTGCTGCTTGGCACGCCCGGCTGCGGCAAAACCCTGCTGGCCTCGCGGCTGCCCGGCATCCTGCCACCGCCCAGCGACGCCGATGCGCTGGAAACCGCCACCGTGGCCTCGTGCAGCGCCCACGGCATCGATCCGTCACGCTGGCGCGAGCGTCCGTTCCGCGCGCCTCACCATACTGCGAGCGCGGTGTCACTGGCGGGCGGTGGCTCGCATCCGCGCCCCGGCGAAATCTCGCTCGCGCACAACGGCGTTCTTTTCCTCGACGAACTGCCCGAGTGGAGCCGCCATGCGCTGGAAGTGCTGCGCGAGCCGCTGGAATCCGGGCACGTGGTGGTCACCCGGGCCGCACGCAGCGAGACGTTTCCTGCCCGTTTCCAGCTGATCGCCGCGATGAATCCCTGCCCCTGCGGCTGGGCCGGGGACCGCAGTGGCCGCTGTCGCTGCAGCGCCGATGCCATCGCCCGCTATCGCGGCCGCGTTTCCGGCCCGCTGCTGGACCGCATCGACCTGCACGTGGATGTGCCACGACTGGAACCCCGCGCGATGCGCGACGACGCGCCGGCCGGCGAAGACAGCGCCAGCGTGCGTGCGCGCGTGATCGCCGCACGCGCCGTGCAGCTCGCGCGCGGCGGCATGCCCAACGCACAACTGCCACCGGCATTGCTCGCCATCCACTGCCGGCTGGACAGCAGGGAGCAGGATCTGCTCGAAGACGCCGTCGAGCGCCTGCAGCTCTCGGCACGCTCAATGCATCGCATCCTGCGCGTGGCGCGCACTCTCGCCGATCTGGAGGGCAGCGCCGCCATCGGCCGCGCGCACCTGGCCGAGGCTATCGGCTACCGGCAGCTTGATCGGCAGGGGACGGGCACGTGACCACCGCGTTGGCGCCGGAGTCACAGTTCTCGGCCAATGCCAGGCGCTTGCCCACCCAGTAGCCGCCGACGACCAGACACCACGCGAGAGCTGCCACGCCCACCACAACGTACTGTTGTCTGTTCTTCATCCGATGAATTCTCCTGTGTCCTGCGACCGAGAATAACGCCATTCTCCTCGTGAACGTGAGACAGGGGGGCGCGAATCCAAGTGGCGCTCACCGATGGCCTGCCCCATGCCGGCCGCCGGACCGCCAGGGCGCGTGTGTGATGCGGCGCGCTCAGGCGAATGCGCGCGTCGGCAGCGCGTACGCAACCAGCGCCACCAGCAGTGCCGGCATCGTGAGCAGCGAGGCGACCGACCAGCGCAATGCCTTGCGCGACGATGCATTGGCCCGCTCGACGTTGCCGGCCAGAAACTGCGACGACACGCGGCATGCATGGATGGATGGTTGCCACGATACCGGGCGGGAAGAAGATCACAATGATGCCGAGGACGGCCCGCTATCCCACAAACCGCATCAGCCGATGCAGATCCTTCTGGTGCACCGTCAGCGCATCCAGGAACAGGTTCGCCACGGCACGGGTATCGCGCCCGCGCGCGATGGCCTCGCGCTGCAGCGTGCGCGCCACGGCACGCACCTCGGCAGGCACCCGCGCGGTGTCCTGCGCGGCGATGCGCGTACCGGCCACCAGCCACCCGGCCACGTGCGTCGCCCATGCCGCGTTCAACCCGGCAACGATGCCGGGGTGCCGCGCCTCGTTGCCCAGCCCGAGGTTGAACACGGCCACGCCGTCTTCCCCTTCGGGCAGCGGCACCCACGAATCCGACCGTCCCAGATGCATCGAACTGGGAGCCAGGCCATTGGCGTGCAGGAACGTGCTGCAGCCGAAGCACGACGCCAGCTTGTGCGTGTTCCTGCCCAGCCCCAGTTCGAACGGACGCCCATCGGGGAAGTTGCACCGCACCTGGGCCACCGCCCAGACCATGCCGTGGCAGTAGCCGCAGACGTGTCCGCTGCCGTCCCACGTGGCGATGCGCGCCGCGGATTCGGTCGAGCCGGCCTGCTTGGGCAGTTGCCTGGCCTGTTCCAGCGTCCATGCCGGGTCGTCGTAGTGGATCAGGCCATGCCCGGGCACGCGACGGTTCCAGCGACCGCCTTCATCCGCATACGGAATCAACCGGCGTACCGAGCTGATCACCAAGGGGTTGGTGTTGTCGGGATGATCGACGATGCCGTAGTACGCCCCGAACTCGGCGTCGAGGTTCTGTTCCATCAGCGGATCGTTGTCCAGCAGCTCGGTGATGCGCTGTTCCACCTCGGGCGTCCACTGGATCTGGCGCCGGGCCTGCCGCGCTGCATCGTCGCCGTGCGGGCGCGAGACGGCCGCGATCGCGATCTGGTGGCGGGCCGGCTCGTAGCGCGGGCTCTGGCCGACGCGCACCGTATCGGTGTGGATGCCGGTCAGTGCCACCAGCCGCTCCAGCACCGCCTGCAGTGCCTGGATGCCCTGCTCCACCTGCGCGGGCGGATCGGCCGGGTCCACATCCCAGCACAGCACCACGCCCTGTCGCAGCGCGTCATGCAGGAAGCCGAGAAACACGCAGCCGAAGATCACGTCCGATTCCAGCCGCGCCTGCGCGGCGTCCTCCGCCGCCAGGCCCAGCGGCCTGCCATCGATGATGCCCATCCTGCTCCCTCCTCCGTGGACAAGGCAGGTCGCGCGGCATCCTCAAGGGGTGGGGAGACCGCGCGCCTGCACCGCACTGCGCAACGCAGGCACGGCAGGCACAGCGTGGCAGCACAGGGCAGGCGTCACGGTGCAGCCTGTTGCAATTTCTTGACCGCCGGTAGCCGCCTGCGCTGGACAGGCGCGCAACGCGGTCGCACCCTGTCCGCATGCGCATCCAACATCTCCTGCTGCCGGTATCCGACCCCGGCTCCGTCGCCCGCTACTTCAGCACCGTACTGGAGCTGGACACCGACGCGGACCAGGTCCGCATCGGCTGGAGCACGCTCCAGCTCGAACCCGCCGGGGATCGCCCGGTGGGCGGCGTGCATCTGGCCTTCACCGTGCCGCACAACCGCTTCGTCGCGGCCACCGCCTGGCTGGACGCGCGCGCGCAGCGGCAGCGCGACGCCGAGGGGCGCGAGCACTTCGACTTCGGTGGCAGCTGGGATGCCGAGTCGATCTATTTCACCGGCCCGGACGGGCTGATTCTGGAACTGATCGCGCGCCGCCGCCTGCCCGCATCGGCGCGGACCGGCATCTTCCACGGCAGCGAAATGACCTGCATCAGCGAGGTCGGCCTGCCGGCGCTGAGCGTGGAGGCCATGCAGGCCCAGGTGGAGGCCACGTTCGGTCTTGCACCGTTCTCTACGCCTACACCGCACTTCGCGCCGATGGGCGATGACGAAGGCCTGTTGATCATTGTCGATGCCACGCGCCGCTGGTTCCCTGAACAGCGCGCGCTGCCCAATGCGGATTGCATCCAGGTGCATCTGGGCGGGATCACACCCGGCGCGACGCTGGGTGACGCGGCGCTCGGCTGGCAGCTCCGCAGCGAGTGACGGCGCGCTGAAACATGAAGCCCCGCGTCATGCGGGGCTTCGCAGGCGAGCATGGCCGGAGGCCATCACTCTTCTTCGTCCTGCCCACCCTGCTGTTGGTTCTGATTGCGCTGCTGCTGTTCCTGCTGTTGCTGCTGCTGTTGATTGCGCCCGCGTTCCTGGTCCTGCTGCGGGGTCTGATTGCGCTGCTGTGCCATGTCCGGTCTCCGGGTGCCGCAGGCGGAATGCCGCGGTCGGGACCATGCTGTGCAGAGGGAGGTTAACGGTGCGTGGCCGTTTTCATACAACGGCGTCAATTCGCCTGCCTGCGCGCCACGAAACGCGAAGAACCCTTGCGCCACAAGGCGTGTCCACGGCTGATCACCCCTTGCCATGTCGTCATGCCCGGCGACCGCACACGTGCTGAACAGGGCCGCGGTCTCCGATCCGCACCGGCGTGAGGGACCAGCCGTTGCGCAGTCGCGTCATTTCAATTGATGCCGCATTGGGTGAAGCACAGATCAAGAGATGAAACTGTTGAAAATCACGCCCCGTTCCTGCGAGCTTCATCGCACTTCCAAGGCTCGAGTGGCTACAACTCTGCACCATTCGAAAGGCTGCACTTTCACGTGTTGACGCTATCGAACGCGCCACGCGATGGTGCACGACATGCACGCCGTCACCGCTCCCCACCCGCTCGGCACTCTCGCCACCATCCGCCAGGGACATCCCTTCCGCGGCGCCATCCGTGCCATTGCGGAGGGCGACGTGCAGGTGATCCAGTTGAAGGACCTCACCGTGGATGCACTGCGTCCCGGCGTTCCGCTTCTGCGCACCGTAGTGCGCGCCCGCAAGACACCGGACTGGGTGCGCGATCAGGACATCCTGATTGCCGGTCGAGGCAATCATCCGCTGGCCATGCTGCTGCGTGATCCTCCTCCTGCCACGCTGTGCAGCCCCCATCTGTACGTGCTCCGGGTCGAGCAACCGCAGCAGGTGCTGCCGGCGTTCCTGGCCTGGCAGCTCAACCAGCCGCCGGCTCAACAGTATCTGCGCCGGCAGTCGGCAGGGTCGCGGCAGCGGAGCATCCGCCGCAGCGTGCTGGACCAGTTGCCGGTGCAGGTGCCGCCCTTGCCCCAGCAACAACGGATCATTGCCCTGGCGCGCCGTGTACGCGATGAACAGGCGTGTCTGGAAGCCCTGATCCGCAACCGTCAGCAACAGTTCGCCGCCGTCGCCGCGGACGTGCTGACCGGCGTGATCGCGTGAACGCGATCCCCGCTGCCCGTGGTGCAGGTCCCCATGCCACGCTTGCCGCCCTGACCTCGGCCTGCGACACGCTTGGCGACGCCAGGGACAGGCAGGCCACGGTTCACCTGGTGCTGGCCCTGCTGATGCTCAAGATCGCCAGCGACAACCAGGCACTGGCGAGCACTCCGGTCGCCAGTGCGCTGTCACCGCTCGACTGGAGCCCACTGGCGCCCGGTGCCCAGCAGCTCGACGTGCCCGCGAACGCGCGCTTCGAACGCCTGCATCGGCAACGGTTCGTGGCCGGTAACCGCCAGCGGCTGTTTGCTGCCCTGCAGGACCTGGCAACCGCCAATCCAGCTGCGCTGGCCGGCGTCCTTACCCCACTGCGGCTGGAGGCCGCGCTGCCGCCCGGTCAGGATCACCAGGAGGCGGCCCTGTCACACCTGCTGGGTCGCATGGCGGTGCCGGCGCTGGACTTCCGATGCCTGCGCGGTGGCCATCGCGGCGATATCGGCGCAGCGGTGGATCGCCTTCTGGACCGCACCGCCAGTTCGCCTGCCGAGACGTCCGACGGGCACGTACCCGACCCGCTGGCGCACCTGATGGCCGCATTGCTGGACCCTGGCGAGGACGACACGATCTGCGATCCCGGCAGCCGCAGCGGCGCACTGCTGCTGGCCTGCGCACAGTGGGCGCGCACGCACCACGGCGCCTGTCGGCACGTGGTGTACGGGCGGGAGCGCGACCAGGTCCAGTGGGCCCGCGCCCGCATGCGGCTGATGCTGCACGGAGAAGACACTCACGGCCTCATCCGCGGCGAGCCGCTGGAGCAACCGCTGGCGGGCGACGGTGGTCCGCAACGTGTCCAGGTCTGCCTGTCGCGGCCGGCCTTCGACCTTTCTTGGAACCCGACGATCGCGGCGCGCGACCCGCACGGACGATTCGCCTTCGGCCTTCCGCCACGTCAGCGCGGCCACCTGGCCTGGATCCAGCACATGCTGCACGCGCTGGACCCGCAGCAGGGACGCATGGCGATCGTCGTCCCGCATGGCGTGCTGTTCCGCAGTGGCGAAGAAGCCGCCATCCGCCAGCGCCTGCTCGACGCCCACCTGCTGGAGACGGTGATCGGTCTTCCCGACCGCCTGTTCGCCGGGCAGCCGGTGGCCACGGCGCTGCTGGTGCTGCGCCGAACGCGCGACGACACCGATGTCCTGTTCATCGACGCACGTGGGGCCGCGTGCCGCGGCCGGCGTGGCCCGAAGCTGCCGGCCGACCTTGTGGCACGGGTCATCAGCACCTGCCAGCAGCGGGTATCGCTGCCGGGATTCTCCCACCGTGCAACGCCCGACGAACTGGTCCGGCACGAGGGCTCGCTGAGCATCGCCCGCTACCTCGCCGACGCCCAGGACACCGCACCGGCCGACACGGCTGCCCTGCGCGACGAGCGCAGGGCACTGTGCCGCACCCTGTCGCAGATCGGCCAGCATATCGACGCGGACCTGCGTGGGCTTGCACCTGACCGGCCGTGACACCGTTGCGTGGGCGCGGTGGCAAAGGGGCGCGTGCCGGCGGTGAGGGGGTATGGATTGATGCATGCAATCAAGATGCGAAGATCAATCTGGAACCAGTTCGAACCGGCGCGATGCGACGGCAGGAATCGGAATGATGCACACAACAGGCATGGCGCAGCGTCGTCCACACTGCGTCAATGCCGCCTTCTTCCCACTCCCTCGACACGCTGGTGCAGCGCTCCGCATTGGGCTGGATGCTGCACCTTGGCTGGCGCTATCTGCCGCACGATCGCCGGCATCGGCAGGACGGCAGCGTGCTGACGCACCGGCTGCGCCGCTACCTGCAGGTGTTCCGCTTCATCCACGGCGCGGGTGACCGGCCGTTGTCGGAGGCCGCCATCGAGCAGGTCGTGGCGGCGGTGCTGGTCGCCGCCACCGGCGACATGCCGAGGCTCCTGCATGGCCTCACCGTGGAGGACACGCTTGCAGATGGCGAGCGCATCAACGTCGCCGTGCCCCTCGTGAACTGGGAGGATGTCACCGCCAACTGCTTCGATGTCCGTGCCAACGTGCCGCTCGGCTCGTCACCGTCAGGTGCCCCCCGGTCGCTGGACCTGGTGGCCTACATCAACGGCGTGCCGGTGGCGCTGATGGCCTGCAGTGGGCGCGATGCCTTGGGGCGATGGGCGCGCGATGACGACGCCATCGCACGCCACCTGGGCGTCCAGCGGGGGGCCACCACCCGGGCGCTGTACGACGTCGCGCAGGTGCTGCTTGCACTGGATCGGCGTGGCGGCCGTTATGCCGCCGCGGGAACGCCGGCAACCGGTTGGCGGCGCTGGCAGGAACGCCCCGCGCGGCCATTGCGTACCGGGCGGTTGGTGGTGCGCCCGAGCGTGCAGGCGGCGCTCGCGCGCGATGGCCTGCACGGCATCGGTGATCCGGTGCTGCGAGGCGCCCATGCGGGGCTGCTGCGCGGGCTGATGGCCCCAGCCCGGCTGCTGGCGCTGTTGCGGTGCTTCACGCACATCGGGCCTGACGGGCAGCGGCATATCGCCCACGCCGGCCAGTTCGGCGCCGTGCAGGCGGTCCTCTCGCAGCTGCGCACCCACGATGCGGGCGGGCGCCGCAACGGTGGCCAGGTCTGTCTGTCCAGCGGCAGCGGCCTGCGCTTGACCGCGCACTGGCTGCTGGACGCACTGCGGCAGGACCCACGGCTGCGTGGGTGCCGGGTACTGCATGTGGCCACCGGCCCTGCGGTGCGCATCGACCGGCACCGAAGCGCCGCCTGGCCGGTGCCACCTCGGGTGGGCTCGGCCACCCTGGCGCGGTTCCTGCTGGGCGATGAATCCGGTCCGGTCAGTGCCAGCCTGCATCAGGTGCTGCGGGTGCAGCGCGAACTGCCCGCCGACGATGGCGGCCACGCGATCGTGCTGTGGATGGACTCCGGTTTCTGGTCGGCAACAGCGGCAGCGCGCGCGCGGTTGCGCGCCGCACTGCCGCGTTCGGCCTGGGTGACACTGGCGTCTCTGCCCGTGGCGGCATCCGTGGGCGGCGACACCTCGGACCAGCTGCTGTACGTCTACAGCGCTGCCGACGCAGTGGATGACGGGGTAACCGTGCCGGTGTTCCATGCGTCGCGCGCCGATGCGTGGCCGGAAACAGCGGGCGACAGCGCTGCGGCAGGCACCGCACGCGTCGTTGGCATTGCCAACGACATTGCCCGGCACCATGCCGAACAGACCCGCTGGGCCGAGCGCGATCTGCTGGCGCGCGTGATCGTGCGCGATGAACAGCGGTCGGCGTACCAGGCCGCGCTGCGGCGCGCCGTGCACGTGCGCGGCATCGTGCCCGACACCCGCCCCCGTTCCGTGGGAGAGGCCGGGGTGGAGCTGGTGGCCGCGCACATGCCCACCGTGCCGGCGCGGGCCAGACAGGCGCTGCTGTATGTGGATGCGATGCTGTCGGCGCAGGCGCTCGCCGCTGCGATCTCCACCATCAATGCGCCGCATGCGGACAAGCACCACGCGGTGGTGATCGACTATCAAGGCGTGCCGAAGGACGCCGAACCGCTGGTCGCGGCAGCCACGTCCCTGGGGGTATGGCCCCTGCAGTCCACCGACACCGCCAGCGCCGGCCTGCCCCGGCTGCACGCCCGCATGTGCGCGCCAGTGGCAGGCGACAACGGCCGAGACTTCCATGCCGCGCGCCGCCGTCTGGCGCCGTCACCTGCCGGTGCGCCACCCGTCCCGGCCGTCGCGCGGTCACGGCGTCTGTTCCACGAACGCGTGACCCGGTTCGGCGAATCGCTGCAGGCCGCGCAGAGCACGTCTGCCCCTCGTCCGCGTGGCGATGCCGATGGCGTCGACGATACCGGTGCGCAGCGCTACGCACGCGACCTGCACTTCTGCTCGGTGCTGCGCGACGCCGTCAACGCCGCGGCTGCCGACGATGCCGGCTACACACCAGCGGACATCCGCATCCGGCATTGGGCGCGCCACCACGTACCGGAAATCCGCGAACCCTTGATGGACTACGCCACCCTGCGCGAGCTGGAGCAGGCGGCCACGCCGCCCGAGGCGGAGCGCGACGCCGTGGCCACCCTGTATCAGCGGCTGCTCCGCGAGGGCGACGTCGCACTGGCCGGCGATCCCTTCGCGCGCCGTCAGTGGGATGCGGCGTTGGCGACGGCGCTGTCGGGTCCTTCGGCCTATGGTGAGCTGTTGGCCGTCGCCGCGGCCTGGGCGCAGAACGAGCGCCCCGATCTGCCCGCAGCGCTGTCACCCGCGCGCGGGGTCCGTGCCTGCTATGGCGTGCTGAGGCTGGCCCTGGAAGAGTCCATCGCCGATCCGGAAGCCGCCCCGCTGCTGGCGCTGGCCGAAGAACTGGACGCCGTGGTGCAGAAGGTCCGCCGTGAGTTGCCGCGCCTGCCGCACCTGTTCCGGGTGGCGCTGCACCGGTGCCTGCATGCGCGCGTGACCTATCTGGTCGGCCCGGTCGGGGCGGACGCCGTGCTGGCAGGCCTGATCGAGGTGGCCCTCACCCTGCCGGCCGACGCGGCGCCATGACCGGCCTGCCGGCCTGGCTCACGGCATGACCGGCGGCACGTAGGTCAGGGTCATGCCCAGCAACCACAGCAGGCCCAGTACCAGCGGGATGTGCACCAGCAGCTGGATGAAGGTGAAGCCGACGATGTCGCGCGCCTTCAGGCCCAGCACGCCCAGCAGCGGCAACATCCAGAACGGATTGATCAGGTTCGGCAGCGCCTCGGCCGCGTTGTAGACCTGCACCGCCCAGCCCAGATGCGCCTTCAGCTCATTGGCGGCCTGCATCACGTACGGCGCCTCGATGATCCACTTGCCGCCGCCGGAGGGGACGAAGAAGCCCAGCACCGCCGAGTACACGCCCATTACCAGCGCGAACGTATCGGTGGTGGCCACGTGCACGAACAGGCTGGAAAGCCGATGCGCCAGGGTTTCATCGCCATGCCCGGTGGCATGGGTGAGGATCATCGCGATGCCGCCGTAGAGGGGAAACTGGATGAGCACGCCAGTGGTGCTCGGAACCGCCTTGGCCACTGCATTGAGGAAGCTGCGCGGCCGCCAGTGCAGCAGCAGGCCCAGCGAAATGAACAGGAAGTTGTAGGTATTGAGGTTGGCGATCGCGGTGACCAGCGGCTTGCTGGCGAATTCGCCGAACAGCCAGCCGAAGGCGAGCAGCGACAGCAGCACCGTCAGCAGCGGGCTGTACTCCAGCCATTCGCCCGGACGCGTGCGCGGTTGCATCGGCACCGCCTCGGCCTGGGCGGCGCCCTCGAATTCCTTTGCGGTGCGGGCCGTCGCCGCACCGGGGGCGGTCAGCCACGCGATCAGCAGGGAGACCAGGATCAGCGCGGCGGTCAGCACGATCGACTGCCACAGGAAGATGGTGTCGGTGAACGGCAGCACGCCGGTGATCTCCACCAGCCCCGGCGGCATCGAGGCCGGGTTGGCCTGCAGCTGCGCGGCCGACGAGCTCAGCCCCATCGCCCACACCGCGCCGAGTCCGAGGTAGGCCGAGGCACCGGCGGCGCGGTAGTCCATCGCCAGGTCGTCGCGGCGCGCCAGCGCGCGCACCAGCAGACCGCCAAACACCAGCGAGAAGCCCCAGCTGAGCAGCGAGGCCAGCATGCTGATCAAGCCGACATACACCACCGCCCCCCGACCGGTGCGCGGCACCCGGGCCAGCAGGTCGATGAAGCGCGCCACCACCGGCGCGGTCGCCAGCGCATAGCCGCCGATCACCACGAAGGCCATCTGCATGGTGAACGGGATGAGGCTCCAGAAGCCGTCGCCGAAAGCGCGGGCGGTGGCCTGCGGGGTGGCGCCGAAACCGATCGCGGCGGCGGCCACGATGACCACGCCGAGCACGGCGAACACATAGGCATCGGGGAACCACTTCTCGGCCCATGCGGCCGACCGCAGCGCCGCGCGCGCCATCCACCCATCCTGCACTGTCGTCGAGGTACCCATCGTTACCCTCCCAGGTCTCAATGGCGCCGATTCTGGGCGCTGCCGGCGATGCTGTCAGTCGCCTATTGGTCTTAGGCCGGTGGGGCTTCAGCCCAGCGCCAACGCCGCAGCGATACCGGCAAACAGGGCCGCGCCGACCCAGTTGTTGTGCAGGAAGGCCTTGAAGCAAGGCTCCCGCTCGCGCTTGCGGGCGATCCAGAATTCGTACGCGATCAGCCCGGCCGCCACTGCCACGCCCGCCCAGTAGGCCACCCCCAGCCCGGCACGTACGCCGACCAGCGCCATCGCGCCCAGGAACAGCGCGTACAGGATGCCCTGGATGACCAGATCGAGATCGCCGAACAGGATCGCGGTGGAATGCGACCCCATCTTCAGGTCGTCGTCGCGGTCGACCATCGCATACCAGGTGTCGTACGCGGTGGACCACAGGATGTTGGCGCCATACAGCAGCCAGCCGATCACCGGAATTTCGCCCTGCACGGCGGCGAAGGCCATCGGAATGCCCCAACCGAAGGCCATGCCCAGATAGACCTGCGGCAGGTGGGTGTAACGCTTCAGATAGGGGTAGCTGGCGGCCAGAAAGACGCCGATGAAACTCAGCCCGATGGTCAGCGCGTTCAGGGTCAGCACCAGCGCGAAGGCCACCAGCATCAGTACGGCGAACAGCACCAGCGCCGCGCGCCCGGACACGGCGCCACTGGCCAGGGGACGGTCCTTGGTGCGTTTGACGTGCGGGTCCAGCCACCGGTCGGCGTAGTCGTTGATGACGCAGCCGGCCGAACGCGTCAGCCAGACGCCGGCAGTGAACACGAACAGGGTCCACAGCGGCGGCAGGCCACCAGCGGCCAGCCACAGCGCCCACCAGGTGGGCCACAGCAGCAGCAGGGTGCCGATCGGGCGATCGGCGCGCATCAGTTTCCAGTAGTGCCGCCAGCGCGGCGGTGCCGCCTGCCCGGGCGTTTCAAAACGTTCGTAAGCCATCGGTAAAGGATACCGCCTGGGCCCGCCCGGAGCGCTGCCGGACGGCACAATCGCAGAGGGGGGAGACCTGCGCCGCGTTTACCGCTAGAATGCGACTCCCGCGCCGTCTCGACGGTCCGGTCGCCCGCAACGGGCTGCCCGGCGGGAAGCAGCAGACAACGCGCTCGTAGCTCAGCCGGATAGAGTAGTGGCTTCCGAAGCCATTGGTCGGGGGTTCGAATCCCTCCGGGCGCACCATCTGAACGTCTACACCATCCCATGAAGGCCGAACTTTCCTTTCACATCAAGGATTTCGGCTTTTTTTGTGTCTGTTTGCGTCCAATCCTGATGTAGCTAACCGCCGCCGCTCAACGGCGGCTGCTTGGCAGCCGATGGGCAGCCTCCACCACGCCGGGCAACAGTAACGAGAGAGCCGTTACTTCCAAAGCCCACGGTCCTTCGTTTCCTTCACGATGTCCAGCATGATCTGAGGCTCTCCAAGCTGGGCCAGGAACATCAGGTGTTCGACGGCCTTGACCTTCTTCAAATGATCGAGGCGGCACGGCCCGCCCATCGCAAGTGCGGGGACGAAGCCATACATTTCGTCGTGCCCCAGCGGACCCAACTCCTTTAGTGCGCGATCAAACAGTGGCTTATCGCCTTCATCGTTCTGCTCAAGGAGAGATCGCTGCATGCCCCCTATCCAGTTGCCCAGCAAGAGGTCGCCCTTGCCCTCACTCATCCAGCGGGATTTATCAGAAGGAAAGATCATTCCCCGCACCGAATGAATTGTCAGGCTTGGTCCGGTCTTTGCGCCCCAAACGATCAGTTCGCCGAATGCAGTGCGGCCAATCACATAGAACTTGTCCGTCGCGTGGAGCCGGGTCGGGTAAAGCCAAGCGCTGAGAACGTCAGCATATTCATCCGGATCGGTCATCCAGATCAGGCCGTTGCCGTATCCCCCGAATCCGTAGGCATCCCAGTACTCCAGAAGCTTGTTGGGCAATCTTCCTTGGTAATACTCAATTTTTGCACGCGGAACAGGTCGCGAATCAATGGCAGGGCCAAAGCCCTTCTCTTGATAGAAATACTGAAAGTTCTCATCGACCATCTTGATCATTTGCAACGCTCCAATCCGCCGTTCATCTTCGTCTTGCTTCTTTCGCCCACAGGGACGTTAGCCGCGGCCTCATTAGGCCTTCACCGCTGCATCCCTGCTGACCCAAAGCATGCCTGAATTCATCGAAGGTCAGGGGATGGGCGGCCGAGAGTATTTTCGATGGACGCAGAATCGTGGGGGGACGTCGGCTCCTTCCCGATCACCGCTTTCAGCTGTCCGCCTGGCACTTGGTTGGCATCCTCGGTGACGCCTTGGGCACAGGGATTCCCAAGTAGGTGAATGCCCCTGCAGTGTCATCGATAGCGTTGCTGCGTCGGCACTGCGGTGTTTGCAGATGGTGCACAGAAGACTCCATGAAGAACGCACGCGTGGCGGGGAAGCGAGTGCGCGCGCCGGGTGCAGATCCTTCGCAGGCAACTGGGGTACGGCGTAATGTTCTTGATGCCATTTCGCCCGGCTGAATCGCCCCAGGACGGTCGCCATGCTCGTCGCCAGCCGCAGACGCGGGCGCATGCCCCGTATGCCGTCAGGCGCTGGTAGATTGCCCCCTATGGAACACCTGATCTTCGCGCTCATCGCGCTCCTGCTGCTTGCGACGGTAGGCGTCACGCTTGTATGGGGACTCAGCGTCCTGTGCCGCTTCCTCGCCTCTTGGTCGAGCAGTTCTCCACGTCACCAAGGCCGCGCTGATGCTGACTCAACCTACCTGGCGCCTGTACCGTGGTGGCAACTATGGCGGTAATACGGGTAGCCGCTGACCTTCAGTCCCTTTAATGCCAATGGATTTCGAGGATTATGTAACTTCCTCCGGGCGCACCATCTGAACGTCTACACCGTCATTTGAATGACCGGGTCCTGCCTTCAGTCCGGGATGTCGGCCTTTCTTGGCTCGTCCCATCGGACCCGCTGGATGTGTAGCTGTCGAGAAGACAGATCGAAGCCGACCGTGGCCATGCCGGATTGAAAGCTGTTGCTGGAAGCCGATGAGGTGACTTCCACCACCACCTGCAGAGTGACGCAGATCCAGGAGGCTGATTGACAGGGTCCCACGTGCATGAGAGACAGGAAGCGCGCTCTTTGAATTGAATCAGATCGTGAACAGATTAGGGATACTGATTTTTCCTTTGGCGGCGACGTTGTGGCTTGCCTCTGGATGCAAACAGGAACGTCCGCAACACACCGATGCGCCGGCGCAGACGTTGCTGGCCGCAGAGCCGGAGAGCGACTCCGCAGTCCGCAACGCTTCCGCCCGCGCCTCGCCTGCCAACAGGAACGTGACGATTCAACCCCTGTCGGGGCGCGCCTTTGCAGTCCGGGATTTCGGATCCGCCCCCAATGGGCCGGTGAACGAAGTACTTGCCCAGCTGAAAACTCAGGCCCTGGCCGGTGACGGCGCGGCATCCTACGCAATCTTCCTCAAGTTGTTCGAATGCAACACCCTCAACATGCGCGCTGCAAAGGGCTTGCCGATTCGCGACAACGACGCGGCTGAGCAATGCGAAGCGCTTTCGGCCGCCGACGGAATCACATCTACAGAATGGCTGAGCCTGGCCGCTGAGCAGGGAAATATCGGAGCGCAGCTTTTTTATTCGATGGATCCTGCATCCGCCTTGGGCGGAGAAGCGGCGATGCTTCGCGACCCAGACGCCACGCTGGAGTGCAAGCGAAAGGCCACAGGCTACCTGGAAGGCCTGGCTTCGCAAGGGAGTGCGGACGCGCTGTTGCAACTTGGCAATGCTTATCAGGCCGGCGTTCTGGTGAACGAGGACCTTGTTGCAAGCAGGGCCTATTTCGAGGCCGTGCGACTGTCCGATCCATCGTTGGTACCGGTCCAGCAGATCAAAGGCCTTGAAAAGGAGATGAGTTCACAGCAGCTTTCACTCGCCCTAAGGAAAGGAGCGGTGATATATGGATCATGCTGCAGGTAGGCGTTTTTCCGAATCAGCCCGAACAAAGCAACGGACGCTCGTTTCCAACCCCGCTCCAGTGGGAGCGTCCGCGCGGACACGGTGGGCCGGTCGCTGGGGCAGAATGCGCCAATGAGAACCTCACACGCCTGGCAGCAGCACGGCACGACCGCGTTGTGGCGCTACACCGGTCATCAGCGCAACTTCCCCGGCTGGCACCTCAGTTGTGATGCGGCCGGCTGCGCGTCGTTGCAGAGGCTGATCGATGCGTTACTGGCCGATGGCACCGGCGCGGCGCGCACGGTGCAGGTGACGCCGCCGTCCCCGCCGCTGCTCGCCGTCCCCAACAACCGCCGTGCCGCGTGGGAAGCACCCGTCTCGGTCCGGATCGGACACGACGCCACTGTGGACGGCTGGGGGTGGCAGCACGAGGGCGACCGGGCTCATCTGCGTCTGAACGCCGGTGCCCTGGCCCTGCTCAGGCAGGGCGTGAACGACATCGCCGCCGGCCGGGGCGACCATGCAATGGGCACCGGCGCGGCAGCGCTGTGGTTCTGGTGGTGGCCGTCGCGGTGACGGCGCGGGCTCAGTAGGTGCCGTCGAAGGCGAAGATCGGCTTGCGCTGCTTCCACAGGCCGGCGGTGAAGTCCGGGAACTCCAGTGTCTGGAAGCTGTTGGCGATGGACTGCTCGGACAGCGGGGTGATCGCGCTCCAGGTGATGGCATCGTAGATGTCGATCGGCATCGGCGCCTTGGCTTTGAGCGCCTCGACGAAGGCGTGGATCACAAACCAGTCCATGCCGCCGTGGCCGGCGCTGGCGGCAGTAGCGGCGTGCTGCTTCCACAGCGGGTGTTCGTACTGATCCTGGTAGGCCTGGATCGGCTCCCACTTGTGTGGCGGGCTGCGGCCTTCGATGTGGATGGACTGGTTGACGTCCATCCACAGGCCCTTGGTGCCCTGCACGCGGAAGCCCATCGAGTAGGGACGCGGCAGTGAGGTGTCGTGCTGCAGCAGGATGGTCTCGCCGTTCTCGCAGGCCAGCGTGGTGGTGACGATGTCGCCCAGCTTGAACGCCACCTTGGTGCTGGGATGAGTGGTGCCGCCACTCTTGGCCACGGTGTATTCGTGCAGCCCGCGTGCCTTGCTGGCGAACGCGTTGATGTGGGTGAAGCGGTTGCCACGGTTGATGCCGGTGTACATCGCGCACGGGCCAATGCCGTGGCTGGGGTAGAGCTCACCGTTGCGCTGCACGGAATGCTCGGTACGCCAGCGCGCCTCGGACCAGCCCTTGGCGCCGAACTCCACACCGCTGTCGTAAGGCTGGGACGGATCGCCGGAGTTGAACTTCACCCCGCGCAGGTCGTGCTGGTAGCCACCCTGCAGGTGCACCAGTTCGCCGAACAGGCCGGCGCGTACCATCTGCAGCACCGCCATCACATCGCGGCGGTAACACACGTTCTCCAGCAGCATGTACGGCGTGCCGGTGTCGAGCTGGGTCTTGAGCACGTCCCAGTGGTCCTGCAGGGTGATGCCGGCGACCACTTCGCAGCCGACCGCGACCTTGGCCTGCATCGCGGCGATGGCCATCGGCGCGTGGTACTCCCACGGGGTCGCGATGATCACACCGTCCAGGCCACGCTGTTCCAGCAGACGCTTCCAGGCGTTCACGTCGCCGTTCTGGCCGTAGGTTTTCGGCGCAGGCTTGCCTGCCTTCGCCACCATCTCCACGGCACGGCCGAGCATGATCGGTTCGATGTCGCACAGCGCGACCACCTCCACGTCGTCGCGGCGCACCAGTTCCTTCAGCAGGACCTGACCGCGCATGCCGGTGCCGATCACCCCCAGGCGTACCTTGCGACCGCGCGCCCATGCCGGCGTCTGCGGCAGCAGGCTGGTGGCCGCCACGGCGGCACTGGCCAGAATGAATTCCCTACGTTGCATGAAAAACCCTCCTCGAAAGACCGCGCCGGCAGGCACCGGCGCGGTGGAAACGTCAGAACTTGTAGCCGACGGTGAGACTGTAGCCACGGCCGTAGATGGTGGCGTAATCGCTGGAGTCGCCCAGGAAGCTGTTCGGATCGTAGAACGGAATGCGATCGAACAGGTTCTTGACCGTGAAGCCGATGTTCCAGTGCGCGTCGGGACGCCAGGCCACGCTCAGGTTGGCGGTCCACCACGACGGCACGCCGTCGCACTGGGCTGGATTGAGTGCCAGGTAGCCACCGGTGCAGGTCTCGGGATTGTTGTCCTCGGCATCGATACGGTCCCACGCCCACTTGGTGCCGCCGACATAGTTGATGAAGAAGCTGGTGGTGAAGGCCTGGTAGTTCCAGTCGGCGTTCAACGTCGCGCGCAGGCGCGGGTTGCCGTAGTAGCCGATGGTGTTGCCGTAGTACCAGCCGAGCTCGTCGTCGGTGTAGGTCTCCTTGCGACGCTGGATGGTGGCGGCAACACCGACGTTCAGGGTGCCCCAGTCACCCAGCGTGAAGCGGGTGCGCGCGTCGATGTCGAAGCCGTCGATCAGGGTGCGGCCGCGGTTCTTGTACTGGCCGACCACGCTGAGCACGTTGCCTGCACTGTAGCCCGGCAGGGTGGCCGGGCATGCCACGCCGCTGGCCGGGTCGGCGCACATGGCCGCCAGCGCCGCCTGGTTGGCCAGGTCGGCCTCGGTGATTGGCGAGCGCGTCATCGACTGGATGTCTTCAGCCTTGCTGTAGTCCGGTGCGGCGATCTCGTTGCGGCGGTAGATGAACCAGTAGTCGGCCGACACCGACAGCCACTGGGTCGGTTCGAACACGACGCCGGCGGTGGCGATCTTGGCCTTTTCCGGTTTGAGGTCCTGGTTGGGCTGGGTCATGCGGGCGACGTTGCGGCTGCAGTCGCTGTTGAGCAGTGAATTGCCCAGGTCCACATCGCCGGGGCGCGCGGACCGGCGCAGCAGGTTGGCGATCGCGTTGGTTTCGTTGCAGCGCAGTTCGTCGCGGTAGCCGCCGATCTGCGCGAACACGCCGCCGGTACCCGCTTCGGCCAGGCTCGGCGCGCGGAAGCCTTCGGAATAGGTGCCGCGCAGCATCAGCTGGTCGAACATCTGGTAGGTCAGGCCGAGCTTCGGGGCGAGGTTGGCGCTGAAGTCGGGGTACTTGTCCACGCGCAGCGCGGCTTCCAGTTCCAGCTTGTCGGTCAGCGGCGCCACGGTTTCGGCGAACAGCGCGTACGTGTTGCGCCTGCCGTCGAACCACGAGCCGCCCTGCTGGGTGATCAGGCCATTGGCCGCGTCGGGGTTGCCCGGCGTGTAGAACGTTTCGCGGGTGGCGTTGAAGCCGAAGGCCGCGCGCACTTCACCGGCCGGGAGGGTGAACAGCGGGCCTTCGATCTTGCCGTCCAGCGTGTGCAGGCGGGTCCAGGACTCGATGTCGAAGGTGGGGAAGGCCTCGCGGATCAGTGCGGCGTTGGCGTCGCTGATCTCACCGAATTTGTAGGCGGGATGGTCGGAGATGATCACCCGGCCGGTACCCGGATCGATGGTGTAAGGGCCGAAGGCCTTCTGGAACCCGGCCAGGTTGACGTTGGTGGTCTGGTAGGTCACCGAATGGGAACCGGCGGTGGCGAAAGCGGTTTCCCAGTTCCAGTCGCCGGCGGTGCCGCGCAGGCCCGTGACCACGCGGTAGCTCTGGTCGGTATTGCGCTGGCCAAAGTGGTTGGCGCCCACGTCCTGCAGCAGGTACTGCAGGCCCACCACACCGCCCATCAATGCCTTCAGCTCGGGGCTGGCATGGTTGTACTCGTTGTTGGGCCCCAGGTACGGGTACAGGAACTGGTTGACCGTGGTGCCGGTGTTGCGGGAGAACCAGCTGGTGGGGTTGCCGGTGGTGGTGCCATAGGCGCGCGGCGTGCCGCCGTTGGCGGTCAGGTCGATGTCGGTGTAGGTCGCTTCGGCGAAGGCTTCGGTGCTGTCGCCGATCAGGAAGTGCGCGTTGACGTAGGCGGTGTTGCGTTCGGACTTGGCGCCGGCGTCGATCTCGTTGTTCATCCAGGTTTCCCAGATGCACCGCGGGCCGGCCGCTTCGGTGGTGAGCACGTTGTTGCAGCCCGGTGCGGCTTCCTGCACGCGCCGGCCGGTGACCGGGTCGAAGGCGAAGTAGCTGCCCGGATTGAACTCGCCCGGCTTGCTGCCGGTGCCCAGTCGCAGGTTGGGAATATAGTTCGGGTTGTTGACGTAATACTGCGGCGGCCGCTTGTTGTAGAAGTCACTCAGCGGAATCGCGTCACGCCGGTACAGGTTGACCGAGGCGTAGACGTTGTAGCGGTCCTCGTCCAGGTCGCCGAAACCGGCGGTGATGCTGCCCTGGTGTTCGCCATAGGAATCGATGCGCGAAGAGGTATCGGTGGTGAGGCTGACTTCCGCCCCCTGATAGTTGCGCTTGGTGATCACGTTGATCACGCCGGCCACCGCGTCGGTACCGTACACGGCCGAGGCGCCGTCGGTGAGCACTTCCATGCGTTCGATCGCCGCCGCCGGGATCGCATCGATGTTGACGAACTGGGTCTGGAAACCCGCCGGTGCGCCGTAGTACGACAGGCGTCGGCCGTTCAGCAGTACCAGCGTGCCCTGTGCCCCCAGGCCACGCAGGTTGGCCTGCGAGGCACCGTCGGAGCCGGTGAACAGCGAGCGCGAATCCTGCTGGCCCGGCCGCGCGGCCGGCAGGTTGTCGAGCACCTGCAACAGGGTGCGCGCGCCCATGTTCTCGATGTCCTGTTTGCTGATCACCTGCACGGGCGAGGCGGTTTCCACATCGCTGCGGCGGATGTTGGAGCCGGTGACTTCGATCCGCGACAGCTCGGTGGCCGTGGGATCGGGCGTGGCATCCTGCGCAGCGGCGCTGCCGGCGGCGGCCAGGGCCAGGCCCAGTGCGATGGACAAGGGCGTGGCGGGGATGCAGCGATGGCGATGGCGTTCGGTCAACATCTGTGTCTCCTTGTTCGATCCGCAGCGTGGGGCTGGCGGTGGATGGGTGGATGTCAGGCAAACGTCCCCCGTGCCGCGGCCGGAGGGCCGCAGACGGGAAACGGAGAGAGCAGTTCAGAAACGGGTGGGTCGCGCGCGGGGTGCGGCGTCAGGGCGACACGATGCTGGCGGTATCGCCCTCCTGTCCGATCAGGGCCGCGTTGGCCCAGTTGCCACAGACCTGCGCAGGCATGTCGCCCTGCGCCCCGAGCGTGCGCAGGCTCAGCCGTTGCAGGCCGCGCACGTCCAGCTCCGGTTTGACCACACCAGGCGCTTTCACCAGACCGCTGTCGTAGAGCAGCCGACCGTCGCCCCAGACCTGGAACTGCATGCCGCCGGCGGCGCGGCACTGGTCGTCGATGCCCAGGTCGGCGCGCAGCAGGCGCCAGTTGCCCTTGAGCTGCAGGTCGATCCGGCTGGCCGCACCCACGCCCAGACCGCGGCGGAAGTGCAGGCCGTTCATGCGCATGTCGGCCTGGCCACCGAAGGCGTGGTCGCTTGCGACCTGCGACGCCAGTCCGGCCGGCAGCGGCAATGCGGACAGGTACAGCTGCTGCGCGGGCTTCTCCGTCTGCTGATGTTCCAGCACGCGGAAGGTGGACAGCACGATCGGGCCGACATCGCGGGGCTGCAGCGCATCGACCGCGCGCGCCACACTGCCTTGCGCGGCGGTGACCATCGGGTCGGCCCCGCTGGCGCCGTCGCCGTCCGGGTTCTGCGTGCCCAGCACGCGGAAGCGCAGCAGGCGGCCGGCATGGGCAGGGAAGTCGATCTGCTGCGTGCCCTGCTGCAGGGTCAGGCTGCCGCGCTTGATCGGCTCGCCCCACTCACCATTGCTGTCACCCAGGTAGATCTCGTAGTCGCGCACCTGGCCGTGCTTCCAGTGTTGGTCGTTGCGCGGCGCCAGTTCGATGCCGTCGATCAGCCTGCGTTCGCCGAAGCCGATCACCCATTCGTGCGCACCGGTCTTCACCGCCTGATTGCGCACCGTGCGGAACCAGGTGGCCGGATCGTCGTCGAACGCCTTCTCCAGCTCGTAGCCGGGTTCCTCGGCCGGACGGTTGACCACCAGCAGGCTGTCGGAGGGCAGCGCGCGGCCCAGTGCCGGGGCGGCCGGGAAGGCATCGTCGGCGGCTGCGGCGGTGGCGGGCAGATCCAGCTGCAGCGCAAGCGCCTGGCGGATGTCGACCGGCGCGGTGCGCACATGCAGGGTGCCGCGGCGTTCGGCCGCGTCGTAATACCAGCCCTCGCCCGCTGCCTGCCAGGCGGCCAGGTCTGCCAGCCTCGGCAGCGCACGACCGTCCAGCGTGACCGCGGCCGGTCGCTGACGGCTGAGCACGCGCAGCGCATAGCGGCGCTGCGGCAACTGGCCGGCATAGCGGCCCTGCACCGGATCGATGCGCACCTGCACCGGCCCGCTGCCCTGCGCCGGGGCCTGCACCGTGATCGCCTGCGTGCTCGACTCCCCCGTTTCATAGCGACGGGTGGCACCGTCGTCCTCGTACAGCGTGTACTGCGAGGTGCCCTGTGGATACAGATCGAAGGTCACTTCATCGAGTGGCTTCTGCCCGTCGTAGAGCATCTCCGGGTACATCGGAATGATCGCGCCGGCACGCACGAACACCGGGATGGTGGCCAGGTCGACCGGGCGGTCCAGCGAACGGCCCTGCGCACCGGCCAGCAGCTGGCGGCCATCCCAGTAGTCGATCCAGCGACCCGGCGGCAGGTGGATGTCGCGGCGCCAGCCACGACTGGCCGCCTGGCTTCGGTAGACAGGCGCGATCAGCAGCTCACGGCCGAGCAGGAACTGGTATTTGTGCGCTTCGGTGTAGGCCTGCGGGTCCTCGGGGTAGTCCCACATCAGCGCGCGCAGCAGCGGGGCGCCGGTGGTCGCCGCATCGTGCGCCAGCCCGTACATGTACGGGGTCATGCGCATTTTCAGCTTGAGGTAGTCGCGGTTGACGCTGCGGTAGGGCTCATCGAACCACCACGGATGCTTGCGCGCGTTGCCCGACCAGCCGGACATGCCCATCAGCACCGGCGTGAAGCTCTTCCACTGCAGGTCGCGGGTGAAGGTTTCGGCGCTGCCGCCGAAGATCGCATCGACGTCGCCGCTGGCGTAGGCCATGCCGGACAGGCCCGAGCCGATCAGGGTCGGGATGTGCCAGCGGATGTAGTCCCAGCTGCTGCTCTGGTCGCCGGTCCAGGCCACGGCATAACGCTGGATGCCGCCCCAGCCCATCACCGTCCACAGGAACGGGCGGGAGTCGGAATTGTGCAGGATGCCGTTGAACGCGGACTGGTTGGCGTCCATTGCGAACTGGTAGCCCTTGCCGGTCCAGGCCACGTCCAGCTTCTGCACGCGGCTGCCGGCGGTGCCCACTTCCCAGGCGATCTTGTCGACACCGTTTTCGGTCCACAGGCCAGTCCTGAAGCCGTACTTCGCCAGGCCCTGCACCGTTTCGGGCAGCTTCGTGTAGCCGCAGCCGTAACCATCATTGGGCAGGATCCAGCCGCCGGGCATGTCGTGCTCGCGGTACTGCCGGGCCACGCTGTCCACCACGTCCGGCGTGGTGCCGGTCGGGCCGTCGCTCCAGCCGTCGGGCACGCTGCCGGGCTTCCTGCGGTTGTCGCCGTCGTTGTAGCAGTCGGCATCGCCATACGAAAACGCCCAGCGCGGCAGCAGCGCGGCGCGGCCGGTCAGCGCGGTGTAGCGGTCCAGCAGCGTGTGCAGGTCAGGCCCGACGAAGTAGTACGCGTCGAAGCGGTCTTCGCGGTGCAGCAGGGTGGCCTGGTCGGCCTGGCGCAGGTCGTAGGTGCCATCGCTCCAGGTGTTGCGCAGCATGCCCCAGCCACGCGCGCTGAGCAGCATCGGCGCCGGGTTGGGCCGGTCGCCCTCTTCCCAGCCCCCGGAGTAGGACACCTCCAGCTCGCGCCCCTTGAACTCGAAGCGCCCGTTCTGCTGGCCGCCGCCGTAGAAGTGCTCGCCGGCTTCGCTGGAGAGCACCTGCACGCTCTGTGCGGTGTCCAGGTCCAGCGGCTGCAGCTCGCGCCATAGCGCCACGTCGCGATCGCCGTCACGTCGATCCAGCGCCAGCCGCAGCGGCTGCCGCTGGATATGCAGCACCAGGGCGTCGGTGCGGATGCGCACTTCGTTGCCATCTTCTTCCAGCTTGAAGGCGACGTTCGCGGCCGGTTGCGGCACCACGATCGGTGCGGCCTTGTCGCCCGCCGGGCGCAGCGTGCCGTTGCGACCGGCCTGCACGCGCAGCAGATCCGTGCGCAGCAGGTCCACGCGCAGCGTCGCGCCGGTATCGGTGCGGATCTCCCAGCCGGGGCTGCCGTCCCGGGCGGGGGCGGCGGCGATCGTACGCAGATTGCCCAGCGGCTCGGCGATGGCCGGCGCGGTGGCCAGCGCCAAGGCAGCGACCACAGCCACCGACAGACCGGCATGACGTATACGGGTTTCCACCTTGCCCCCAAGCCCGCGTTCGGCGGGTATCCGAAACCATTGCGGCCGACTCTAGGGCAGGGGCTCGAAAGATGTCAATAAATTGCAAAGAAAAATGAAGGATATTTTCTCATAAACGAAAGATGATGCAAAGCAACACTTTCCAAACACCACCTGAATACTGGGTTTGTATCGCCTGAAACCTTGATGCAGTGCGCCATCTGCGCCAAGTTTCAACCGATTCCGATCGAAAATTGTGACGCACCCTGCTTTTCTTTTTCTTTCGATATTTGACATTTCGAAAGAAAGCGCAGAAGGTGCGGTCGCCCAACAGGAATTGCGAATGGACGCTTCTCTGCTCCCTGACTTGCCCGCCTGGCAGCGCCTCGGCGGCGCCCACACGGCGGAAGAAATCGCCCAGCAGCCCGGCCTGTGGGCCGCGCTGGCCGATCTGCTCGATCGCCGCCAGACCGACATCGATGCCTTCCTTGGCGAACGCCTGGGCCATGCCGATCAGCGGGTGATCTTCACCGGCGCCGGCAGCTCGGGTTTCATCGCCGAGATGGTGGCCGACCAGCTCAACGCGCAGTGGCCGGCGGAGATCCGCGCGATCCATACCACCAGCCTGCTCACCCATCCGGCGCTGTACCTGCGCCGCGACCGCCCGACACTGCTGGTGTCGTTCGGGCGCAGCGGTTCCAGCCCGGAAAGCGTAGCGGTGGTGGACCTGGTGCGCGGCCAGGTGGACGAGGCGCGCTTTCTGGACATCACCTGCAACGCCGATGGCGAACTGGCCCGGCGCGGCCAGGGCCGCAGCGACACCCTGTCGCTGCTGATGCCGCCGGCCAGTTGCGACCGTGCATTTGCCATGACCAGCAGCCTGACCTGCATGCTGCTGGCCGCCCTCAGTGCGTTCGATCGCGCGCCGTGGCCGCAGCGGCTGCAGCGCCTGCGGCAGCTGTCCGCGCACGGCGGACAGGCCCTGCACGCGTGGGACGCCGCTGTGGGAGCACTGGCACAGGCACCGTATACCCGTGTGATCTACCTCGGCAGCGGCCCGCTGGAAGCCACCGCGCGCGAAGCCGCGCTGAAGGTGCTCGAACTCACCGCCGGGCGCGTGCTGGCCCTGGCCAATACACCGCTGGGGTTCCGCCACGGTCCCAAGTCCACCCTCAACGCCGACACGCTGGTGGTGATGCTGCGCAGCGCACAACCGTTGTCGCGCCGTTACGAGCAGGACCTGCTGAACGAGCTGCGCCGCGACGGCATTGCCGGCCGGGTGATCTCGATCGGACCGGACGGCGACGACCGCGCCGAGGGCGACTTCGTGCTCGACGTCGCCGACCTGCCCGATCCGTGGCTGGCGCCCCTGTGGCTGCTGGTGCCGCAGTGTTACGCGCTGCAACGTTCCGCCGCGCTCGGCCTGACCCCGGACAATCCGTTCCCGGACGGCACCGTGAACCGGGTGGTGCAGGGCGTGACCATCCACTCCCACGGCTGAGCACGCATGCACACCTGGTACGGCATCGACATCGGGGGCACCAAGATCGAACTGGTGGCGTGCGACGCCACGCTGGCCGTGCAGCACCGCCAGCGCGTGGCCACGCCGACCCAGGATTACCCTGCGTTCCTGCAGGCGGTGGACGACCTGGTCACGGCCGCCGATGCGGCGCTCGGCCGGCCCGGCGTGGCCGTCGGCATCGGCCTGCCCGGCGTGCGCGACCGCGACAGCGGCCGCCAGCTCAGTGCCAACGTGCCGGGCCTGACCGGGCGCACCGTTGGCGTGGACCTGCAGGCGCGCCTGCAGCGGCCGCTGGTGCTCGGCAACGACCTGCAGTGCTTCGCGCTGTCCGAAGCACATGACGGCGCCGCCGCGGGCTACCGCAGCATGTTCGGGGTGATCCTCGGCACCGGCGCGGGCGGTGGCTACTGCCTGGACGGGCATCTGGTCGCCGGCAGCAACGGCATTGCCGGCGAGTGGGGCCACTGGAGCCTCCCGGCCACGCTGCAGCATCGCCATGACCTGCCACTGCTGGACTGCGGCTGCGGCCTGCGTGGCTGCCTGGAGCGGTACGTCTCCGGCAGCGGCCTGGCGATGATCCATGCGCGCTGCGGCGGGGACGACCTCGACGCCAGCGCGGTGGTCGCGTCCGCGCAGACCGGCGATGCCGTCGCGCAGAAGGCGCTGGCGATCCACCGCGACCTGCTCGGTTACAGCTTCGCCAGCCTGATCCTGGCACTGGATCCGCACGTGATCGTGCTGGGCGGCGGGCTGTCGAAGCTGGAGCAGCTCTATCGGGACCTGCCCGCCGCCATTGCCCCGTACCTGTTCGCCGGGGTGCGCGTGCCCCCGATCCTGCCGCCGGCCTTCGGCGATGCCGGCGGCGCGCGTGGCGCGGCCCTGCTCGCCCGCCAGCACCACCCTTCCCCCTGAATACCGCCTCCGGAGTTGCCATGTCCGCCGTCCAATCGCTGATCGCCGCCCACCGCCAGGGCCACCCCGTCGGGCTGTACAGCGTTTGCTGCAGCAACGAACAGGTGCTGCTGGCCGCGATGCAGGTCGCGCAGCGCCACGACACCCTGCTGCTGATCGAAGCGACCTCCAACCAGGTCGACCAGTTCGGTGGCTACACCGGGATGACCCCGCCGCAGTACCGCGATTACGTGCTTGCCCTGGCCGCCCGCGCAGGCTTCCCCGCCGCGCGCCTGATCCTCGGCGGCGACCACCTCGGCCCGAATGCCTGGCAGAAGGGCCCGGCCGAGACCGCGATGGCCCATGCCCGCGCGCTGATTGCCGCGTACGTGGCGGCCGGCTTCCACAAGATCCATCTGGACTGCAGCATGTCCTGCGCCGATGACCCGGTGCCGCTGCCGGACGCGATCGTGGCGGCGCGCTCGGCCGAGCTGGCGCGCATCGCCGAGCGCACCGCAGCCGAGCACGGCCTGCCACCGCCCGTCTACGTGATCGGCACCGAAGTGCCGGTCCCCGGCGGCGAAGCGTCGCTGGCCGGCGGCCTGCAGGTCACCACGCCGGCCGCGGCGGCCACCACGCTGGCGATCCACCGCGAGGCCTTCGCCGCGCCGGACCTGCTGCCGGCATGGGAGCGGGTG
This sequence comes from Stenotrophomonas sp. NPDC077421, assembly GCF_049545505.1. Classification (NCBI taxonomy): domain Bacteria; kingdom Pseudomonadati; phylum Pseudomonadota; class Gammaproteobacteria; order Lysobacterales; family Lysobacteraceae; genus Stenotrophomonas; species Stenotrophomonas sp. NPDC077421. The sequence continues at coordinate 111,893 of NZ_JBMWDP010000001.1, read as the reverse complement.
ATCGCGATGGTGGTGCAGCCAGGCGTGGATTTCGACCACAGCAGCGTGCACTACTACGATCCGGCCGCCGCCGCGGACCTGTCGGCCTTCGTCGAGCAGCAGCCGCGCATCGTGTTTGAAGCCCACTCCACCGACTACCAGACCGAGGCGGGATTGCACGCGCTGGTGCGCGACCACTTCGCCATCCTCAAAGTCGGCCCGGCTGCCACCTATGCGTTCCGCGAGGCGGTGTTCGCACTGGCGATGATCGAGGACGCACTGCTGCCGCCCGCACAGCGTTCGAACCTGATCGAGGTGCTCGACCGCTGCATGGTCGACAAGCCCGCCAGCTGGCGCAGCTACTACCACGGCGACGAACACGAACTACGCCTGCTGCGCGCGTATTCGCTGAGCGACCGCAGCCGCTACTACTGGGGAGAACCGGCGGTCCAGGCCGCGCTGGACACGCTGGTGACCAACCTGACCACACACGTGCCGCCGCAGACCCTGCTCAGCCAGTTCCTGCCGGAACAGCAGAAGGCGATCGAAGCCGGCGCCCTGCGCGCCGAGCCGCTGGCGTTGATCCAGCACAAGGTTGCGTTGCGTCTGGCCGAGTACGCCCGGGCCTGCAATCGCAACAAGGCGCTTTCGGAACGGTAAGCTTCGGCTTTCCTTTCCGGACGGAACCGCCCCCATGCGAAACACACGCCAGCGCCGCCAACAGATCCTGCAGTTGCTGGTCGACCACGGCAACGTGCAGGTCAGCGAGCTGGTGGGCCGCTTTGGCGTGTCGGCGGTGACCATCCGTGCCGACCTGACCCACATCGAATCGCAGGGGTTGGCCACGCGCACGCATGGCGGTGCCACGCTGGTGCGCACGCCGCCGCAGGAGCAGGACATCCACGAGAAGGATGCGCTCAACCTGCCGCTGAAGGACAGCATCGGCGTACACGCCGCGCGGCTGGTCAAACCGGGCGACAACATCATCATCGACTCCGGCTCGACCACCATGACGCTGGCGCGCCACCTGCGCGGGCACCGCGACGTCACGGTGATGACCAACGGACTGAACATCGCCTGGGAGCTGGCCAATGCGCCGGGCGTGGAGCTGCTGCTGACCGGCGGACTGCTGCGCAAGCAGTCGCTGTCGCTGCAGGGCAGCCAGGCCGAGGCCAGTCTGAACACCTACAGTTTCGACACCCTGTTCCTCGGTGTGGATGGCCTGGACCTGCAGTTCGGCCTGACCACCCACCACGAGGCCGAAGCCAGCCTCAACCACCGCATGGTCGAGCGCGCGCGCCGCATCGTGGTGCTGACCGACGCCTCCAAGTTCGGCCGCGTCAGCCTGCACCGCATCGCGCGGCTGGACCAGGTCCACACCATCATCACCGACGCCAGCATCGACAGCGAGTACCTGGACGGGCTGCAGCGGCTGGGCGTCGAAGTGATCATCGCCGAGTCGCCCCCTTGACCGACCCCCGCACCCTGCACGGCCGCATGCTCACCGACACCGGTTGGGTGCGTGGCGACCTCCACATCGACCAGCGTGTACGCGCCATCGACACCGCGCACCGCGATCCGCGCGATGACGACGAGGTTCCGCTGATCCTGCCCGGCTTCATCGACCTGCACGTGCATGGCGGCGCCGGTGTGGACATCATGCAGGGCGGCGACAGCGCCTGCACCGTCGCGCGGGCGCATGCCCGCCACGGCACCACGGCGATGCTGGGCACCACCATGACCGCGCACGAGGACGACATCGTGCAGGCGCTGCAGGGCCTGGCCGGTGCGATCGGCACGCGGGCACCGGGCATGGCACGGGTCCTGGGCGTGCATCTGGAGGGCCCCTTCATCAGTGCCGAGCGGCTCGGCGCGCAACCGCCCCTGGTGGTCGAAGCCACGCTGCAGGACGTGCGCCGCCTGCATGCGATTGCCCCCATCCACGTGCTCACCCTCGCCCCGGAGATCGGCCAGCATCTCGCGCTGATTCCTGCGCTGAACGCGCTCGGCATCCGCGTGCAGCTCGGCCACAGTGCCGGCAGCTATGCCGATGGCGTGGCCGCACTGGAGGCGGGCGCGGCCGGCTTCACCCATCTGTTCAACGGCATGACCGGCGTGGACCACTATCAGCCCGGCATCGCCACCGCCGCCCTGGCGCATGCGCAGTACGCCGAGCTGATCCCCGACCTGCAGCACGTGCATCCCGGCGCGATCCGTACCGCGCTGCGCGCGATTCCGCGCCTGTATTGCGTGACCGACGCCACGGCGGCCACCGGCATGCCCGACGGCGAGTACGCGCTGGGCGTACAGCGCGTGCACAAGTGCCTGGGCTGCGTGCGACTGTCCACCGGTTCGCTGGCCGGCAGTGCGCTGACGATGGACCAGGCGCTGCGCAATCTGGTGTCACTGGGGCTGGACCTTGCCGACGCCTCCAACCGGGTATCGCGCTACCCGGCCGACTATCTCGGCCTCACCGATCGTGGCCGCATCGCCGTCGGCGCCTGGGCCGACCTGGTGATCCTCGACCGCGACCTGCGCGTGCGCGCCGTGACGGTGGAAGGCCAAGACATCGCGCTCGACTGAGCGCCGACCCCGCGCCGTCGCGGCGCATGCAACGCAGGACAGGACCGGCCCGATGAACGACGTTTCCGCAGCCCAGCCCGTGTACGCCGACGCCCCGCGCTGGCCGATACGCTATCTGTTGTTCATCGGCGGCATGGGCGGCCTGCTCTACGGCATCGACATCGGCATCATCGCCGGCGCCCTGCCGTATCTGGAAGCCACCGCAACCGCGAGCTGGCACCTGACCACCCAGCAGCTGGGCTTCGTGGTGGCCGCCGTGCTGCTGGGCAGCGTGCTGTCCTCGCTGTTCGCCGGCATGGTCGCCGACCTGATCGGGCGGCGCGGGGCGATGTTCCTGGCCGGCCTGCTGTTCACCGCCAGCATTCCGGTGATGGCGCTGTCGGACGGGTATGCAGCGCTGCTGATGGGCCGCCTGCTGCAGGGCATCAGCGGCGGCCTGATCGGCGTGGTGGTGCCGCTGTACCTGGCCGAGGTGCTCAGCCCGGAGCGACGCGGGCGCGGCGCGGCGATGTTCCAGCTGCTGCTGACCGTCGGCCTGGTGCTGGCGGCGGTGATCGGCCTGTACCACGCGCATTCGGTGGACGCAGCGGCCGCGGCCGTGCGCCACCTGCCAGGCGAGGAACAGCAGCGGCTGCTGTTCGATGTCAAGGACCATGCCTGGCGCACCATCTTCTGGAGCTGCCTGCTGCCCGGGCTGGTGTTCACCGCCGGCGTGCTGCTGATCAGCGAATCGCCGCGCTGGCTGGTGCGCCGCGGGCGTGTCGACGCGGCGCGGCGCGCGCTGCAGCGTACCGTTGCCGCCGCCGAGGTCGAACCGACCCTGCAGCGCATGCAGGCCCCGGAGGCCGTGCGCAGCCGTGGCACCGGCGCGCGCGACCCGCTGCTGAGCCGCCGTTACGTGTGGCCGTTCGTGCTGGCCTGCCTGGTGCTGGCCTTCACCCAGGCCACCGGCATCAACTCGGTGCTGGCCTACGCGGTGAACATCCTCAACCAGGCCGGCCTGCCCGGCGCGGTGGCCAACTGGGCCGACGTGGCGATCAAACTGCTCAACGCGGTGATGACCGTGGTCGCCCTCGTGCTGGTGGACCGCAAGGGCCGCAAGTTCCTGCTGATGCTGGGCAGCGGCGGCATCACCGTGGCGCTGCTGGCCGCCGCACTGCTGTTCGTGCAGAGCGAACGCGGCCGCCTGGATGTGCAGCCGCTGCTGCAGCAGCAGGTGGCAGGCAGTACCTTGTCGCTGCCGCTGGATGCCGCACAGTGGCAGCGCCTGGAGGGCGGCGCCGCTGCTGGCCCGCAGCAGCTCACCGTGTCCTACGCCTACGGCGGCTTCAGCAACGTGCGCGCGCTGCGCAGCGACAACCCGATCGATGCGACGCTGGAGATCCGTCGCAACGACGCGGTGTCGGACGACAGTGTGATCGGCGCGTTCTTCCGCCGGCTGCACCTCAATCCGTTCCCGGACCCCGCCCAGGCCGCGCAGGCACCGCTGGTGATCGAACGCGCCATGATCGGCCCGGTGCCCTCGCCCACCCACGGCTGGCTGGTCGCCAGCTGCATCCTGCTGTTCGTGGCGTTCTTCGCGGTGGGCCCCGGCGTGTGTGTGTGGCTGGCTCTGTCCGAGCTGATGCCGACCCGCATCCGCTCCAACGGCATGAGCATCGCGCTGTTGATCAACCAGTTCGTGTCCACAGTGATCGCGGCCATCTTCCTGCCCACCGTCGGCCACCACGGCTATGCCAGCATGTTCTTCTTCTGGGCCGGCTGCACCCTGCTGTACTTCCTGATCGCCGCCTTCTGGCTACCGGAAACCAAGGGCAAGTCGCTGGAACAGATCGAGGCCAACTTCCGCTGATCGCAGCACGTCGCCACACCCGGTCAGGGTGTGGCCGGCGTGCCGGTCATGCGTTCCACCAGGCGTGCGGCATCGTCCGGCGCCAGGCCGGTGGTCTGCATGTACTTGCCGAACGGCGCGCTCACATGCGCCACGCTGACGATGTCACCGTCCACGCTCACCGCCATCACGCGTCCGACCAGGCGCTCGGACGCGCGCTGGATGCGCGGTTCGGCCGCGTCGGTGAAAGTGTAGTAAAGCGTGGCCAGGCCATTGGGTCCGACCTCCTGGCGCACACTGGCAATGGCAGACGCGGTGATGACCGGCGGTCCAACCAGATGGATGGGGGTGCCATCCAGCGTCCGCGCGGGCACGCTGCCCGCCTGCGCCACGGTATCGGCCTCGCGCATTTCAATGCGCACCCCGCTGCGTGGCGGGGCGCCCGGCCGGGTGAACGTCCCGTCGGACGACGGCGCTTGGCTGCACCCCGACATCACCAGCGCGCCCAACAACAGCCCCCAACGCCATCCCTTGCGCATCGCCATTCCCTCGAGGTTGTTGGCGCATTGTGGCCCGGATGCAGGCTCAGCGCAGCCGTCGCAAGCGGAAGGCCACCACGATCTGCAGCACGCCGTAGATCAGGCTGCCGATGCCGATCCACAGCGTGGTGACAGCCACGCCCGCGATGGGATTGGCCACCATGAGCGCGCCCAGCACGATGGCCAGCAGCCCGCTGAGGATCAGCAGCCACTCGCCCCGGATGTGCCTGCGCACGCGGATGGCGAACACGATGCGGTACAGCCCGGCCACGATCAGCCAGACCGCCAGCAGCAGGATCAGCACACTGGCGGTGGCCAGCGGATTGAGCACCGCCAGCACGCCGAAGCCGAGCGATACCACCGCATAGAGCAGCAGCCAGCCACGCGGCACGCCGCTGTTGCCGAACACCGCGAACAGGCTGATCAGGCCCTCCACCAGCGCCATCACGCCTATCGCCCATGCCAGCGCGGTCGCGGCCGACAGGGGCTGCAGGATCGCGATCAGTCCGAACACCACGGCCACCACGCCGTACAGCAGCACGATCCACCAGCTGCGGCCCACCAGCGACAGCACCGGCGAAAGAGGGGTAGTCATCGGCAGCGCACTCCGTGTGAAGGGTGAATGGGCATCTTAGCGCCGGGTCATGAAAGCCCTGCTCACGGCACGCGTGCGCATACCCAGACCCGCAGCTGCGTGCCGCCGGCGCCCTGCAGCGCGCTGGCGGCCGCATCCAGCGTGGCGCCGGTGGTCATTACGTCGTCAACGAGGGTCAACCGTGCCGGCGCGGGCCCGGTCACGCCGAAGGCGTTCCGCAGATTGCGGCGGCGGGCATCGGCCTCCAGGTCCGATTGCGGGGCGGTCGGGCGGGTGCGCTGCACGCCCTGCCACAGCGGCAGATCCAACGCGCGCGCCAGCGGTCGCGCCAGTTCCAGCGCCTGGTCGTAGCCGCGTGCGCGCAACCGCTGCCGATGCAGCGGCACCGGCGCCAGCGGGCCGTCCACGAACGCCGGTACGCGCTGCAGCATCAGCTGCGACAGCAGCCTGCCGGCCGCCAGGTCATGGTGGAACTTGAAACGGCGCAGCAGTCCATCCACCGGGGCGGCGTACAAAAACGTAGCGGCAGCGCCATGCTGGCGCGGGGGCGTGCGCAGGCAGGCGCCGCAGCGCGCGGTGCATTCGCCGTCCGGCAAGGGCAGCGCGCACAGCGGGCAGGCAGCATCGTTCCAGGGCAGGCCGGCATGGCAGGCCGCGCAGAGATCCAGCCCATCCGCACCGGGCGCCTCGCACAGCAGGCAGCGCAGGGGCAGGAGCTGATGGCCCAGCCACGTCCATGCTCCGTAAACTTTTCTAATGTCCATGTAGTTGACAGTTGCCGGTCCGCTCACCAGACTGCCGCCCTTTCGTTCCACTATCTGTCAGGACTTGCCCATGCCTTCCGTCATCCGCCACGACTGGCACCGCGACGAACTGCTGGCCCTGTTCGCCCTGCCGCTGCCCGCGTTGCTGCACCAGGCCGCCAGCGTGCACCGCGCGCACTTTGATCCGGCTGAAGTCCAGGTCTCCACGCTGCTCTCGGTCAAGACCGGCGGCTGCCCGGAAGACTGCGCCTACTGCCCGCAGGCGCAGCGTTACAGCACGGGGGTGGATGCGCAGAAGCTGATGGCCACCGAGGACGTGGTTGCCAGGGCCCGGCAGGCCAAAGCCGCCGGCGCCTCGCGCTTCTGCATGGGCGCCGCGTGGCGCTCGCCCAAGGCGCGCGACATTCCCAAGGTGGCGGCGATGATCCGCGAGGTGAAGGCGCTGGGCCTGGAGACCTGCGCCACCCTGGGCATGCTCAGCGGCGACCAGGCGGCCGCCCTGCGCGACGCCGGGCTGGACTATTACAACCACAATCTGGACACCGCGCCGGACTTCTATGATTCGATCATCCACACGCGCCAGTACCAGGACCGCCTGGACACGCTGGAGCACGTGCGCGAGGCCGGGCTGAAGACCTGCTGCGGCGGCATTGTCGGCATGGGCGAATCCCGCGAGCACCGCGCCGGCCTGCTGCTGGCGCTGGCCAACCTGCCGGCGCACCCGGACTCGGTACCGATCAACCGGCTGGTGCAGGTGGCCGGCACGCCGCTGCATGGCACCGCCGAACTGGACCCGTTCGAGTTCGTGCGGATGATTGCCGTGGCCCGCATCGCCATGCCGCGCGCGATGGTGCGGCTGTCGGCCGGGCGCGAGGCGATGAGCGATGAGCTGCAGGCGCTGTGTTTCCTGGCCGGAGCCAACTCGATCTTCTACGGCGAGAAGCTGCTGACCACCGGCAATCCCGATACTGAGCGCGACCTGGCCCTGTTCGAGCGGCTGGGCCTGCGCCCGATGCCGGTCCGGGTGGACGCCGCCGACCTCGATCGCCCGGGCACGGTCCACGCCGGGATCACCACGTCGGGCGGCTGCGGGCGGGCCGCCTGAGCCGGCCGATCGGCCGCCCGGCCGGGCCAGGCAGCGCCAGGCCCGGCAACCGGGTACGCTACGGATCTTCCCAGCCGCCCATGCCCACCACGCTCATGGCCCGTCCCGACCTGCACGACCGCATCCAGGCCCAGCGCAAGCTCCGCGACGCCCAGGGACGCATCCGCGTGCGTCGCACGGTGACCCGGCGCGACGGCGTGCGGCTGGAGATCGATGGCCAGTGGCTCACCGGCTTCTGCAGCAACGACTACCTGGGCCTGTCCCAGCAGTTCGGCGTGGTCAGCGCGCTGCAGGACGCCGCTGCGCGCGAGGGTGCCGGCGCCACCGCCTCGCACCTGGTCTGTGGCCACCACGCACTGCATGACGCGCTCGAACGCGAGATGGCCGAGTGGCTGGGCTACCCGCGCGCGCTGCTGTTTGGCAGCGGTTTCGCCGCCAACCTGGCCGTGCAGCAGGCGCTGCTCAGCGAAGAAGACGATGTCTGCGTGCAGGACCGGTTGAACCATGCCAGCCTGCTCGATGCGACGCGCCTGGCCGGCTGCCGCCTGCGCCGCTACCCGCACCTGGATGCCGAAGGCGCGATGCGCCAGCTCAAACATGCGCCGGAAGGCGCGGCGATGCTGGCCACCGATGGCGTGTTCAGCATGGATGGCGACCTTGCCCCGCTGCGCTCCCTCTCGCTGGTGGCACGGATGCAGGGCGCAATGCTGTACGTGGACGATGCGCACGGCGTGGGCGTGATCGGTCAACACGGCCGCGGCTGCGTGGCCGAGGCCGGGTTGGGCGTGGACGATGTGCCGCTGCAGCTGGCCACGTTCGGCAAGGCGCTGGGCGGCAGCGGTGCGGTGGTGCTCGGCGACGAGGCGATGATCCAGCACCTGGCCGAAACCGCGCGTCCTTACATCTACACCACGGCCGTCCCGCCGGCGCAGGCGGCCGCCACGCTGGCCGCGGTGAAGCTGGCCCGTCGTGACGACTGGCGCCGCGAGAAGCTGGCCGAACTGGTGGGCGTGTTCCGCGCCGGCGCGCGCCAGCACGGGCTGGACCTGATGGCCTCCGATACGCCGATCCAGCCGTTGCTGTGCGGTGCCGAGGCCACCGTGATGGCGATGTCGGCCGCCTTGGAGACCTCCGGTTTCCTGGTCACCGCGATCCGCCCGCCGACGGTGCCCGAAGGCAAGGCGCGGCTGCGCGTGACGTTGTCGGCACTGCACACCCCGGCCCAGGTGCGCGCGCTGATCGACGCCATCGCCCATGCACGCGACAGCGTTCTGCACCAGCAGGCCCTGTCGGCATGAGGCAGAGGCGGTAAGCATGCAGATCGAGGTGGTGGGACAGGGACCGGCACTGGTGCTGATCCACGGCTGGGCCCTTCATGGTGGCGTGTTCGCGCCGCTGGTCGAGCGGCTCGCCGACCGCTTCCAGCTGCATCTGGTCGACCTTCCCGGCCACGGCGCCAGCCGCGACGACGCCACGCCCCTGCGGCTGCCCTACGTGGTCAACGCGATCGCTGCCGCCACGCCGCCGGCAGTGTGGTGCGGATGGTCGCTCGGCGGTCTGTTCGCGCTGCATGCGGCGGCCACGCTGCCGCAGGTGCGCGCGCTGGTGATGATCGCCGCGACGCCGTGCTTCGTGCGCGCGGTGGACTGGCCCGACGCCGTCGAGGCGAGCGTGTTCGAACAGTTCGGCCAGGACCTGGCCCGCGACTATCGTGGCACCCTGGAACGCTTCCTGGCCCTGGATGCAATGGGCTCCGAGCATGCCAAGCAGGAACTGCGCACGCTGCGCGAGATGCTGGTGGCACGTGGCGAACCCGCGCCGCACGCGCTGAACGACGGCCTGCGGCTGCTGGAAGCCAGTGACCTGCGCGGCGCCCTGCCGACCCTGCGCACGCCCAGCCTGTGGCTGGCCGGGCAACGCGACCGGCTGGTGGCGGCGCGCACGATGCAGGCAGCGGCCGCGCTGACGCCGGCGGCAGAGATGCACACCATCGCCCACGGCGGCCATGCCCCGTTCCTGGGCCATGCCGACGAGGTTGCCCGCCACCTGCAACACTTTGTTTCCGGCCTGGGCTGAGCCATCACCGCCACGCATCGCCGAAAATGCCTTTCCGCCCTTTCCCGCGAGACTGACGATGGATCTTGGAATAGCCGGCCGCTGGGCCCTGGTCTGCGCCGCGAGCAAAGGCCTCGGGCTGGGCTGCGCGCGGGCCCTGGTGCGCGAAGGCGTCAACGTGGTGATCGCCGCGCGCGGTGAGGCTGCGCTGGAACGGGCGCGTCTGGAACTGCTGGCCCTGCCCGGCGCACGCCAGGTGGTGGCCGTGGTCGCCGACATCACCACACCCGAAGGTCGCCAGGCCGCGTTGGCGGCCTGCCCGCAGGTGGACATCCTGGTCAACAACGCCGGCGGACCGCCCGCCGGCGATTTCCGCCAGTTCGCCCGCGAGGACTGGCTGGCCGCGCTGGACGCCAACATGCTGGCGCCCATCGACCTGATCCGCCTGACCGTGGATGGCATGATCGAGCGCGGCTTCGGGCGCATCGTCAACATCACCTCCTCCTCGGTGAAGGCGCCCATCGACGTGCTGGGCCTGTCCAACGGTGCCCGCTCGGGGCTGACCGGTGTCGTGGCCGGCATCGCGCGCCGCACCGTCGCCCACGGCGTCACGATCAACAACCTGCTGCCAGGCCAGTTCGACACCGATCGCCTGCGCGGCAACTTCGCCTACCTGGCACAGCAGCAGGGCATCGATGCCGGCCAGCTGGCCGAGCGCAAGCGTACCCATATTCCCGCCGGAAGCTTCGGCAGCGCCGACGAGTTCGGCGCCACCTGCGCCTTCCTGTGCAGCGCGCATGCCGGCTACATCACCGGGCAGAACCTGCTCATCGATGGCGGTGCCTACCCCGGCACCTTCTGACTTCCGTCCCACCCCCGTTTATGCAGTGAGCCTTCCATGACGTCCAGTTTCGATCCCCACCACGTCCGCCGCGCGTTCTCGCGTGCCGCCAGCCGCTACGACGCCGCCGCAGCGTTGCAGCGCGAGGTGGCCAAGCGCCTGCTGGAATCGCTGGATTACCTGGGCGAGCGCCAGCCTCAGGTGGTGCTGGACATCGGCAGCGGGACCGGCCATGCCAGCGCGACGATGAAGAAGCGCTGGCCCAAGGCGCAGGTGATTGCACTGGATCTGGCCGAGCCGATGCTGCGCGAAGCGAAGAAGCAGGCGGGTTGGTGGAAGCCGTTCGCACGCGTCTGCGCCGATGCGCAGGCGCTGCCGCTGCAGGACCAGAGCGTGGACCTGATCTACAGCAACCTGTGCCTGCAGTGGGTGGACGATCTGCCGGCGGTATTCGCCGGGTTCCGCCGCGTACTCAAGCCTGGTGGACTGCTGGTGTGCTCCACGTTCGGCCCGGAGACCCTGATCGAGCTGCGCGACGCGTTCGCGCAGGCCGATGCGGTGCCGCATGTCAGCCGGTTCGCGCCCATTGCCCAGTTCGGCGATGCGCTGATGATGGCCGGTTTCCGCGATCCGGTGCTGGACCGCGATCTGTTCACCCTGACCTATGACGACCTGCCCGCGCTGATGCGCGAACTGCAGGCGATCGGCGCCACCAACGCCCGCCACGACCGCCGCCACACTTTGACCGGGCGGGGCCGCTTCGATGCCGCCCGCGCCGCCTATGAGCCGCTGCGGCGCGAGGATGGCAAGCTGCCCAGCAGCTGGGAAGTGATCTACGCCCACGCCTGGGCACCCGACCCGGGCGCGCCGATCCGCGAGCGCGGGCACGACATCGCCAGCGTGCCGGTGTCGGCGATCCCGATCCGCCGCAGGCCCACCTGACCGCAGGCTCGGCCCCACCGGCGCGGGTGCGCGTTACGACGGGAACAGGTCGCGGTGGAAGAAATAGATTTCCTGCGCCAGGAAGCGCCAGCTGGTGTGGAAGCTGCGGAAACGGGTGCTCGGCGTGGAGGACGCCAGCGCATCAATGCCCAGTTCCTTGCACAGCCGCAGCGCGCGCGCCATGTGCAGCGGATCGCTGACGATGATGACCCGGTGCAGCTTGCGTTGCTGCATCAGGCGGCGGGCCTCGATCAGGTTCTGGCGGGTGGTCCGCGAGGCGGTTTCGATCAGGATCACCTCGTCCGGCACCCCCTGCTTGAGCGCATAGCGGCGTGCCACCTGCGACTCGGAGAAGCGCGCGCCGCTGCCGCCGTAGCCGCCGGTGAAGATCAGCAGTGGCGCGTACCCCTTCTGGTACAGGTCCAGGCCGTGGCGGATGCGCTCTTCAAACACCGGTGACGGCTTGGCGTCGTACGCCGCCGCACCCAGCACGATGATGGCGTCGGCCTGCGCGGCCTGGTCACGCTCACCGATCCAGACGATCCAGGCCGTCACCCCAAGCAGCCAGGCCACCAGCAGGATGCACAGGCGCCACAGCCAGCCCAGGATGCCCACCCGGCCCACCCGGCCACGGCGGCTCATGCCGCGCTCCACGGCAGGGCGTCAAGATCCACATTGCCGCCGGACAGCACCACGCCCACCCGTTGCCCGGCAAAGCGTTCCGGTGCGCCCAGAATGGCCGCCAGGGCGATCGCCGACGACGGCTCCACCACCTGCTTGAGCACCTGCCAGATCAGCCGCATCGCCGCCACGGTGTCGGCGTCACGCACCGTGAGCACCGACGCCGCAGGCTGCAGCAGCGCGAAGTTGGGCTGGCCCAGGGTGCCGCGCAGGCCGTCGCAGACGGTGTCCGGGGTGATGTCCACGCGGCGTTCGCCGGCGGCCAGCGAACGCGCGGTGTCGGCCGCCCCCTCGGGTTCGGCCAGCACCAGCCGCGCGGTGGGCGCCAGCGCCTGCATGGCCAGCACGGTGCCCGCCGCCAGGCCACCGCCGCCCACCGGCACCACCAGGGTGTCGAACGGACCGTGGCCGTGCAGCAGTTCCAGCGCGGCAGTGCCCTGCCCGGCGATCACGTGGCTGTGGGTATAGGGATGCACCAGCGTGCCGCCCGTCTCGGCCTGCACCTGCGCGCACATTGCTTCACGGGCGGCGATGGAGGCCTCGCAGCGCCACAGGGTGGCCCCGTGGCGGACGATGTTGGCCAGCTTGGCGGCCACCGCACCCTCGGGCACCACCACATGGCAGGCGATCCCGCGCGTACGGGCCGCCAGCGCCAGCGCGGCGCCGTGGTTGCCCGATGAATGGGTGACCACGCCACGCGCCGCCTGTGCGTCGTCCATCGCCCAGACCGCATTGCAGGCGCCACGGAACTTGAAGGCCCCCCCGCGCTGCAGGTGCTCGCCCTTGAACGCCAGCTCGGCACCGCTCATCGCATCCAGCGTGCGCGACCGCAGCACCGGGGTCACACGGGCATGTGGGGCAATGCGCGCGGCGGCGGCCAGCACGTCGTCGACACAGGGCAAGGGTGAATCGCTCATGACGCAAGATTAACGTATGGCCCCGGTTGGCATCGCCTCCCCCGTACATGCCAACATGGCGGCCATTCATCCGGATCGGGCGGGATTAAGGGCCGATTCAATGCCGCAGGCCGAAGCTGGCCTCATACCCTTGGGGGGACCCGATCATGAAGATGCGCCTGATCCTTGCCGGTGGCCTGATGTTGGCCCTGTCCGGCTGCGCGACCTACGACTATGTCGGCGGTGGCGCCGGCAGTGGCTACTACCACGGTGCACCGTCGGTGGAATACCGCTACCCGGCCGGTTATCCGTACGGCTATGGCAGCGGCTACTACGGTGGCGGCTACGGCTATTACGGCTACGGCGGCGGCTACGGCTACCCCGTGTACCGGCCGTATCCGAACTACCGCCCGCCGCACAACCACCGCCCGCCGCCGCGTCCCGACCACGGCAATGGCCCGCGGCCGGACCGCCCGCCGCGCCCGGATCGGCCGCGCCCGGACAACAACGGTGGCTCCCCCTGGCGCAACATGGACTCGCTGGGTCGTCCCCCGCAGCAGCGGCCCGCGCCGCAGCAGCGCCCGTCGATGCCGGCCCAGGCCCGTCCGGCGCAGGCGCCGCGTCCTGCGGGGCAAAGAATGAACGGTTCCCCGTGGCGAACGCTCAACAATGCGAACCAGCGCACAAATGAGCGCTGAGCTGACTTGATTTTCACGCACCGGGCGGTTCAATCTAGCCGGGTGGTGACGGTCGCCGTCGCAAAGTGACAAAAGCGACACAACGCGTCACATCAAGCTCTACGTCGATATCCGACAGGAACATCTGGATCCCCCCTGTTCCGGCCCTGTCGGATGTCGGCACCCAAAACGCAGAAGGCCCCGCTCGTGCGGGGCCTTCTGTCGTTCGGGGAGACCGGCGCTGGGCCGCAGGCTGAAAAAACAGGGCCGGCAGTCCCCCGACTACCGGCCCCTTCGCTTCCCCAGCGTGCGCGTAGACCAGCCCCTGTTCCAATTCCGGTCTGTCGTGCCAGTGGCGCGTGCCACGATGGGTGCTATTGGGTTATCTGCAGATTGCGTGCCAACTTGAGGGTAATTTTTCGACCCGAGCCCGATTGGCGCTAAAATCGCCACCCGTCCCCCTCCCCGGGGGGGAATCCAAGGCCCTTCGGCCCCGTCCCCCCGAGCCCCATCGCCATGTCCGATTCCTTCCATCATCACGACGTCATCGTCATCGGCGGCGGCCATGCCGGCACTGAGGCCGCGCTGGCGGCCGCGCGCAGCGGGGCCCGCACCCTGCTGCTGACCCACAATGTGGAAACCATCGGTGCGATGAGCTGCAACCCGGCCATTGGCGGCATCGGCAAGGGTCACCTGGTCAAAGAGATCGACGCCCTCGGCGGGGCGATGGCGCATGCCGCCGACCGCGCCGGCATCCAGTGGCGCACCCTCAACGCCTCCAAAGGCCCTGCCGTGCGCGCCACGCGCTGCCAGGCCGACCGCAACCTGTACCGCATGGCGGTGCGCCGGATGGTCGAAGCGCAGCCGAACCTGACCGTGTTCCAGGCGGCCGTGGACGACCTGGTGATCGAGGGCGATGCGGTCCGCGGCGCCATCACCCAGACTGGCCTGCGCTTCCATGCCAAGGCGGTGGTGCTGACCGCCGGCACCTTCCTGGCCGGCAAGATCCACGTGGGTCAGACCCAGTACGCCGCCGGCCGCATGGGCGATCCGCCGGCCACCACCCTGGCCGCGCGCCTGCGCGAACGCCCGTTCGTGGTGGACCGGCTCAAGACCGGCACCCCGCCGCGCATCGACGGCCGTTCGCTGGACTATTCGGTGATGGCCGAACAGCCTGGCGACACCCCGCGTCCGGTGATGTCCTTCCTGGGCGATGCAGCCGATCACCCGGCCCAGGTCAGCTGCTGGATCACCCACACCAGCGAGCGCACCCACGAGATCATCCGCAGCGCACTGCACCGCTCGCCGCTGTACAGCGGTCAGATCGAGGGCATCGGCCCGCGCTACTGCCCCTCCATCGAGGACAAAGTGGTGCGCTTTGCCGAAAAGGCCAGCCACCAGATCTTCGTCGAGCCCGAAGGGCTGGATGTGGTGGAGATCTATCCCAACGGCATCTCCACCTCGCTGCCGTTCGACGTGCAGCTGGACCTGGTGCGCAGCATCGCCGGCTTCGAGAACGCGCACATCACCCGGCCCGGCTACGCGATCGAGTACGACTTCTTCGATCCGCGCGGCCTGAACAACACCCTGGAAACCAAGAGCGTGTCCGGCCTGTTCTTCGCCGGCCAGATCAACGGCACCACCGGCTACGAGGAGGCAGCCGCGCAGGGCCTGCTCGCCGGCCTCAACGCCGCGCGCGCCTGCCGCGACGAAGCGGGCTGGTGCCCGCGCCGCGACGAAGCCTACCTGGGCGTGCTGGTGGATGATCTGATCACCCACGGCACGACCGAGCCGTACCGCATGTTCACCAGCCGCGCCGAGTACCGCCTGCAGCTGCGCGAAGACAACGCCGACGTGCGCCTGACCGGCATCGGCCGCGAACTGGGCGTGGTGGACGACCGCCGCTGGGCGGCGTTCCAGGCCAAACAGGAGGCCGTGGCCCGCGAGTCGGCACGCCTGCGGGCGCTGTGGGCAACCCCGGGCAATGCGCTGGGCCGCGAGGTTGAAACCACCCTGGGCGTGGCAGTCAGCCGCGAGACCAACGTGCTCGACCTGATCAAGCGCCCCGAACTGGATTACGCCACGCTCATGCAGGTGCCCTCGCTCGGCCCGGCCGTGGACGACCCCAAAGTGGCCGAGCAGGTCGAGATCGGGGTGAAGTACGCCGGCTACCTGGACCGCCAGCGCGAGGAGATCGAGCGCCAGCAGCGCCACGAAAACACCGCGATCGCCAGCGATTTCGACTATGCCGGCGTGCGTGGGCTGTCGGCCGAGGTGCAGCAGAAGCTCGAGCGCGTGCGCCCGCAGACCATCGGCCAGGCCCAGCGCATCCCCGGCATGACCCCGGCGGCCATCTCGCTGCTGCTGGTGCACCTGGAGCGCGCACGCCGCAGCCGCGTGGCGTGATGCACCACCGGCGTGCACACGCCGGGAGCGGAAAGGCCACGCGGTATCATGCCGATGCACCCACCGTGGCGTGCGATTGCCTGGAGACCATGTGAGCCCGATCCGCCCCTTCCTCGACACACTGCCGGTGCTCGGCGAGCGCTGCTACATCGACCCGGCCTGCACCCTGATCGGCGATGTCGTGCTGGGCGATGACGTCTCGGTGTGGCCGGGCACGGTGATCCGGGGTGACGTCAATTACGTGCGCATCGGCGCGCGCAGCAACATCCAGGACGGCACGATCATCCATGTCAGCCACCACAGTCCGTTCAACATGGGGGGCTACCCGACGCTGATCGGCGAAGGTGTCACGGTCGGCCACGGCACCATCATCCATGCCTGCACCATCGGCGACTACAGCCTCATCGGCATGGGCGCGTGCATTCTCGACGGCGCCGAAGTGAAGCCCCACGGCTTCCTGGGTGCCGGTGCGGTGCTCGGGCCGGGCAAGGTGGTCGGCGAGGGCGAGCTGTGGCTCGGCAATCCGGCCCGCCTGGCACGCCCGCTGCGCGACAAAGAGATCGAGGCGCTGCACTACTCGGCCGATCACTACGTGCGGTTGAAGGACAAGTATCTGGCCTGATCGCGACGCACGCTGTCGGCTTGCGTTCGCTGTCCTGGCCATCGCTGGGCATCGGCGGTCGCGCACGGTAAAGTCCTCAGCCGACCAGGACGCAGTCGAGAACCGCATGCCCGTGCAGGCAGCCGACCGGAGAGGATTCCGGCATTCCGCCTTCCACCACTGTCGAGCCATGCCCCACCGGTGCGCGCGCCGATGAGCGTACCGATGCTGGACACCTACCGTGAAGTGATCACGCCCGAAGGCGTGCCGCTGCACCTGCCGGCCGCCGGCCCGTTGCCGCGCGCGCTGGCCTGGGCCATCGACTTCGCCATCCGCTTCGGCGCGTTGTCGGTGATGAGCGTTCCACTGGCCTTCCTTGGCGACTTCGGCCAGGGCCTGTACCTCGGGCTGCTGTTTTTGATGTTCTGGGCCTACACCATCGTGCAGGAAGCGCTGTGGGGCCAGACCATCGGCAAGCGCGCGATGGGCCTGCGCGTGGTCGCGCAGGACGGCGCACCGGTGGGCTGGATGGCCGCCATAACCCGCAATCTCCTGCGCACCGTGGACATGCTGCCGTTCGGCTACGCGCTGGGCCTGCTGTCATGCCTGTTCGACGCGCATGGCCGGCGGCTGGGCGACATGGTGGCGCGCACTGTGGTGATCCACATCGGCGCGCCGGCAGATGGCGGGACCCTGGCCATCGACAGCGTGCTGCCGCCGCCGCAGCCGCTGCAGCCGGCCGAACAGGCTGCCTTGATCGCCTTCGCTGAACGCGCACCGCGCCTGCCCGGCCCGCGCCAGCAGGAACTGGCCGGGCTGCTCACGCCATTGAGCGGCGGCCACGGCCAGGTGGGCGTGCTGCGCCTGTATGCGATGGCCAACTGGCTGCTGGGCCGCCGATGAAGCAGGAACAGTTCGTCGCCCGGTATCAGCCCGAATGGCAGGCGCTGGAGCGCTGGCTGGCGATCCGCGGCCGCGATCCGCGCCGGGCGCGGCGTACCCCCGACCCTGATGGCCTGGACGATGCGGACATGCCGCAGCGCTACCGTCGCCTCTGTCAGCAGTTGGCACTGGCGCGCAGGCGCGGCTACAGCCCGCAGCTGGTGGCGCGCCTGCAGTCGCTCATGCAGCAGGGGCACGGCGTGCTCTACCGCACGCCCGCACCACGCTGGCGACGTGCGGTGGAATTCCTGTTCGCCGACTTCCCGCAGCTGGTACGCAGCCAGGCCCGTGCGATGTGGGTGGCCACCGCCGTATTCGTGATCCCGCTGGTGGGCACCTTCGCGGCGCTGCAATGGCACCCCGAGCTGATCCATCTGCTGATGGGCAACGACGAGATCGCCCGCATGGAGCGCATGTACGACCCCTCATCGCCACACCTGGGGCGCGACAGCGGTACGGACTGGATGATGTTCGGCTACTACATCATGAACAACATCAGCATCGGTCTGCGCACCTTCGCCAGCGGCCTGCTGGCCGGCGTCGGCACCCTGCTGGTGCTGCTGTTCAATGGCCTGACCATCGGCGCGGTCGCCGGCCACCTGCAGCACGTCGGCCACGGTGATCCCTTCTGGCGCTTCGTGGTCGGCCACGGCGCGTTCGAACTCACCGCGATCGTCATCGCCGGTGGCGCCGGTCTGCAGCTGGGCATGAAACTGCTGGCGCCCGGCCGCCGACGGCGCATCGACGCGCTGGTCGAGGGTGGCGTGATCGGTGCCCGGCTCTGCCTGGGCGTGGCGGCGATGCTGCTCGTGGCCGCCTTCATCGAGGCGTTCTGGTCATCCATCGCCGACGTGCCGGCCTGGGGCAAGTACAGCGTGGCCGCGGTGTTGTGGACGCTGGTGCTGCTGTGGCTCTGGCGCGGCGGACGCGGAGGTGCGCGTGCGGATTGACCAGCTCAACGTGGTCCTGCGTGCGCGCTCGGGCTGGGAGGCGATGGAACTGGGCACGGCGTTGGTGCGCCGGCATGCCGTGGCGATCTGGACGCCCTGGCTGTTGCTGGCGCTGCCGGTGTTCGTGGCGCTCAACACCCTGGCCTGGTGGGCCGATGCCTTCGCGCTGGCGTGGCTGGCGATGTGGTGGCTCAAGCCCCTGTTCGAGCGCGTGGCGCTGTACGTGATCTCCCGCGGCGTGTTCGGCGAAACACCCGGAACGCTCGATACGCTGCGCGCACAGCGGCACTGGGGCTGGCAGGGCTTCTGGGGTTACCTGGGCTGGCGCCGGCCGAGTCCGATGCGCACGGTGATGCTGCCGGTCAACCTGCTTGAAGGCGCCGACCCGGTGCATCGCCGCGACCGACGCCGCGCAATCCTCAATGGCACGCTCGGCCACAGCCTGATGCTGACCCTGGTGGCGATGACGTTCGAGGTGGTTCTGGTGGTCGGCGCGATCGCCGGGGTGTTCATGCTGGTGCCGTTCGAACAGCTGCCCGATTCGTGGCGTGCGGCATGGGCGATGGTGGGTGAAGACACGCCAGCCTGGGCGAAACTCTGCTTCAACCTGCTGTGCTGGGCAGCCGCCACGCTGATCGGCCCGTTCCATGTGGGCGCCGGCTTCGGGCTGTATCTCAACCGCCGCACCGAGATGGAAGCGTGGGATGTGGAGATCGCCTTCCGACGTCTGCGCGAACGCCTGCGCCAGGCCGCGCCGCTGCTGATGCTGGCGCTGGTGCTTGCCTGGCCGGCCGGCGTGCTGCATGCCCAGCAGGCACCCCCCGCCAACACGGTCGACGACACCGCGCCCGATACGGACACCACCGGCGGCGATGCCGACGTACAGGAGGCGCAGATCCGCGAGCGCATCCAGAAGCGCCGTGAGGGCGGGCAGACCCCGCCGCGCGACGCACCATCGATCTTCGGCAACGATCCGGTGGACACCGCCGGCTTCCGCCAGGCCGTGGAGCGCGCCTACGAGGATCCGCTGCAGCATCCGACCCGCACCGTCACCGAATGGCGGCGCATTCCCGACGACGCTGCGGACAAAAAGAAGAAGAAGGAACTGGATGCCCGTCCGACCGAACGCAGCGCGCGCACGAAAACGGCGGCACAGTGGTCGGCGCAGATCGCCGAATGGGGTCTGTGGGCGTTCGTGGGCGTGCTGGTGGTGATTCTGCTGTTGACTACACGACGCTGGCTGCCGTGGCTGCGCGGCAGCGGCCGTCGGCGGCGCGAGAAGGAGGCAACGCCCGTGCAGGAGGACGCGATCACCCTGCCCGACGTGGTGCCGCCGGATGTGGCAACGCGCGCGCGCGCACTGTGGCAGCAGGGACGGCCGCGCCAGGCTCTGGCGCTGCTGTACCGGGCCAGCGTGGAGAGCATGAGCGAGCGTGCGCAGGTCAGCCTGCCGCCCGGCGCCACCGAAGCGCAGTGCCTGCGCGCGGCCCGACGCATGCCCGACGAAGGCGACCGCACAGCGTTCGCCCGCGTCGTGCGGGTCTGGCAGTACGCGGCGTACGCCGGCCGCCTGCCCGATGACGCCGAGTTCGATGCGCTCGCCGGCAGCCTGCGCGAGCAGTTCCGGTGGCAGGCATGAGGACGCGTCTGCGCTGGCTGCTGGCGGTGGCCCTGCTGCTGGTCGTGGCAGTGCCGCTGACCATCCTGTTCCTGCGCACGCATGAGCGCGTGACCCGCGTGGAGACGCTGCCGCCGCAGGGCGAAGCCCGCTACAACCCGCTGTACGTGCTCGGCCAGGCGCTGCGCGCCGACGGCCTGGAGGCGAATGCGCGACCGCGCCTGGACCTGACGGCGATGGCACTGCAGCCGCACGACACTGTGGTGCTGCTGCAGGACAGTGCCGCGCTGCCGCCGACCACGGCGCGCGCGCTGCTGGACTGGGTGGAGCGCGGCGGTCACCTGATCGTCCGCACGACCCCGCTCACCGCCGACGACGCGGCGGACGACACAGCGGACAATGGCCCGCTGCTGGATATGCTCGGCGTCGACGGGACGTCGCGACGCAACGCGTGCGCGCCATTCCATGTGGCCGACGATGTCAACCACGTCGAGTTCTGCGACAGCCGCCGCTTCGATGTCGATCCACCGACCGGCATCCGTGTGGCACAGGCGTGGCGCGATGAGGAGCACGGCCACGTGTTCGTCCGGCTGCGCCGTGCCGCCGGCACCGTGGATGTGCTCGCCGACCTGAACTTCATGAAGAACAGCGCGGCACCGGGCGTGGACGGCCTCCACGACAAGGCCCATCGCGATCTTGCCCGCTACGTGCTCGCGCCCAACTACGGCAAGGGCACGGTATGGCTGGTATATGGCACGCGCCCGCCCTCGCTGTGGCAGCGCGTGTTCCATGATGGCTGGCCGGTGTGGGTGCCGTTGCTGCTGGCGCTGCTGGGCTGGCTGTGGCTGCGCGCGCAACGCATGGGCAGCCTGCTGCCCTCGCCTGCAGTCGAACGCCGCTCGCTGCTCGAACATGTCCGCGCCAGCGGCGAGCACCTGCTCCGCTACGGCAAGGCACCGCTGCTGTACGACGCCGTGCGGCAGGCCTTCCTCAACCGCCTGCGCCGACGTGCACCGACCGCCGCGGCGCTGGGGGGCGACGCCCGGATCCACGCCATCGCCACCCTGCTGCAGTGGTCGCACGACCGCGTCCGCATTGCCCTGCAGCCGCCCGCTGCCCACGACGTCGCCGGCCTGCGCGACCGCATCCGCCTGCTGATCCAGATGAGAAACCTGCTATGACCGATCCCATCGCTTCCACGCCACCGTCTCTCGATGCCTCACCTGCCTCCGTGTCCGGCACGTCGCTGATCGACCGCGTCGACGCCGTGCGCGAGGCGGTCGGCCGCGCGTTCATCGGCCAGTCCGACGTGCTCGACCAGATCCTGATCGCGTTGCTGGCCGGCGGCCACGTGCTGATCGAAGGCGTACCGGGCCTGGGCAAGACCCTGCTGGTACGCGCGCTGGCCCAGGCACTGGAGCTGGATTACGGACGCGTGCAGTTCACCCCGGACCTGATGCCCAGCGACGTCAGCGGCCATGCGGTGTACGACCCGAAGACCGAGAGCTTCAAGATCCGCCGCGGCCCGGTGTTCACCAACCTGCTGCTGGCCGATGAAATCAACCGCGCGCCGGCAAAGACCCAGTCGGCCCTGCTGGAAGTGATGCAGGAAGGCCAGGTCACCATCGAGGGCAAGGCGTTCCCGCTGTCGCCGCCGTTCCTGGCCCTGGCCACGCAGAACCCGGTGGAGCAGGAGGGCACCTATCCCCTGCCCGAGGCGCAGCTGGACCGCTTTCTGCTCAAGGTGATCATCGACTACCCGGCGCTGGAAGACGAGAAGCGCATGGTCGATGCGATCACCACCGGCCGCAGCGCTGGCGACTTCGATCTGTCGCAGGTGCCGCGCGTGCTCGGCGCGGCCGATGTGGTGGAACTGCAGCGGGCCACCGCAGCGATCACCGTGGACCCCGAAGTGATCGACTATGCGGTGCGCATCGTTGCCGCCACGCGCCAATGGCCGGGCATCGCGCTGGGTGCAGGCCCGCGCGGCAGCATCGCGCTGGTGCGTGCCGCGCGTGCACAGGCAGTGCTGTCCGGTCGCGATTTCGTCACCCCCGATGATGTCCGCGACATCACCAAGCCCGCCCTGCGCCACCGCATCGCGCTGGCCCCCGAACTGCAGATCGAAGGCCAGTCCGCCGACGACGCGCTGGGCGCGCTGCTGGCCAAGGTGGAAGCGCCGCGCAAATGAGGCCGGCCCCGCCGCTGCTGGCACTGCTGTGCGGCTGGGGCCTGTGCGGGCTGCCGGTCGCGTTCGGGCTGTGGCCCGTGCGCGTCTGGTGGATGCTCGCCGCCGGCATCGCCGGGCTCGCGCTGATCGACCTGGTGCGCCTGTGGCGGCAGCCCTCTCCGAGCGTGCAGCGCGCACTGCCCGAAGCGCTGGCGCTGAACGTGGACCGCAGCGTCACGCTGCGGCTGGAATCGAGCCTGCGCCAGCGCGTGGACGTGTTCGATCTGGTTCCTGGCGCGTGGGCCGTGAAGGGCCTGCCGCGCGCGTTGTCGCTCAAGCCGATGGTGGCCAGCAGCGTGGACTACACGCTGACCCCGACGGCGCGCGGCCGCTTCCTGTTCGACGGCGTACACCTGCGCGTGCACGCGCCGTGGCGTCTGTGGCGGCAACGGCGCACCCTGCCGTCAACGCTGGCGGTGAGGGTGTACCCCAACTTTGTGCCGTTGACCCGCTTCGCGCTGTTCAGCGCCGAACAGGCCTCGCGACTGGTCGGGGCGCACCTGAAGCGCCGCCGTGGTGAAGGTACCGATTTCCACCAGATGCGCGAGTACCGCGTCGGCGACAGCCTGCGGCAGATCGACTGGAAGGCGACTTCGCGCGCGCGCAAGCTGATCTCGCGCGAGTACCAGGACGAGAAGAACCAGCAGATGGTGCTGATGATCGATACCGGTCGTCGCATGATGGCCAGCGAGGGCGGTCTGTCGCACTTCGATCATGTCCTCAACGCGGCGCTGGTGGTGTCCTACCTGGCGCTGCGCCAGGGCGACGGCGTAGGGCTGCTCGCCAGTGGCGGCGACCAGCGCTGGGTCGCGCCGCAACGCGGCATGGGCGCGATCGATACGCTGCTGCGCGCCAGCCACGACCTGCAGGCACGCCCGGTAGCGACCGACTATCTGGCCGCGGCCACCGAGCTGAGCCTGCGCCAGCGCCGCCGCTCGCTGGTGATGCTGGTCACCAACGTGCGCGATGAAGACATCGAAGACCTGCTGGCGGCCGTGCGCCTGCTGCAGCGCCAGCACCTGGTGTGCGTGGCCAGCCTGCGCGAGCGGGAACTGGATGATGCGCTCGCCGAGCCGGTGGAGAGCATGGAGGACGCCATCCGGGCCGGCGCCATCGCGCGCTACCTGCAACAGCGCAATGAAGCGCATGAGGCGCTGCGCAGCCATCGGGTGATGGTGCTGGATGTGACTGCGGATGCGCTGCCTGGCGCGCTGGTGGAGCGGTATCTGGCGGTCAAGCGCGACGGGTTGCTCTAGGGCGGTCGGTACCTAGCGGATGGCGTTGGCCTTGGCGATCAGGCGCGCGGTGGCTTTCTGCAGCAGCGCGCGGTTGCGGGCCAGCTTCATCCAGTGCGGCAGGCGCGAGAACATCGAGCCATTGGTGACACCGGCGCGCTCGCGCAGCATGGCACCGGCATAGTCGTGCAACGCCTGCAGATGCGCCTGGTTGTAGGCCCAGAGCAGCCCGGCGCGGGTGCGCTCGACCAGCAGCAGCGGCATGCCGAAGTACGGGTCATTCGATTCGGCATCGCGCACCGGCTGCACGCTCACACTGACATCGCTGCTGCGCCCGCATTGGGCGCAGGCAACCGGAAGCGCCTGCAGGGGCGGGGAGGCCACCGCGCGATGCGCCTGCGCGTGCAGCCATTGGTGCCCGCAGTAGCCGCAGGGCCGCCGCCCGCTGTAGCGCACCGGCCCCACCCACGTCCCGGCGCCACAGCAGCCGCAGCCGCAGGCGTTTCCTTCTTCGAGCACCAGACTGCAGGACAGGCAGCGGAAGCCGGCCGTCCTGGATCCCCTGACCACCCAGCCGGGCGCGGCACACCGGTGGCAGCGCACGGCGATGCGGTCGGCGTAGCGCCACAGGCCATGCCCGTCGTCCAGGTGGCGCCCCGCCACTGGCCCGGGGCGCAGGCTGCGGTTGCGCGCCACCGCCATCAGACGAAGATGCGGGTTGGCGCTTCGTCGATGATCGCGTGCGGGACGAAGCGGGCGCTGTCGCGGGTGATGCGGCTGTTGTCTTCGCGGATGCCCATGCCACAGGCCTGGTCGCCCACGATCCAGCTGCCAACCAGCGGATAGCCACCCTCGAACGCAGTGAGCGGATGGGCGGCCTGGCGGATCGCCGGACCGGTGTACGGGCCTTCGCTTTCCTGCCAGCTGCCATCGGCCAGGTGCATGGCCACGTTGGCGCCTTCGCGCGAGAACAGCGGCTTGCGCACCCAGCCGGCCGGCAGTGCGCTGCCGTCGTCGAAGTCGGCGGCCAGCAGGTTGGGGTGGCCGCGATGGCGCTCCCACAGCAACGGCAGCACGCCCTTGTTGCTGAGGATCGCCTTCCACGCCGGTTCCAGCAGCTGCACGCCCGAGCCGGGCAGCGCCTGGCCGAACGATTCGGTCATCAGGTCTTCCAGCGGGTACAGCTTGAACAGGCTGCCGATCACCGTGTCGTCCAGCGCGGTGAAGCGCCCGTCCTCGGACAGGCCGATGTCCTCGATCGCGATGGACTCGCCACGCAGCCCGGCCTGGGCCGCACAGTCGCGCAGGTAGGCCACCGTGCCCTGGTCTTCGACCGAGGCACCCACGGCACTGAAGTACAGCGGCGGCGGCAGCTGCGCCGACAGCGCGGCGAAGCGCTCGACCAGCGCCTCGTGGATGGCGTTGAACTGATCGGCGTGCGGCGGCAGACGGTTCTGGTTGCGCTGGTCTTCCAGCCATTGCCACTGGAAGAACGACGCCTCGAACAGCGAGGTCGGGGTGTCGTAATTGAGCTCGTAGAGCTTGGCCGGACCGGTGCCGTCGTACGCGAAGTCGAGCCGACCGTACAGGTGCGGCTCGCGCCGACGCCAGCTGTCGGCGATCCAGTCGCGGAACGCCGGCGGGATCGCCAGCTGTTCCATCAACTGCTGGCTGCCCACCACGTCCTCGACCAGGTCCATCGCCATCGCATGCAGCTCGGCGCTGGGGTCTTCGATGTCCTGCTCGATCTGGCGCAGGGTGAAGGCGTAGTACGCGCTCTCATCCCAGTACGGCAGGCCATCGATGGTGTGGAAGGCGAACCCCGACTCCTCGGCCCGGGCGCGCCATTGGCTGCGCTCGGCAATACGGACGCGCTGCATCGATCAGCCGCCGACGCTGCTGCGGTTGCTGCTGGTGCTGCCGAAGCCGCCACGGCTGGCGGTCACCGCGCGGTTCGGGGTGGCGCTGACCGGGGCCAGGCCCGCCTTGCCGGCACCGATGCCGCTGGCGGTATTCAGCCCGCCGCTGCCGCCCGGGGCCGGACGCGCCCAGCCCTTGGCCTTGTCCTGGTAGGCCGGGGCCGCCGAGGGCTGCTGCGCCAGACCGGCGCCGCGGTTGCTGAGCATCTGCGACATGAAGAAGCCCATCATCATCGGGCCGATGAACGAGTGGCCGGTCGAGGTCTTCTGTTCCACGCACTGCTCGGCGTTGTAGTCGGCCTCGCAGGCCTCGCGCGAGGCGTACTTCGGCGCGGCATCGGCCGACTGCTTCTGTGCCTCGGCAAAAGCCGCGCGGCAGCTGGACGGGTCGCCGGTGGCGTCGGTGCAGGCCTGCACCGAGGTGTACAACCCTTCCTGCACCTGGACGGCCTCGTCCTTCTGGCAGGCGGTGAACAGCAGCGGCGCGGCGCTCATCAGCAGCAGCGCGGTGGTCCTGGAACGTTTCATGGCGTCATGCCCCCTCGTGCGGTTATCCGCTCCATGATGCCTCATCGCCGCGAACAACCGAAATCGGCAAAGCCGAAAAGATGAACGGCATTTCAGGATGCAGCCTATCGGAGCGGTCGCCTGCCGGGGGCAGGTGGTTGCAAACGCAACCGCAATTTTTGGGCAGAATCGAGGCGAAACGCGCCCCCACCGCCCGCCAGATCCTGCCAGCCCCCATGCCTGAATACCGCTCCCGCACGTCCACCGCCGGCCGCAACATGGCCGGGGCCCGCGCCCTGTGGCGCGCCACCGGCATGACCGATGGCGACTTCCACAAGCCGATCATCGCCATCGCCAACTCGTTCACCCAGTTCGTGCCCGGGCACGTCCACCTGAAGGATCTCGGCCAGCTGGTGGCGCGCGAGATCGAGCAGGTGGGCGGCGTGGCCAAGGAGTTCAATACGATCGCGGTGGACGATGGCATCGCGATGGGCCACGACGGCATGCTGTACTCGCTGCCCAGCCGCGAGATCATCGCCGACTCGGTGGAGTACATGGTCAACGCGCACTGCGCCGATGCGCTGGTGTGCATCTCCAACTGCGACAAGATCACCCCCGGCATGCTGATGGCCGCGCTGCGCCTGGACATCCCGGTGGTGTTCGTCTCCGGCGGGCCGATGGAAGCCGGCAAGACGCGGCTGTCCGAGCACAAGCTGGACCTGGTGGATGCGATGGTGATCGCAGCCGATGAAAGCGCCAGCGACGAGAAGGTGGCCGAGTACGAGCGCAGCGCCTGCCCCACCTGCGGCTCGTGCTCGGGCATGTTCACCGCCAACTCGATGAACTGCCTGACCGAAGCGCTGGGCCTGTCGCTGCCGGGCAACGGCTCGACCCTGGCCACGCATGCCGACCGCGAGCAGCTGTTCCGCCGCGCCGGGCGCCTGATCGTGGAACTGTGCCACCGCTGGTACGGCGGCGAGGATGCGCGCGCGCTGCCGCGCGGCATCGCCACGCGTGCCGCCTTCGAGAACGCGATGACGCTGGACATCGCGATGGGCGGCTCGACCAACACCATCCTGCATCTGCTGGCCGCGGCGCAGGAGGCGGAGGTGGACTTCGATCTGCATGCCATCGATGCGCTGTCGCGGCGCGTGCCGCAGCTGTGCAAGGTCGCGCCGAACACGCCGAAGTACCACATGGAAGACGTGCATCGCGCCGGCGGCGTGTACGGCATCCTCGGCGAACTCGCCCGCGGCGGACTGCTGCATACCGACGTACCCACCGTACACAGCCGCACGCTGGCCGAGGCGATCGCACGCTGGGATGTCGCCGTGAGCGACGATGCGACGGTCCACGACTTCTTCCGCGCCGGTCCCGCCGGCATCCCGACCCAGGTCGCCTTCAGCCAGGCCACGCGCTGGCCGACACTGGACGTGGACCGTGCCGAAGGCTGCATCCGCGATGTCGCCAATGCCTACTCCGCCGAAGGCGGGCTGGCGGTGCTGCGCGGCAACCTGGCCGTGGATGGCTGCGTGGTGAAGACCGCCGGCGTGGATGAATCCATCCACGTGTTCGAAGGCAACGCGCGCGTGTTCGAAAGCCAGGACGACGCCGTGCGCGGCATCCTCGCCGATGAAGTGATGGCCGGCGACGTGGTGGTGATCCGCTACGAAGGCCCACGCGGTGGCCCGGGCATGCAGGAGATGCTGTACCCGACCAGCTACCTGAAATCCAAGGGGCTGGGCAAGCAGTGCGCCCTGCTCACCGACGGCCGCTTCTCCGGCGGCACCTCGGGCCTGTCCATCGGGCACGCCTCACCGGAAGCAGCCTCGGGCGGCACCATCGGCCTGGTCCGCGACGGCGACCGCATCCGCATCGACATCCCCGCACGGCGCATCGATCTGCGGGTGGATGACGCCACGCTGGCGGCACGCCGCGCCGAACAGGACGCGCTGGGCTGGAAACCGCGCGAGGCGCGCCCGCGCAAGGTCACCGGCGCGCTGAAGGCGTATGCGCTGCTGGCCACCAGTGCCGACAAGGGCGCGGTGCGGGATCTGGCGAAGCTGGAGGACTGAGCCCGGCTGCGTCGAGAAGGTCCGCCCGGCCCTGACCCCCGCCCGCGCGACGCACGCCGCCTTCTGCGCCGCCGGACCGGTGCGCGCGAAGCGCCGCGTGTTACCCGATCACCCGCTTGAACGGCGGCAGCGCGTCGATGATGCGCTTGCCGTATCGACGGGTCAGCAGCCGCGAGTCGAGGATGATCACGCGGCCGGTGTCGGTCGAAGTACGGATCAGGCGGCCGGCGAACTGGGTCAACGTGCGCAGCGCGTGGGGGATGGCGATCAGGTTGAAGGCGTTCAGCCCGCGGCTTTCGAACCACTCGCCGAGCGTGGAGGTCTGCGGGTCGGTCGGCACCGCGAACGGTACCTGGGTGATCACCACGGTGGTGCACGCCTCGCCGGGCAGATCCAGGCCTTCGCCGAACGAGTTCAGGCCGAACAGCACCGAACCCTCGCCCGCCGCCGTGCGCCGCAGGTGCTCATCGATCATCTTCTGCTTGGCGCTTTCGCCCTGCACCAGCACCCGCTTGCGCTCGGCGGCCGGCATCAGCTCGGCGACCTTCTCCATCTTCCAGCGCGAGGTGAACAGCACGATGCTGCCCTTGCCCCAATCCAGTTCGCTGACCAGGTATTTGGCCACCTCTTTGGGGTGGCGCTCGCGGTCGTCGGGCGTCACCGGGAATGCCGGCACGATCAGCTCGGCCTGGTTGGGCAGGTCGAATGGCGAGGCCAGCGACACCATCTCCGCCTCGGCGGGGATGCCGTTGTCGATCGCCAGCGCCTGGAAGTCGCCACCGCCGGTGAGGGTAGCGGAGGTCATCACCACCGAATCCACCTCGTCCCACAGCAGCTTGCGCAGTACGTTGGCCGCCGACACCGGCGAGCCGTGCAGGATCAGGTCGCCGTCGCGCGACAGCGTGACCCAGCGTGCGGTCGGTGGCTGGCCGTCCTTGTCCTCGCGGCGCCAGGCCGCCCACAGGTTGTGCTGCTGCTCGATCATTTCCAACGCCATGCCCAGCGTGCGCTGCAGGCGCTCGCGCGCGGCATCCTCTGGCTTGCCCTTGGCCACCTGCGCATGCGCGGCATGGGCCCAGTTGAACAGCGCGCGGGTGTCGTCGGCGAGCGCCTCGATGTCGGCCATCCAGATGTCCGGCAGGCGTCCGTTCGGGGCACGCCACATCGGCTCCTGCGCCGACGGATCAGGTTGCCAGCTGCGTCCGACCACATCGCGGAAGGCCTTGAGCTGCTTGCTGACGCGCGCCGCCACCTCGATCGCTTCGTTGGGCAGCAGATTGCCCAGCTTGTCCTTGTCCACGGCGCGGTAGGCCGCCGCGATCACGATCTGCAGCCGGCCGGTGCGCTTGGCCATCTCGTCCATCGCCAGGCTGGCCGCGCCCTGATCGATGGCGACATTGCCGATGTGATGGCCTTCGTCGAGCACCAGCAGCATGTCGCCGGGCGGGGCGATCAGCGGCTGGCCGTTGTCGCTGTCGCCGATCGACAGCGCCGACAGCAGCAGCGCGTGATTGGTGACCACGATCTGCGCCTCACGCACCGTGTTGCGCGAGCGCAGCACCGCGCACTGCGCCGAGTACGCGCACTTGCGCCCGGCACAGCCCGACGCCGGCGTGGTGATGCGCGAGCGCAGGGTGTTGCTGATCGTTTCCGGCGCGTTGTCCAGGTCACCGTTCCAGCGACCTTCGAGGAAGGCCTTGCTCAGCGACTGCGCCAGATCCATCTCGATCGGTGCCAGCGGGCGATCGAACAGCGGCTGCTCGTCCTCGAACATGCCTTCCTGCGCGCCATCGCCATGCGCCTCAGCGGCGTTGCGCGTGCACAGGTAGCGGGTGCGTCCCTTGGCCAGCGCCACGGTGGCTTCAATGCCGGTGGCCTTGAGGAAATTGGGAATGTCGCGCTCGAACAGCTGCGACTGCAGCGCCACGGTGCCGGTGCTGATCACCAGCTTCTTCTTCGTGGCCAGTGCGATCGGCACGCCGGCGGTCAGGTAGCCCAGCGACTTGCCCACGCCGGTGGGCGCTTCGACCACGCCAACGCCGCCGCTGTGCGACAGCGCACGCGAGACCACGCCGATCATCTGGCTCTGCGAACGCCGGGTGCTGAAGCCGGGGGTATTGGCCTGCAGCTTGGCGTAGGCATCGCGGATGACGGTTTTGAGCTCGTCGTTCAGCGCGCGCGGGGCTTCAACTTTTTCGGTCACGCCGGGAGGGTCCTGCCTGAATCACGTCCGGTATTTTCTCATGCCCAGGGCATGGCCGTGGCCGGCATTGGTTCAGTTCCGCGACGCGGCGCACGCCGGCACAGCCGGCGGCGCCACGCACGCAGGGTCAGCCGGCCGTGCCGCGCTGGCGCAGCGCGCGGGTCATCGCCCAGACCACCAGCACCAGGCCGAATGCCTCGGCCAGCGACAGGCCGAAGTGGGCGACGCCCAGCCACAGGCTGAGCGACTGCAGGTTCTCGTATTGGTTCTGCTGTATCCACCACACCGGCAGCAGCGACACCACCATGCCGAGGATGCAGGTGGCTGCCAGGATGCCCAGCCCGGACAGCGCCGCGGTGCGGACCGCGCCGCGCGGGCTGTCCACCACCCACACCAGGGCCACGCCCAGCGCGATCAGGATCGGCAGGCGTACGCCCACCAGACTCAGCATCGTCATCAACATCCCGGTATCCATTCCCGGTCAGTCCTGCCCGGCCAGCGGCGCCAGCGTGGTGCGCAGCTCGGCATACACGGCGTCGGTCTGCGGGCGCACCTCGTGCCACTGCTGGAAGCTGGCCGCGGCCTGCTCCACCAGCATGCCAAGGCCATCGACGGTGTTGCGGCACTGCGCCGCACGCGCCCAGGCCAGGAAGGCGATGGCCGCGTCGCCGTAATTGAGGTCAACCGCGGTGGTCATGCTGTTGACCAGCGACAGCGGCAGCTCGAACTTCGCCTCGCGGTCGCGGCCGGCCGAGGTGGCGTTGACGATCAGCTCGAAGTCGCCCAGGTCGCGCAGGTCGTCCCAGTAGCGGCTCAGCGCGCGCCCCGGTTCGCCGATGGCATCGACCAGCGCGTCGGCGCGCTCGGTGGTGCGGTTCACCACCACCAGCTCGCGGATGCCGGCATCGAGCAGGGCCGGCGCCACGCTGCGCGCCGAGCCGCCGGCACCGAGCAGCAGCACGCGGCGGCCGCGCAGGTCCAGCTCATGGCGTTCGGTGAGGTCGCGGACCAGGCCGACGCCGTCGGTGGTGTCGCCGTGCCAGTAATCGCCCTTGCGCAGCAGCGTGTTGACCGAGCCGGCCAGCTTGGCCCGCGAGGTGAAGGTCTGGCACAGCGCGAACGCCGCTTCCTTGAGCGGAGCGGTGATGTTGGCGCCCACACCGCCATCGGCGGCGAATGCCTCCAGCGCGGCGGTGAACCCGGCCGGCGACGCCTCGATGGCGCGGTAGTCCAGCGCGATGCCTTCCTGGCGCGCGAAGGCGGCATGGATGTGCGGCGACTGCGAATGGGCGATGGGCTGGCCGAATACGGCGTAACGGGCGGTCATGGGTGTCTTAAACTCCGGGCCTGGATTGGAACGCAAACCCCAACGGAAGCGACGATGCGCACTCCCCTGTCACTGCTCGCGCTGAGCCTGAGTTTACTCTTCGTACCGGGTGCGATGGCGCTTTCCGAGTTCGGCATCGAAGGCATGGGCGTGGTTTCGACCAAGGCCAACGAGGCCCAGGCCACCGTCGCGCCGGACGGGCAGCGCATCGTATGGGCGTCGGACCGCAGCGGCGGCGCCGGGGGCTGGGACCTCTGGCAGGCCGTGCTGCGCGACGGGCGCTGGCAGGACCCCACCCCGCTGGCGCTCAACACCGGCAGCGATGAAATCGATCCCTACTTCAGCCACGACGGGCGCTGGCTGTACTTCGCCTCCAACCGGCCCGGCGGGCGCGGCGGCGTCGATCTGTACACCGTGGCGGTACAGGCCAACGGCGGTTTCGGGCCGGTGATGGCGCTGCCGGTCACGATCAACACCCGGGCCAACGAGCGTCGCCCGGCACTGCGCCCGGATGGGCAGGCCCTGTTGTTCGCGCGCGATGGCGCCGGCACCCGCGGCGGGTTCGATCTGTTCCAGGCGGCGGTGCAGGGCAACGGTTTCGCTGCGGTGACCGCGTTGCCAGCCCCGCTCAATGGCCCAGCCGACGAACTGGGTGGCGAATGGCTGGGCAACGACGGTGCGCTGGCCATCACCCGCGTGGCCGAGGGCCAGTCGCAGGTGTGGCTGGTGGGCTGCGATCACCGCCAGGCCGCGGTGCCGCTGACGCTGTCGTTCAACACCGCCGAGGGCCAGACCGGCGCGCCGGTGGTGGATGCGTCCAAGCCATCCGAGCTGGTGCTGGCGGGTCAGGCGCGGGCGCCCCGGGCGGGCGGAGTGGATCTGTATCGGATCCGGACACCGTCGGTAGCCGGGTGCCGGTGAGGGGCGGAGCAGCCGACCTGCGGCCGGCCCACGCTGCCGCTATGGCTGCTGCAACAGGTCTGCACGCAGCCGTTCGTACTCGGCTTCACTGATCTCGCCGTTGTCCTTGCGCTGGTTCAACGCGGCCAGTCGTGCCTGCAGGGCCGGTGAAAGCTGCGCTTCGCGGGCCACGCGCGCGGCGGCCGATGGCTGCTCGGGCGCCCGTCGGGCGGCTCGACGCACGCCGCCGATCACCAGGCCGATCACCACCGCGAAGGCGAGTACGCCCGTGCCCCAGGTGATCCACTGCACCCACCCCATCGTCTGCATCATCGTCGTCCTGTTCGCGTGTCGACGCGTATTGTCAGCGTTCGCGCAGCCAACGCGCCACCTGCGGGGCGAAATAGGTCAGCACGCCATCGGCGCCGGCCCGCTTGAAGCCGATCAGCGATTCGAGCACGCAGGCGCGCTCGTCCAGCCAGCCGTTGGCGAAGGCGGCCTTCATCATCGCGTACTCGCCACTGACCTGGTAAGCGAAGGTCGGCACGCCGAACTGCTGCTTCACCCGGCGCACCAGATCCAGGTACGGCATGCCCGGCTTGACCATCACCATGTCCGCCCCCTCCTCCAGGTCCAGCGCGATCTCGCGCATCGCCTCGTCGCCGTTGGCGGGGTCCATCTGGTAGGTCTTCTTGTCGGCCTTGCCGAGGCTGGCCGAGCTGCCCACCGCATCACGGAACGGGCCATAGAACGCCGAGGCGTATTTGGCCGAGTAGGCCATGATGCGCACGTTGACATGATTGTCGGCATCCAGCGCGCGGCGGATGGCGCCGATGCGGCCGTCCATCATGTCCGACGGAGACACGATGTCCACGCCAGCGGCCGCATGCGACAGCGACTGCCTGACCAGCGCCTCGACGGTGATGTCGTTGAGCACGTAGCCGTTGCCGTCGATGATGCCGTCCTGGCCGTGGGTGGTGTACGGGTCCAGCGCGATGTCGGTCATCACGCCCAGCTCCGGGAAGCGCGATTTCAGTGCACGGATGGCGCGCTGGGCCAGGCCGTTGTCGTCCCACGCGGCGGCCGCATCCAGCGACTTGCCGGCCGGGTCGATCACCGGGAACAGATCGATCACCGGAATGCCCAGTTCCAGCGCCTCTTCGGCGACCTTGAGCAGTTCGTCGATGGACAGACGCTCCACGCCCGGCATCGAGGCCACCGGCGCGCGGCCATCCAGTTCGTGCACGAACACCGGGTAGATCAGGTCGTCGGTGGTCAGCGTGTTCTCGCGCATCAGCCGGCGCGAGAATTCGTCGTGACGCATGCGGCGGGGGCGATAGTCGGGGTGGGCCATGAAGTGCTCCGGGGGCGGAATGCGGGGTTACTGCAGCAGGTAC
Organism: Stenotrophomonas sp. NPDC077421; assembly: GCF_049545505.1. Taxonomy (NCBI): domain Bacteria; kingdom Pseudomonadati; phylum Pseudomonadota; class Gammaproteobacteria; order Lysobacterales; family Lysobacteraceae; genus Stenotrophomonas; species Stenotrophomonas sp. NPDC077421. The sequence continues at coordinate 78,095 of NZ_JBMWDP010000001.1, read as the reverse complement.
TGCCGCGGTTGCAGCGGCTCGGGCAGCGGCTGCACCCCGAGGCTGTCGAGCAGGTCGATTTCAATGGTGCGCACCAGCGCATCCAGTGGCAGGTCGTTGGGCTCCAGCCCGAACGGCTCTTCCATCTCCTCGCCGAGCTGATCCAGACCGAAGAAGGCATAGGCCAGCACCGCCGACACCACCGGCGTGGCCCAGCCCAGCGAACTGGCCAGGCCGAAGGGCAGCAGCACGCAGAACATCCATGCGCAGCGATGCAGCAGCAATGTGTAGGCGAATGGCAGCGGCGTGGACAGAATGCGCTCACAACCGGCCTGGATGCTCGACATCGCGTGCAGGCGGGTCTCGAAGCGGGCGTAGAGGATCGGGTCCAGACGGCCGGCACGCAGCGGCTCGGCCAGGTCGGCGGCGATCATCGCCAGCAGTTGATCGGGGGCGTTCAGGCGCTCGCCGAAACGCGTCTGGTCGGCCTCGGCTACCCAAGGCAACGCGGCCAACGCGACATCGCGCCCGCGCAGTCTGGCGGCCAGGGCGTGTGCGAAACCAATGCCCAGGCGGCAGATGCGATCGCGGCGCGGCGCGTCGTCGGCCAGCAGCGCGGTGCACAGTCGCGCCAGGCTGCGCGATTCATAGACCAGCTGGCCCCACAGCTTGCGCCCTTCCCACCACCGCTCGAAACAGGCGTTGTTGCGGAAGCTGAGGAAGATCGACAGCACCAGGCCAAGCAGGGTGAACGGGGCCACCGAGACGCGCTCGATGCCCGGCGGATGCCACACCTCGGCCAGAGTGGCCGCGGCCACCGCCAGCAACAGGATGGTCAGCACCTTGGGCGCCACCGCCGGAACGATGGAGCCGCGCAGGATGTACAGCAGTTGCCAGCCGTGGGGACGAGGGCGAATGATCATCGGTGCAGGAAAAGCGCCCGGACGGGCGTAGCGCCGCCGGCAGCAGCCAGGGCGGCAGCGGGCATTCTACGCCGATGCGCGCCGGGGCCCATGACGGTGCGACCGTCTGTCGCACCGCCGCAGGCGACGCGGACCCGGCTCAGACGATGCCGCCGCCCAGCCCCAGCCGCAGGATCGCCACCACCACCACGATGCCGTTCAGGACCAGCCCGGCCCAGGCCCGGCCGCGCTTGCTTGGATGCGTGAACAGGATGCCGATGGCGGCGATGATCGCCCCCACCGCGGCGAAGGGAATCAGGAACCAGTTGCCCCAGCCCAGCAGCGGAATCAGCGCCAGGATCATCCACAGCAGCGCCAGGATGCCCCACAACAGACTGATCAATCCCATGCCGCGATTCCTTGTGATGGTTGCCTGGCCCACCATAGCCTAAAGCCCGGCCTGCGCGCGCGTGGGCCGCACCGACCAGGGAACCGTTGCGACGGCGTCACCCCGACGGTGCTAGCGTGCGGGTCACGAGGTTGGCACCGATTCAGTTGCCAGCCCGGATGATCGCGCCACAGGCCGACCGGCCCATACCATCAGGGGTGATGCCATGAACATCCGATCCATCGCACTGCTGGGCCTGCTGCTGTCCGTGGCCGGCTGCGCCAGTACGTCCAAGGTGATGCTGGGCCAGGCGCGCGCGCCGGTCGACCCGGCCACCGTGCAGATCTATTCGACGCCACCGGCCGGGTCGGTCGAGATCGCCCAGCTGGAGTCGTCCAGCGCGGTCGGTTTCGGTACGCAGGGCCAGACCGACGCGGCCGTGATGCGACTCAAGCGCGAAGCGGCCGCGCTCGGCGCCAACGGCGTGATCCTGATGGGCGTGGGCTCCAGCGGCTCGCCGGTAGGCATGTCCGTGGGTGCGGGCAGCTACGGCTCGCACGTGGGCGGCGGCATGGGTATCGGCATTCCGACCACGCAGAAGCGCGCGGCCGGCGTGGCCATCTGGGTACCCAATCCGCCGCCGGCGGCCCGCCTGCCGGCGCAGACGATCACACCGCAGAAGTAATGCGCCCCCGGGGATGCCGGCCAGCGGCCGGCGTCACCCGCAGGGTCATTGGCGGTGCTTGGGCACGAACACCTCATTGACCGCGTCGGTGAGCTGGTCCGGCGGCAGCAGGCCCTGGTCGAGCAGGAAGTTGTTGAACGCCAGCCGGTCGAAGCGGTTGCCCAGCGCCAGCTCGGTCTGCATGCGCAGCTCCAGGATCCGTGTGTAACCGTAGAAATAGCTGCCGGCCTGGCCGGGCGCGCGCACGGTGTAGCGGTCCAGTTCCTGGGTGGCCATCGCCTTGGACAGCCCCACCTCGTCGATCAACACGCGTTCGGCGTTGGCGCGATCGGTGAGCCCCAGGTTGAGCATCGGATCGAGCATCGCGCGTGCGGCGCGCAGCAGGCGGAACTGCAGGGCGATCAGCTGCCCGTCCAGCGGTTCATACGGCACCATCTCCGCTTCGGCATACAGCGCCCAGCCTTCGACGTTGACCGAGTTGAACGCGAACATGGTGCGCGCCAGCGAAATGCCGCGCTCGACCATCGCGGTGAACTGCAGTTCGTGGCCCGGCCGGCCTTCATGCGCGCTCAGCGTCCATGCGGCCGAGCCGAAGTTGAAGTCGTCGTACTGCGCCGCCTTGTCGCCGGCGGCGGGATTGCCCAGCGGCAGCACGAAGGTGCCCTGCTGACCGGTGTTGCCGACCAGCGGTGCGGGCAGGAAGTGCGGCGCCGGCGAAGCGGCGCTCTCGGCCGCCGACCCCAGCCGCATCTGCATCGGCCGCTGCGGCACATCGACAATCTTCTCGCGACGGATGATCGGGTCGATGGCATCGATCACGCCACGGTAATGGTGCTCCAGCTGGTCATCGGCGATCTTGTCGCCCTTCAGCGCGCGCACCACCGCGACCGGGTCGGTCGGGTCGGTCACCTTCAGGCCCTTGGCCTGCACCACCAGCGGCGCCAGCTGGCGCATCGCCGAACGGGTTTCCATGAACTCCAGCTGCGCGCGCTGCACCAGCAGCGCCGGCGCGATGTCGATGCCCACGCGCTTGAGCTGGAAGGCGTACAACGGCGCCGGCAGGCGGGTATCCGTGCGGGCCTTGGGCAGCACCTCTCTGCGGGTCCAGTCGCGGTACTCGCGCAGCTGCGTGGCGATGGTCTTCAACGCCTCATCGGCACCCGCCACGTTGTACTTGCCGAACAGCTGCTCGATGCCGCTGATGTAGGTGTCCACGTTGGCCAGCGACTGCTCGACCTCGATCTTCGTCGGCTGCAGCAGGGACGTGTCGGCCAGGCGCTCTTCATAGCGCTGCCGCGACAGCGTGGTGACCGGCTGGCTGCCCGGCACCAGGCCGGCGTAGCGCTTCAGGCGGTCCAGCGCCTTGGCGCGGCGCTCGGCGGGAACCTGATCGGACAGCAGCAGGTTGAGGCCGCTGAACACCGTCTGCGGCGTGTCCGTCCACGGCAGCAGATATTTCTCGTTGAGTTCGCTGCCTTCGATGTTCTGGGTGGCCGCGGCGATCATGATCGCCAGGTCCTGGCGCACGTTGGGATCGCGTTCGGTGGCCAGCTTGCCCTGCAGCTCGGCGCGCGCCTTGGCCATTGCCGCGCGGTAGCGCGCGCCGTTGTCCGGACCGAAGTCGGCCACCTTGTCGTCGTACCCCGGCACGCCGAAGAAGCCGGTCTCCTCGGGCTGGAACGGGCCCTGGGCATCGAGCAGGATCTGCGCGAGCGTGTTGCTGCGGACCACCCAGGCCGGGCTCGCGGGTGCCTTGCCGGCGGCCGGCGCGGCGGCCAGCGCCGGCGGCGCGGCCAAGGCGGCGGGAACGGAGAGGGCCAGCGCAACGGCAAGGACGAGCGGCTTCATGCGGGAACTCCAGCGAAGAGATGCCTGCGACCCTACGCACTCAGGGCACGGGCGGCAATCGGCCGGAGGTCATGCGCCGCTCAGGCCTCCAGCGCCTGCCGCGGGACCGAGGGCGGATGCGCCGGCGCGGGCGGGCAGTCGCCCTGCGCCCGGCAGTCGGCCAGCTCGCAGCGGGTCACCGCCTCGGCGTCATCCAGCGCCGTCAGGTCGATGGTGTGGGTGTCGCCGGTCAGCACGTACATCACCGGGTAGTCCCACTGCGCCTGCTGGCGGCGCCCGGCCAGGAACAGGTCGCCGTGCGCCTGGGGGCCGCGCACCTTCAGCACCAGGTCGGCCCGGCCGCTGCCGTCGCTGCCCTGCTGCAGCGTGCCCACCGGCAGGTAGCCGTCGTCGATCGGCTCCCCCAGCACCTGCACCAGCTCGATGCTGCAGCGCGCGCGGCGCATCGCCTCCACGTACGGCTCGCTGCCCCGGCTCCACTGCGACCAGCGGTCCAGTGCGAACCCGATCGCCAGCACGGCACCCAGCGCCACCAGCAGAACCAGCGCGGGCATGGCCCAGCGCCAGTGGCGCGCCCACCAGTTGCGTCGTGCGATGGCGGGGGGAATCGGGGGCGACGGTGTCATCGGCGTACTCCTTGTCGAGCCGGTGGCGGGGCAACGCGATCAGGGCGCCAGGCAGCGCCCCAGGAAATCTTCGGCCAGGCGGTAGCGGTGCAGCGCGTTGCTGCCCGACAACCCATGCTTGGCGCCCGGATAGGTCATCAGCTCGAACGGCTGGCCCCGCTTCTGCAGCGCGCTCATCAGCACCGTGGCGTTGGTGAACAGCACGTTGTCGTCGGCCATGCCGTGGATCAACAGCAGGCGCGAGCGCAGGCCGTCGATGTGCGACAGCACGCGGGCCTCCTCGTAACCCTTGGCGTTGTTGCCGGGCAGGTTCATGTAACGCTCGGTGTAGTGGGTGTCGTACAGGCCCCAGTCGGTGACCGGTGCGCCCGCCACGCCGCAGGCGTACGTGTCGGATGCCTTGGCCAGCAGCATCAGAGTCATGTAGCCGCCGTTGGACCAGCCCTGCACACCGATGCGCGCCGGGTCCACCCAGGGCTGCTGCTTCAGCCAGGCCACGCCGCGCAGCTGATCGTCCACTTCCACCGTACCCTGCACGCCATACAGCGCGCCGCCGAAATCTCGGCCGCGGCGCGGGGTGCCGCGGTTGTCCAGCGAGAACACCACATAGCCCTGCTGGGCCAGGTACTGGTTGAACAGGTGGTCGCCGCGCCCGGGCCAGCTGTCGGTGACGGTCTGGCTGGCCGGTCCACCGTACACGTACACCACCACCGGGTAGCGCTTGGCCGGGTCGAAGCCGGTCGGCTTGATCAGGCTGTAGTGCAGCGCGGTGCGGTTGTCGGCGGCGGTGAGCGTGCCGAACTCGACCGGGCGCTGTGCATCCAGATAGCGCGCGTAGGGATGGGCCGGATCGGACAGGTCGTTCTCGACCAGGGTGGCGATTTTCTCGCCGTTGGCGCGGAACAGCGCGATCTGCGGCGGTGTGGTGGTGCTGGACCAGCTGTCCACGTAGACGCTGGCGTTGCGCGCGAAACTGGCGCTGTGCATGCCGGGAGCCTGCGACAGGCGCTGCAGTGCACCGCCCTGCAGCGGCACGGCATAGATCTGGCTCTCGCGGGCGGAGTCGATGCCGGCACGGAAATAGACTTTGCCGGCCTCCTCGTCCACGGCCAGCAGTTCATCGACCGGCCACGGGCCGCTGGTCAGCGCGGTGACCGTCCTGCCATCCTCGGACACGCGATACAGGTGTTCAAAGCCACTGCGTTCAGAGGACCACAGGAACCCGCCCTGCTTGAGGAAGCGCAGGTCATTGTGCAGCGGTACCCAGGTGCGCGAGGTTTCGGTGACCAGCGTGTGCTGGCGGCCGGAGGCCAGGTCGGCCTGGATCAGCTCCAGGGTCTTCTGGTCGCGCGACTGGCGCTGGAAGGTGAGACGCTGCGGATCGCGCCAGTCCACGCGGGCCAGGTAGATGTCCGGGTTGCGCCCCAGGTCGATCCAGCGCGGCGCGGCACCGGCCTGCGGTGCGATCACGGCCAGCGTCACGGTGACATTGTGGTCGCCGGCGGCCGGGTAGCGCTGCTCGATCATCTCGGTACGGTCGGCATACATCTCGTAGCGCTTCTGCACCGGCACCGGGCTTTCGTCGATGCGTGCGAAGGCGATCGCCGAATCGTCCGGCGCCCACCAGTAACCGGTGTGGCGATCCATCTCTTCATCGGCGACGAACTCGGCCACGCCATTGCCGATGGTGTCGCTGCCATCGCGGGTGAGCTGGATCTGCCGGCCGCTGGCCAGGTCGATCACCCACAGATTGCGCGCGCGCACGAAGCTGACGAAACCGCCCTTGGGTGAGAGCTTGGCGTCGGTGGCGAAGCCCTCGCCGTGGGTGAGCTGGCGCACGGCGGCCTGGCCCTGCTTGCCCAGGTCGTACAGGTAGAGTTCGCCGCCGAGTGGGAACAGCAGCGTGCGCGCGTCCGGCGACCACTGGTAATCGACAATGCCGGTCATCGCGGCGATGCGCTGACGCTCGCGGCGGGCCTTCTCGGCGTCGCTCAGGGTCTCGGCACCGGGCAGCACCACCTTGGAATCCACCAGCAGGCGGGTCTGTCCGCTGGCGATGTCGTAGGCCCACAGGTCCAGCTGGTTGCGGTCGGCCTCCTTGCCGCGCAGGAAGCTGACGCGCGACCCGTCCGGGGCCACTTTGGGCTTCATCAGGGTCGGGCCGGACAGCGGCAGCGGACCGGTGATGGCCTCCAGCGTGAGTTTTTCGGCGTGAGCGAGCGAGGTCGTGGCGAGCATCAGGGCGAGCGAAGCAAACAGGTGGCGCATGGAGGGTTCCGGCAGCGTCTGGGCGACTCCCCACCGCGCGCACGCGGCAGGGAACGCCTCATCCTAACCAAGCCGGCGCGGGAAGGCAGCATGACCTTGGACCCGCGCGCGCCGCGACCCGGCCTCAACGCGGGCCGAACAGGTGCCTGCGTTCTTCCTCGCCCAGCGGTTTGCCGGCATCGGGATTGACCTGCGCACGCAGCGCGAAGGCACGCCGGGTGGCCGGACGCGCGGCGATGGCGTCGTGCCAGCGCTTCAGGTGGGGGAAGGCGGCGAAGTCCACCGGCAGCGTGTCGTAGGCGCCGATCCAGGGGCAGCTGGCCATGTCGGCGATGCTGTAGCTGTCCCCGCCCAGGTAGGCGCTGGCCGCCAGGCGCTTGTCCATCACCCCATGCAGGCGGCGCACCTCGTTGTTGTAGCGTTCGATCGCGTAGGGAATGCGCTCGGGGGCGTACACATTGAAATGCCCCATCTGCCCGCTCATCGGCCCCAGCCCGGCCATCTGCCAGAACAGCCATTCCAGTACCGCCACGCGGCCCCGGCTGTCGGCCGGCAAAAAGCGGCCGGTCTTCTCGGCCAGGTACAGCAGGATGGCACCGGACTCGAACACGCTCTGCGGCGCACCGCCGTCCGTCGGCTCGTGGTCGACCAGGGCCGGCATCTTGTTGTTCGGTGAAATGGTCAGGAAATCGGGTTTGAACTGGTCGCCGGCGCCGATGTTGACGGGTTTGATCTGGTACGGCAGGCCGGTTTCTTCCAGCATCAGCGTGACTTTGTGGCCATTGGGGGTGGGCCAGTAGTACAGGTCGATCATGTCGTGGGCTCGGCGAAGGCGAAGGCCGAGTGTAGTGCGTGAGTTGGGTTGGCAGGGTCAATCCGGCCCGGTACGCTGCCGCCTCTCCCGCAACGCAGCATTCCAGCATGTCTCCCTCCCCGCCCCGCCGCCTCAGCCCCATGTCGTCCCTGATCTTCGCCTCGCGCTGGCTGCAGCTGCCGCTGTACCTGGGGCTGATCCTGGCCCAGTGCGTCTACGTATTCCTGTTCGGGAAGGAACTGTGGCACCTCATCCACGACGCCAACAGCCTGGGCGAGCAGCAGATCATGCTGATCGTGCTCGGTCTGATCGACGTGGTGATGATCTCCAACCTGCTGGTGATGGTGATCGTGGGTGGCTACGAGACCTTCGTGTCACGCCTGGGCCTGGAAGGCCATCCCGACCAGCCGGAGTGGCTGAGCCATGTCAACGCCAGCGTGCTCAAGGTCAAGCTGGCGCTGTCGATCATCGGCATTTCCTCGATCCACCTGCTCAAGACCTTCATTGCCGCCGGTGCCCTGGACGGTCTGCCGCTGTGCCCGCCGGAACTGATGAACGTGGCCGCTTCCAACATCGGTGCCAGCAAGTGCAGCTCGATGACCAGCGCCGGCGTGCTCTGGCAGACCATCATCCACTGCGTGTTCATCCTCTCGGCGATCGGCATCGCCTGGACCGACAAGCTGATGTCCGGTTCGTCGTCCAAGGCCCACGCGCACTGACGTTGCGCCCCCCGGCCGGCATCGGCGACGATGCCGGCTGGTCCCACCGGCCTGGCCCCTGCGCCGCCCCGGTGATGCTAGATTGCACACCTGCAGCAGCGCCGTGGACGCCGGGAAACGTCCAGGGGCGTCGGCCGGCCTGACCGCTTCAGGTCTTACGTACCGTCGTATTCAAGGGGAAGTTGGATGTCGCACGTCACCACGTTTGCCAAAACGCGCCTGCTCGCGCCGGTCACCCTGCTGCTGGCGCTGGCCGCCTGCTCCGGCAAGGACGAACCGAAACCCGCCGATGCACCGGCCACGCCCGCCGCCACCGGCACCGCAGCGGCACCGGCCGCGCCGGCCGTGTCGGCCAAGGTGCAGTCGCTGGGCACCGAAGAGCTGCGCGAACTGGCCAGCAAGGCGCTGCGCGAGAACCGCATGTATGCCCCGGCGGGCGACAACGCGATGGAGTACTACCTGGCGCTGCGCGACAAGACCCCGGACGATGCATCGGTGAAGAGCGCGCTGACCGACCTGCTGCCGTACACGCTGATCGCGGCCGAACAGAACCTCACCCGCGAAGACTTCAACGAAGCCCAGCGCCTGGTCGCGCTGATCGAGAAGGTCGACGCCACCGCACCGGCGCTGCCGCGTCTGAAGCAGGGCATCACCGGCGGCATGCAGACTGCGCTCAAGCGGACCCAGGAAGAGACCGACAAGGTCAAGAAGGACGCCGAAACCCGCGCCAAGCAGTTGGTGGAGCAGCAGCGCCAGGCCCAGCAGCAGGCCAGCGAAGCCGAAGCAGCACGCCAGATCGCCGCCCAGCAGGAAGCTGCCCGTCGCGATACCGACCGCCAGGACGCCGAACGCCAGGCCACCGCACGGCGCGAGGCCGAACAGCGCCAGCAGCAGGCCGCCGCCCAGCAGGCCGCCGCCGCACGTGCCACCCCGGCCGCTGCGCCGAGCCTGCGTCCGGTCAGCACCCCGGCACCGCGCTACCCGGCCGACGCACTGCGCTCGGGCACCTCGGGCGAAGTCCTGGTGGAAATCACCGTCGGTACCGACGGCTCGGTGACCAACGCCCGCGTGCTCCGTGCCAACCCGGCGCGCGTGTTCGATCGCGAGGCACTCAACGCCGTGAAGCGCTGGAAGTTTGAACCCGTCGGCGCCCCGGTCACCACCCGCCGCACCCTGGCATTCGCCCCGGAAGGCGGTTGATCGGCACGCAGCACCCCTGAAGAAGCCCGGCACCCGCCGGGCTTCTTCGTTCCAGCGCCTGCCGCATGCCCTGCGCCGATCGGCGCGAGCCGCCTTGCCTTCACCGCCACAGCATCCGCTCCCGATGCCGCTGCAGCGCCCGTGCGTAGATGGCCGGATCGCTGGCGAACTCTGCCATGAAGCGTGGTTCCGGCAGTGCATAGGGATCATCCGGTGCAATGGCGCACTCGGCCTCCAGCTCGGGCGGAAACACCGGCGCACGGCAGGTCTTGAAGGTGATCCAGCGGCTGAGCGTCAAGGCGCCGTAGATGGGAAACATCAGCGTATAGCGCAGCGGAAACAGCGTGGTGCCCATCATCAGGCACACCAGCATCCAGCAGTTGCGCAGCGTGCCCTTTGGCGAGAGGGTGATCACGCGGTCCAGTGGATCGTCGAAACAGTGTTCCGGGCCGTCCTTCATGTAGCGGCAGATCAACGCCCACTGCTCGCGGATATCGTCGTCATGGTTCCAGAAGTGGCCAATGGTGAAGGTCTGCTGCACCTGGCGGTGGCGGTCGAGCAGATGGCAACGGAGATCACGCAGATTGGGGTCCTGCCCGCCTCGGCCGATGTGGAAGAAGGCATGCGGCGATCCCCAGGGTACGACGATCACGCCGCCGGGACCGTTGTGGCGGAAGAAGTAGATCTTGCGGGTAATACGGTTGAAGCGGACCGGGTAGTGGGTGAACTGGAAGAGGTCTTTTCGGAGATGGAGATTCCACAGGAGGGCGACGCACGTCGCGAGCCCCAGCGTGAACGTAGCCAGTGCAGCCCAGTCACCATAGTCACTCACTCGCCCGTCCATATGCGCAATGAAGTAGATGTAGACACACGCCAGGAACACCTCTCCCGCCATTAACAAAAGCGTTGACGCCATGCCCTTTACTTTGAATGAACGATCAACAAACTCAATATAGCTCGAGTTGAAGCAGATCATTCCAAGCGCATCATCAGGGAGGATATTTCCTGCACTCTCAATGCTTAGTGCGCCGATAAGCTCGGATTCCATGAGACGACGATGGCGGGAGAACTGCGGGCTCCATCCAGTTAGCATTCTAGAGACGCCCCAACTTCTTTGCCGCGTCAGATTGAGCTGCCAGGTTTTCAAATGCACCATTGGTGTTTTTTCCAAAGTGCATCACTCGATCCAACCACCGCTCCATTTCGTCTGGCTTCAAAAAGGCAGCAATTGTGGTTACAACAGCGCTTGCGATCATGAGAGTCAATGCACCATCGTCTGGCGTGAGGGAACTGAACACATTCACCGCCACAACATCCGCTCCCGATGCCGCTGCAGCGCCCGTGCGTAGATGGCCGGATCGCTGGCGAACTCTGCCATGAAGCGTGGTTCCGGCAGTGCATAGGGATCATCCGGTGCAATGGCGCACTCGGCCTCCAGCTCGGGCGGAAACACCGGCGCACGGCAGGTCTTGAAGGTGAGCCAACGGCTGAGCGTCAACGCGCCGTAGATGGGAAACATAAGCGTATAGCGCAGCGGAAACAGCGTGGTGCCCATCATCAGGCACACCAGCATCCAGCAGTTGCGCAGCGTGCCCTTTGGCGAGAGGGTGATCACGCGGTCCAGTGGATCGTCGAAACAGTGTTCCGGGCCGTCCTTCATGTAGCGGCAGATCAGCGCCCACTGCTCGCGGATATCGTCGTCATGGTTCCAGAAGTGGCCAATGGTGAAGGTCTGCTGCACCTGGCGGTGACGGTCGAGCAGATGGCAGCGCAGATCCCGCAGGCTGGGGTCCTGCCCGCCTCGGCCGATGTGGAAAAACGCATGCGGCGAGCCCCAGGGTACGACGACCACGCCACCGGGACCGTTGTGGCGGAAGAAATAGATCTTGCGGGTGATGCGGTTGAAGCGGACCGGGTAGTGAGTGTACTGAAAGAGGTCTTTTCGGAGGTGGACATGCCAGAAGTAGAACGGAAAGCCAAGCGCCGGCACGGATAACACAGCGATTCCAATCAGAGAACTGATGACGTCATCTTCCATACCCAATGATGTGATGGCGACCTGCACCAGCATAGCAATCATGAAGATGGATCCGGCAGCAGACATAGCCGTGGCTGCCATCCCCTTGATCTTGAAAGTTCGATCGACAAACTCAAGGTACGTTGAGTTCAGCCTCGTCATTCCAACCGCGTCGTCAGGACAGAATTCGCCATGATCGAATTGATGAAGTTCAAGCGCCAACTCGATCTGCTCAAGTGTCCTGGCGTAGCTGAAGACGGGATACCAGCCCGTCAGCACGTCAATGCACCATCGTCTGGCGTGAGGGAACTGAACACATTCACCGCCACAACATGCGCTCCCGATGCCGCTGCAGCGCTCGTGCGTAGATGGCCGGATCGCTGGCGAACTCGGCCATGAAGCGTGGTTCCGGCAAGGCGTGCGGATCATCCTCTGCAATGGTGCACTCGGCCTCCAGCTCAGGCGGAAACACCGGCGCACGGCAGGTCTTGAAGGTGAGCCAGCGGCTGAGCGTCAACGCGCCGTAGATGGGAAACATCAGCGTATAGCGCAGCGGAAACAGCGTGGTGCCCATCATCAGGCACACCAGCATCCAGCAGTTGCGCAGCGTGCCCTTCGGCGAGAGGGTGATTACACGGTCCAATGGATCTTCGTAGCACTGTTCCGGCCCGTCTTTCATGTAGCGGCAGATCAGCGCCCACTGCTCGCGGATATCGTCGTCATGGTTCCAGAAGTGGCCAATGGTGAAGGTCTGCTGCACCTGGCGGTGGCGGTCGAGCAGATGGCAGCGCAGGTCGCGCAGGCTGGGGTCCTGTCCGCCTCGGCCGATGTGGAAGAACGCATGCGGCGATCCCCAAGGCATGACGACCACGCCACCGGGACCGTTGTGGCGGAAGAAGTAGACCTTGCGGGTGACGCGGTTGAAGCGAACCGGGTAGTGGGTGTACTGGAAGAGATCCCTCTTCAAGTGCAGTGTCCAGAAGATGGCCATAGCACCGAGCACAACCGCTGCAACGATGGCTACGGGGATAGCTTCTGCAATCAATCCACCCGGCATCTTGTGGGCCTTGACTAGAAGAGCCGACAACCCGAAGAGTAGCAACGACGAGATGACTATCGCTGACAGAGTAGCCACCATCCCCTTGGATTTGAACGTCCTGTCGACAAACTCCATGAACGTTGAGTTGAATCGAACCAGGCCCAAGGCGTCGTCCGGTGAAAGATTGCGCGTATCGTTCTGGGGTAGCTCCCGTGCCAGTTCATCCGGACTCAATGCGCGGTGATACTTGAAAGTGGGATTCCAGCCAGTCAACACGTCAATGGACCATCGTCTGGCGTGAGGGAACTGAACACATTCAACGCCACAACATGCGCTCCCGATGCCGCTGCAGCGCCCGTGCGTAGATGGCCGGATCGCTGGCGAACTCTGCCATGAAGCGTGGTTCCGGCAGTGCATAGGGATCATCCGGTGCAATGGTGCACTCGGCCTCCAGCTCAGGCGGAAACACCGGCGCACGGCAGGTCTTGAAGGTGATCCAGCGGCTGAGCGTCAACGCGCCGTAGATGGGAAACATCAGCGTGTAGCGCAGCGGAAAGAACGTAGTGCCCATCATCAGGCACACCAGCATCCAGCAGTTGCGCAGCGTGCCCTTTGGCGAGAGGGTGATCACGCGGTCCAGTGGATCGTCGAAACAGTGTTCCGGCCCGTCCTTCATGTAGCGGCAGATCAACGCCCACTGCTCGCGGATGTCGTCGTCATGGTTCCAGAAGTGACCAATGGTGAAGGTCTGCTGCACCTGCCGGTGGCGGTCGAGCAGATGGCAGCGGAGATCGCGCAGATTGGGGTCCTGTCCGCCTCGGCCTATGTGGAAGAACGTATGCGGCGATTCCCAAGGCACGACGACCACGCCACCGGGACCGTTGTGGCGGAAGAAGTAGACCTTGCGGGTGACGCGGTTGAAGCGAACCGGGTAGTGGGTGTATTGAAAGAGGTCTTTTCGGAGGTGGACATGCCAGAAGTAGAACGGAAAGCCAAGCGCCGGCACGGATAACACAGCGATTCCAATCAGAGAACTGATGACGTCATCTTCCATACCCAATGATGTGATGGCGACCTGCACCAGCACAGCAATCATGAAGATGGATCCGGCAGCAGACATAGCCGTGGCTGCCATCCCCTTGATCTTGAAAGTTCGATCGACAAACTCAAGGTACGTTGAGTTCAGCCTCGTCATTCCAACTGCGTCGTCAGGACAGAATTCGCCATGATCGAATTGATGAAGTTCAAACGCCAACTCGATCTGCTCAAGTGTCCTGGCGTAGCTGAAGACGGGATACCAGCCCGTCAGCACGTCAATGCACCATCGTCTGGCGTGAGGGAACTGAACACATTCACCGCCACAACATGCGCTCCCGATGCCGCTGCAGCGCCCGTGCGTAGATGGCCGGATCGCTGGCGAACTCGGCCATGAAGCGCGGTTCCGGCAATGCATAGGGATCACCCGGTGCAGCGGCGCACTCGGCGTCCAGCTCTGGCGGAAACACCGGCGCACGGCAGGTCTTGAAGGTGAGCCAGCGACTGAGCGTCAACGCGCCGTAGATCGGCAGCATCAGCGTGTAGCGTAGCGGAAAGAACGTAGTGCCCATCATCAGGCACACCAGCATCCAGCAGTTGCGCAGCGTGCCCCTCGGCGACAAGGTGATCACCCGGTCCAGTGGATCGTCGAAACAGTGTTCCGGGCCGTCCTTCATGTAGCGGCAGATCAGCGCCCACTGCTCGCGGATATCGTCGTCATGGTTCCAGAAGTGGCCAATGGTGAAGGTCTGCTGCACCTGGCGGTGGCGGTCGAGCAGATGGCAGCGCAGGTCGCGCAGGCTGGGGTCCTGTGTGCCTCGGCCGATGTGGAAGAACGCATACGGCGAGCCCCAGGGTACGACGACCACGCCACCGGGACCGTTGTGGCGGAAGAAATAGATCTTGCGGGTGATGCGGTTGAAGCGGACCGGGTAGTGGGTGTATTGGAAGAGGTCTTTGCGGAGGTGGACATGCCAGAAGTAGAGGGGAAAACCAACGAGGGGTACCCCAATCATGAGAATACTCAGCATGCTCTCAACAAGATCATCGTCCATCTGTATGAAGTCAATCGATATCCAGACGAGAAAAGCAAAGAATGCAATCGAACATGTGGATAAATTCATTGTTGCGGCCATCCCCTTCACCTTGAAGGTCCGGTCCGTGAATTCAAGACATGTCGAGTTGAAGGCAATCATTCCAAATGCATCGTCCGGAACATGCGCTCCTGGCGAGTCTTTCAGAAGCTGCGATTCCTCTTCGCTACGGAGCAGCGAGCGCCCCGTTGTAAATATTGGGTGCCAACCGGACAGCATGTCAGTGTCGACCAATGCGCTTCAAGGCGTCAGATTGCACTTCAACGCTTTCGAAGGTGCCAGTTCCGTTCTTTCCAAAATGCATGACTTTGTCCAGCCAGCGCTCCACTTCATCCGGTTTGAACCAAGCAACAGCGATGGCAACGGACGCAGCGAACAGCAGCAGCACAATGGCAATTGGACCGGACCAGGATGTAGTTAGAAGTACGGCCGACCCGATTGCGGCGAGGCCAGAGATCATCGTTGCGCGTCCGTAGTGCTTGGAGAGCCTGCTGTCTTTGTACCCCTCATAAACGGTCACCCCCCCCAACACCACACCCGCCACCCCACTCAACCAACGCCCACTCGCCTTCACCACCGCCGCCTTCGTGTCGGCCCTGAACATCCACCGGCCCATCGGCTCGGCCAGCTTCTGCGAGAACCACGGCAGCTTGGTGCCGACCTCGCCCATGACCATCGCTGCATCACCCAGCAGCGCCGCCACACCCGCGCTGAAGTTGGCCGCGAGCAGCCCGCGCGTGCCGGCCGAGGCGGTGGCCAACTGTTTGTGGAGCTGCCCCAGGCTGGCCGATGCCAGCACCAGGCCGGCCACGCCGTAACCGAGCGAAGTGCTGCCCAGGTTGGACAGGCTGGCGCGCATCGCGTCGTGCAGGTCCAGCACGGTCAGGGTGCGCATCAGCTCGGCCTGGCGCCCCGGGCCGGTGATGACGGCCTTGGCGTTGAGCGCCTTGAACAGCGTCAGCTGATCGGCGTCCACCAGCGCGACCATGCCAAACCGGAACCTGCCATCGCGGATATCGACGTCGGTGGTCTCAATCACTTCGGCCGCTGCCGCCGCGGCCTGCTGCGCACTGTTCAGACCGGCGCGCGCCGCCAGTTGCATCGCCAGCGCCTTGCGGGCCCGTTTGGGCGTGGTGTGCCCGACCAGATCGACCAGCTCGGTCCCGGGCGAAGCCGCCTGTGCCAGCGCCGTGAGCAGCCCCACCTGCCAGCGAGCGGGTAGCTTGCCGACATCATGGGCGATCATGCTGCCGATCTCGTTGCCGATGATGCGCGATATCGGGCCGGAGATCTGCTCCACCAGCCGGGCCATGCCTTGGAACATGCCGCCGAGCTTGGCGGCCGTTTCGGCGTCCAGCAGGCTCTTGAGGGCGTTGGACACTCCATTGGCGGCCACCAGCCAGTCGCGCGCGCCCGGTGCGGTGGAGGTACTGGCCAAGGTGTCCTTCCACACCGCGATCAAGGTGTCCTGATTCCACATCTGGGCACGCAGCACGATCGCGTTGGGGTCGAGCGGATCGCCGTGGGTGAGGCAGTCCAGCACGTACCGGAAGACCTTGCCGCGCGCAGTCGCATCCCGCAGCAGCGTGGTCACCACTTCCTGGTAGAGGACGCCACTGGTGGTGTTGGCGCTGTCGAAATGGCCCGTCATATGGAGTCTGAAGGGCGTGGCGGACAGCCAGGCGATGTAGGCGTCATCGAGTGCCGCGATGTTCTGTTCGTAGAACCTCTGCTGCTCCACGGCGTAGGTCTGCGTGAGCCACCGCGCGTGTCCGTCGTCGTCGCGAAGGTGCCTGCCGTACTTCTTCCACGATGCCTGGCCAAGCGCGACAACCTCCGCCTCGTCCTGGACCGCGAACACGTCGTCGGTCCAGGCAGGCAGGGGTCGGGCCAGCTGATCCGACGCGGTGCTGCCGCCCAGTACGGTTACCACGCCCCTGCCCAGCCGCGCGTTGCGTCCGCGCCGGTGCGCTTCATCTTCGAGCGCGCCCTGGCGGATCGCCGCCTGCAGCGCGGAGATCGCGGCGGCCGACTGGCGCTTTTCCTGCCGCTCGGGCTCGTTCTCCCATTCCAGTATCCGGGCGATGGCGAGCTGATTGAGGTCGGCGATGATGCCGACCGGGTCGTCCAGCGCCACCAGCGCGGGGGCCACGGCCAGCGCATGCCCGGGGGTCACCTGGCGCGCCGCCAGACGAGCCTGCGCGCTCAGCAGATCGATCTGCGCGCGCCCGTAGTGAATGGGCTGGCACAGGCTGTGCTCAAATGCCTGGACGCCGGGCAGCACGGTGACGGTCGGCAGGTTGGTCAGGTCCGGCGTGTGCGGGACCGGCCGGTCGGCCACCGCGGCGTGGAACTCGGCCACCTGGTCCAGTGTCTGGTACAGGGCAGCCACGTGCGGCTGGGCCGCGGTCGACGCCGCCCACTGGCCGACATCGATACGTCGCATGGTGCGGGCCCGATAGGTCGCATCCCGGTGCCGCCGCCACACCCGTGGCGTCCACGGTGCGGTGCTGAACGCCAGCCACAGCGCGGCGCCGAAGGCGGCATCCGGGACAACGATGCACTTGGCGAACAACGTGCTGCCATGCCGCGAGCAGCGCGCCGGGGCGTCATCGCTCTGCGGCGGCGGGTGAGCGTCGCGGATGTCGAACGCGGACAGGTCACCGTGCTCGTTGACCTGCCACGCCAGCCATTCGTCGCGTGCTTCGTTGTAGGCATAGACGTAGCCGCTGCGCAGCAGACGCAGCGTGTAGTGCGCGTCACCGGCCGGCAACGCGATCTCCTGCACACCGGCCCCGAACGGCGCCACCAGGGCTGGTGCGGGCCGGCGGACCTCCTGATCGGCGCGTGCCACCGCGTAGCGCGCCAGCAGGATGGGAAAGCCGAAAGTGATGCAGTTCGGGCAGTAGGCGGGGTCGTTCACCGGGTCGGTCATGCGGCCGTCCCGAGGGTGGCGCGACGTTCGTACTGGCACGCCATGACATAGGACATGCCCCGCCCCCGGACGTGGGCCAGACGCCTGCTCACCTCCGGACGCTGCTGGAAGCCGCTGCCGTGGCGCAGACGCTGGCAGGCATACCGCCGCAGGTCGGCCGGGTCGCCCAGGCCCGCCGCGCGCGCCTCCTGGATGCCATCCAGGAGCGCACGCAGCGCGCCCTCCCCCGCGCCTTCGCCAGCGTCGGCCAGATCACGCAGGCAGCGGTTGAGCACGCCCACCTCGGCCAGATCCTGCCACTGGCCCGGTTGCAGCAGCACGCGTGGCGTGGGCGGCACCGCCGGTCGCGCATGTGCGCGCCAGGTGACGCTCACCGGCTCCTGCCAGAGCCACGTTGCCACCGGCCCCATGACGCAGGCCATCTGTGCCGGCGTCAGCAACCAGCGCAGGTGGCGGAACACGCCGGGATCGTGCAGGCGCAGCCATCCCGGCCCGACGCCGGGTTGCACGAGCCGCATCACGCGCTGCAGGTGACTACGCACGGCGGGAGCGTCGTCGCAGGTCAGCAGCGCGCAGAACAGCGGGCGGCCGTACTCGCGCAGATGCGCGTCAGCCTGATCGAGCAGTTGCAGCCGACGGTCCCGCGCGAGCGCCTCCAGCGTGACCAGCAGCGGCGGATGGCGCACACGACCTGCCAGCCGTTCCGGCTGAAGTACGTGGGTGGGAAGGTCGGCGAACTCGGACGGTGCGACGTGGCGTGGATCGATCAGCGCGTGGGTCTGCGCGAGGAACACGCGGTGCCACAGCGCGATGGGAGCTGCGGCGGGAGAATCCAGGTCCATGAAAGAGCGATGTCGATGGCGTCCTCCAAGGCTAGGAACGGCACGTCCGGGAGAATAGAGCCAGAACCGACATCCGCTCGAGGACGTCACACTTCAATCATTGCGATATTGAGACAAGTGCGCGACTCAAATCGACGCCGCCTATTGCAAGCGTAACCGGACCACCGCTGTGGGCCGACCGGCACGTACAGAACATGATTGCGGCCGGTGCGATGGCGTTGCCGCCATCGCACCGCGCCCTTCACGGTCAGCCCGAAATCGCCAACCGCTCCTGGTGGTAGCGGCGCACGGCCGCAAACCAGAGCACAGCCGCCAGGCCAAATCCGGCCGCCAGGTACACGCCCCACATCTGCGCACTGATGCTTTCCTGGCGGATGATCTTGAGCAGCATCTGGTTCTGCGCCAGGAACGGCACGGCGAACTGCCACAGCTCGCTCTTCAGCGGGTACACCATCAACGCATAGCTGGGCAGCATCGGCAGCAGCATCAGCCAGGTCATGTGGCTCTGCGCTTCCTTCATGCTCTTGGCCGCTGCCGAGAGGAAGGTCAGCAGCGAGGTGCCGATGAACAGCATCGGCGTCATGATCAGCAGCATCTGCACCATCGGCAGAAAGCCCATGTTGAGCTGGCGCCCGGGCCCGGTGGTGGACAGTTGCGCGCTGAGCTTGAACGCGAGCAGCGTGAGCAGCAGCGAGGCCATGCCCACCGCGCAGGCGGCGGTGATCTTGCCGCTGACGATGGCGCTGCGCGATGCCGGCGTGGCCAGCAACGGCTCCAGCGACTGCCGCTCGCGCTCACCGGCGGTGGTGTCCATCACCAGGTAGGCGCCGCCCAGGAATGACGTGATGATCAGCAGCAGCGGCAGCAGCACCGACAGCAGGAGACCACGCTTGGCTTCGGCTGTGGCCATGTCCTGGGTGGCGATGTCCAGCGGTCGTGCGACCTGGGCATCGATACCACGGGCAAGCAGACGCAACGCGCCCACCTGCTGGCTGTACCCGCCCAATGCGGCTTCCAGCCGCGAGCTGGGAATGTCGGCACTGCGACGCGTGCTGTCCTTGACGATCTCCACCAGCGCCGGGCGGCCTTCCTGCCAGTCCTTGGCGAATCCGGGCGAGATGCGCAGGGCGACGTCGATCTTCTGGTCGCGGATGGCGGTGGTGAGGTCGTCCGGTGCGGCCACCGTGTTGAGTCCCTGGGACGCCAGGAATCGCACCAGATTCGGGGCATGTTCGGCACCGATCGTGGCGATCTCCAGCGGTTTGTCGATCTGCGATTTGACCCGGCTTTCGGCCAGTTTGCCCATGCCCAGGAACAGCAGCGGGTACAGCAGCGGTCCCAGCAGCAGGGTCAGCGCAAGCGTGCGACGGTCGCGCGAGAGGTCGCGCAGTTCCTTGCGCATCACGATCCACAACGTAGCAAACGAACTCATGCGTGCAACCCCTCTTCCGAACCGATCGCCTTGACGAAGGCATCTTCCAGGTTGGTTTCCCCGGTCTGTGCGCGCAGCTCATCGGCGCTGCCGGCCGCCATGACCGTCCCCTTGGCGATGATCACAATGTGATCGCAGAGCGCGGCCACCTCCTGCATGATGTGGCTGGAGAAGATCACGCAGCGGCCCTCTTCGCGCAGGCCGCGCAGGAATCCGCGCAGTGCCCGGGTGGTCATCACATCCAGCCCGTTGGTGGGTTCGTCGAGGATGACGTTGCGGGGGTCGTGTACCAGCGCGCGTGCGATGGCGGTCTTGGTGCGCTGGCCCTGCGAGAAACCGTCGGTCTGACGGTCCAGGATGTCTTCCATGTCCAGCGCCTGCGACAGCACCCTGGTGCGGTCGCGGATCTGCGCGGCACTCATGCCGTGCAGCTGGCCGAAGTAGGCGATGTTCTCGCGGGCGGTCAGACGCTTGTAGACACCGCGCGCATCGGGCAGCACGCCCAGCTGGCGGCGCACGGCCACCGGGTCCTTGGCCGCATCGATGCCATCGACCATCACCCGGCCCTGGTCCGGCGTCATCAGCGTGTACAGCATGCGCATGGTGGTGGTCTTGCCGGCGCCGTTGGGGCCGAGCAGGCCGGTAATGCGGCCATCCGCGGCGTGGAAACCGACGTTCTCGACGGCCTTGATCAGCCCGGTCTTGGTCTTGAAGGCTTTGTGCAGGTTGTCGGCGACGATCATGGTTCCCATCCGTTGAACGAGGTGAAGGCCGGCACCGGGCTCAGGGTGTCCAGGCAGCTGGCGTCGAGTGCCTTGGCATCGGCGCTGTCCACGAACTGGCCGAGCAGGCGTGGCATGCAGCCGGCGTTGATGGTGCCGTGGCCCTGGCCCTTGGCGAGCAGGTGACGGCCGTTGGGCAGTTGCTTGAGCACCTGCTCGGCGTAGCGCGGCGGCGTGACCGGATCGAACTGGCCCGACAGCAGCAGCACCGGCAGCGACGAGGCGAAGGGCGCTGTGAAGTCCTTCGGGCGGGTGCCCACGTTCCACACCGGGCAGGCCGCGAAGAACATCCGCGACACCTCCGGGCCCAGCAGGCGATCGGCAGCCGCCGGTTCCTGGTAGCGGTCGGCGTCTTCGGCACAGATCACCGACCACTGCATGCCGCGGTTCATCTGCACGCCGAGGCTGCGCCCGGCCAGCCGGCTGAGCGACATCAGCGGCGCGTAGCGGCCATGCCCCGCCTCGTCCAGCACCACCGGCAGCAGCGATGACAGCTCGGGCATGTACGAGAAGGCGAAAGCCAGGCCGGTGACGGTGTCGGCGGTCAGCACGTCGGTCTTGACCTCGGCAGTGCCCGGATCGCGGTACTCCACCTCGACCGGCGCCTTGGCGAGGGTGGTCATCACGTTGCGCAGCTGGGTCCGGGTATCCACCGGGAAACGCCTGGCGCAGGCAGCGTCCTTGCGGCACTGGGCCGACTGCAGCGCGATGGCATCTTCGAAGGTATTGGCGAAGTCCCCGCCGACCACCAGGTCGTTGGGCGCCACGCCGTCGATCACCACGGTGCGGGTGTGCTGCGGGTAGCGCGCGGCGTAATGCTGCGCGACGCGGGTGCCGTAGGAACCACCGACCAGGTTGACCTTGTCCACGCCCAGCGCGGCGCGCACGGCGTCGAGATCGCCGATGGCCTCGGTGGTGGTGTAGAAGCGCGTGTCGGCACGGTCCTTCAGTGATGCGGCACAGCGCTGCGCATAGTCGGCGATCAGGGCCGGCGTGGGCGCTGCCGTTTCGTCCAGCGGCAGCTCCTTGCCGTCCGCGCCCAGGCACGTCAGCGGGTTGGACTTGCCCGTGCCGCGCTGGTCGATCAGGAAGATGTCACGCTGCTTGCGTACCTCGCGCAGGGCCTGGTTGATCGGTGCGGCCACTTCGGTGGCGGCCTGGCCGGGGCCACCGGCGAGGAAGAACACCGGATCGGTCTTGCCGGCGCCCTGGTTGGCCACTTCCAGCCAGGCGATGTGCACGCCGATCCTGCGGCCGTCCGGTGCCGCCGGATTCTCCGGCACCTGCAACGTCGCGCACTGGGCTTCGACATTGGCACTGGCCTGCGCGCTGGTCAGCGTGCAGGGCTTGAACGCCAGCGTGCCGTAAGTACGGCTGGCGCCGGTGCCGCCCGACGCGCTTTCCGGTGCGGGCGCATTGCAGCCGGCGCACAAGGCCACGGCCAGCGCCCCGGCCAGCCTCAACTGTTTCCTGGACATCTTCCTTGCTTCCCCTTGTTGAAAGTCATGCCACCACGACGAACCCGCGCGGCGGATGTGACCCAACTTACACGGACGCCGCGCCGGCGGCGACGGCCACAGGGCATGCCTCCCCGTCGGCCCGGGCGCCGACGGCCCGGTCGCGGCCCTCGGCCTTGGCCTTGTAGAGCGCGGCGTCGGCGGCAGCCAGCAGCCCGGCCAGATCGCCCTGGCCGGGGTCGGCCGCCACCCCGATGCTGGCGGTGACCGGCACTGCCGTGCTGCCCACCGAGGCGGGCGCCGCCTGCAGCCGGTCGCGCAGGCGATTGGCCCACGCCAGCGCCTGCTGGGGGGTGGCATCGGGCAGCAGCAGCACGAACTCCTCGCCGCCGTAACGTCCCAGCAGATGCGGTCGGTCTGCCACGGCGGTGGCCAGCACACCGGCGACGTTGCGCAGGACCCGGTCGCCGGCCAGATGGCCCCAGCGGTCATTGACCTGTTTGAAGTGGTCCACATCCAGCAGCAGCAACGCCAGCGGCCGCTGCTGCTGCCGGCATGCCGCCTGCAGCGCGCTGCCATCGGCCAGCACCGCGCTGCGGTTGAGCAGACCGGTCAGCCCGTCGGTGCGCGCCAGCCGGCGCAGATCGACCAGCATCCGCTCGACCAGCAGCAGGACCAGCGCGAAACAGCGGGCCAACTCCAGCATCACGCCCGCGATGTAGGTCAGGAACATCGGCGAGCCGGTGCGCAGGATGTCCTCGCCCGCGTCGGGCGCCACCGGCAGGAACAGCCGGACCAGATACACCGCTCCTTCGGTGGCGAACACGGCCGCAGCCAGGCGGCAACTGGTGCGCTGGGCGTCGGGCGCGCGGCGCAGCAGCAGCCAGGCCATCCAGCCGTTGAGGAGCACGGCGAACAGGCTGAACACGTCCAGCCGGATGGCCAGGCTGGGGAACGGGATGAGGAAAACGGCGATGCCGGCCATGAACAGGGCGGCCAGTGCCAGCGGCTGCCAGAGCGGCAGCCGGTAGTCGAGATGGCGGGCCACGCCGCACAGCATCAGCACGCCGGAAGCGGCGATGGTCGCGTTGCCGAGCAGGATCGCCGGCACCTGTGGCAGTTGGGCGCGCAGCCCCAACAAGGTAACGCTCACGGCCAGCAGCCACAGGCTCAGCGTCCACAGACGCAGCACCGGCTGGCCGCGCAGCACCACCAGCATCAGCGAAAACCCGATCGCGATGCCCACGCACAGCAGGTACCCGATGATGGCGACGGTAGGGAAATCCAGGGACATGCAGCCTCGCGCGCCAGAGCGGCGCGCGCATCTTAGCGTGAACCCGCTCGGACCCGGTGTTACTTGCTGCTGACGTACTTCTCGCGGCGTACCTGCGGGGTCGGCAGGCCGGCTTCCTTCAATGCCTCGAAAGTGGCATCGACCATGTCCGGGTTGCCGCACAGGTAGGCGATGTCGGTGGCCGGGTTGGGCGCGAACTCGGCCAGGTGCTGCTGGACATAGCCGTGGCGGACGTCCGGGTGCGGATGCTCCGGCAGCTCGCGCGACAGGCACGGCACGTAGCGGAAGCCGGGGTGCGCGGCGGCAAACGCGTAGAAGTCGTCGCTGTAGAGCAGCTCGGTCGGGGTCCGCGCGCCCTGCAGCAGCACCACCTCCACGCCGCGCTCGCGCATGGCGGTGGCCAGCAGGGGCAGCATCGAGCGGTACGGGGTGACCCCGGTGCCGGTGGCGATCAGCAGGTAGCGGGCGTTGTGGTCACCCGGCATCAGGCAGAACCGCCCGAACGGACCGCTGGCGGTGACATGGCCGCCGATGTCCAGGCCCTCGAAGAGGGCCGTGGCGGCCCCGCCGGGGACGAAACTGACGGCGATATCGACCGCATCGCCGGCGCCCAGGGCATGGTCGTGGATGGTCGCCAGCGAATAGCTGCGCTTGGTGGCGGTGCCATCGGCGTACTCGAAGTGGACCTGGATGAACTGGCCGGGCTGGAAATCCAGCGGCTGGCCGTCATCACGCAGGAACTGGTAGTGGCCGACGGTGGGCGCCAGCATCCGCCGGTCGACCAATTTGAGAGGAAATTGAACAGGCACGTGTTCGGGACAGTGTGTAGCCGGGGCAAGCCCTCGGGGCCTTCTATAATAGCCGCTCCCCGCCCCTATCCAGCGCCGCCCCTGGGCGCGAAGGCAAGAGCTTGGCTTCCCAGAACACTCCCGCGTCCCCGACCGCCCCCGCCCTGCGGGTGCGCGACCTCCGCAAAACGTACGACAACGGCACCCAGGCGCTGAAAGGCGTTTCGCTGGACGTCGCCCCGGGCGACTTCTTCGCGCTGCTGGGCCCCAACGGCGCCGGCAAATCGACCCTGATCGGCATCATCAGCTCGCTGGTGAACCTCAGCGAAGGCCAGGTCGAGGTGTTCGGCAGCGATCTGGTGCGCGCGCGCAGCGCCACCATGCGGCTGATCGGCCTGGTTCCCCAGGAGATCAACTTCAACCTGTTCGAGAAGCCCTTCGACATCCTGGTGAACTACGCCGGTTTCTACGGCGTGGCCCGTGCCGAGGCCGAGAAGATGGCCGAGGAAGAGCTCAAGCGCGCCCACCTGTGGGAGAAGGCGCAGGTAATGAGCCGTACGCTGTCCGGCGGCATGAAGCGCCGGCTGATGATCGCCCGCGCGATGATGACGCGCCCGCGCCTGCTGATCCTGGATGAGCCGACCGCCGGCGTGGACATCGAGATCCGCCGCGACATGTGGCGTGTGCTCAAGGAGATCAATGCCGCCGGCACCACCATCATCCTCACCACGCACTACCTGGAAGAAGCCGAGCACCTGTGCCGCAACCTGGCCATCATCAACCACGGCCGGATCGTCACCCAGGGCCCGATGCGCGAGCTGCTCGCCAAGCTGGACGTGGAGGGCTTCCTGTTCGATATCGACGGCACGCTACCCGCGCAGCTTCCGGTGATCGAGGGCGCCACCCTGATCGCCACCGACGGCCACACGCTGGACGTGGACATGCCGCGCGCGATGGACCTGAACCGGGTGTTTGAAGCGTTGAACGCCGCCGGTATCCGGGTGCGCTCGATGCGGACCAAGAGCAACCGCCTGGAGGAGCTGTTCGTGCGCCTCACCGGCAACCAGGAGAACGCAGCATGAGCAGCACCCCCACGCCCGTCCTGACCGACGGGCAGCGCAACCGCATCGCGCTGATGACCATCGTGCGCCGCGAAGTGGCGCGCATCCTGCGCATCTGGGGCCAGACCCTGGTGCCGCCGGCGATCACCATGACCCTGTACTTCCTGATCTTCGGCGGCCTGATCGGCTCGCGCGTGGGCGAGATGGGCGGCTACAGCTACATGCAGTTCATCGTGCCGGGCCTGGTGATGATGAGCGTGATCCAGAACAGCTACGGCAACATCAGCTCGTCATTCTTCGGTGCCAAGTTCGGCCGCCACGTGGAAGAACTGCTGGTCAGCCCGATGCCGAACTGGGTGATCCTGTGGGGCTACGTGTCCGGTGCGGTCCTGCGCGGCCTGATGGTCGGCATCATCGTGCTGATCATCGCCATGTTCTTCACCCCGGTGCGCATCCCGCATCCGCTGGTGACGCTGACCACCGTGCTGCTGGGTGCGACGATCTTCTCGCTGGCCGGCTTCATCAATGCCGTGTACGCCAAGAAGTTCGACGACGTGGCGATCGTGCCGACCTTCATCCTGACCCCGCTGACCTACCTGGGCGGCGTGTTCTACTCGGTGAAGCTGCTGCCGACGTGGGCCGAGGCGGCCACCCATGCCAACCCGATCTTCTACATGGTCAACGCCTTCCGCTACGGCCTGCTGGGCACCAGCGACGTACCGCTGTGGGTGGCCTACGCGCTGATGATCGGCTTCGTGGTGGTCCTGACCGCCCTGGCGCTGTGGCTGCTGCGCCGTGGCGTCGGCATGCGCAGTTGAGTAGCGCCGGCCGCTGGCCGGCTCCCCAAAAGAACAAGGAACAGTGACGATGCGCATTCTGGTGTTGGGCGCCGGTGGTACCGGCGGTTACTTCGGGGGCCGGCTGGCCCAGGCCGGGGTGGACGTGACCTTCCTGGTGCGCCCGGCGCGCGCGGCGCAGTTGGACCGCGACGGCCTGGTGATCCGCAGCCCGCTCGGCGATGCGGCGTTCCCGGTGCGGCACGTCACTGCCGAGGCGCTGCCCGCGCTGGCTGCGGCGCAGCCGTTCGATCTGGTGCTGCTCAGCTGCAAGGCCTACGACCTGGACAGTTCGATCGAGGCGATTGCACCGGCGATGTCCTCGCGTACCACGGTGCTGCCGATCCTCAACGGACTGCGCCACTACGCCGCGCTGGATGCCCGCTTCGGGCGCGATGCGGTGCTGGGCGGGCTGTGCTTCATCAGCGCGACCAAGGCCGCCGATGGGGCGGTCGTGCACCTGGCACCCCCGGCCAAGCTCACGTTCGGCGAGCGCGACGGCACCGGCAGCAGCGCGCGCGTGCTCGCCCTCGCGGCCGCCTGCGTGCAGGCCAACGTGGATCACGTGGCCAGTGATGCCATCGGTCAGGAGCAGTGGATCAAGTACACGTTCCTGACCACGTTGGCGGCGTCCACCTGCCTGATGCGCGCCGATGTCGGCACGATCGTGGCCACCGATGATGGCGCCGCGATCGTGCGCGGCATGTACGACGAGTGCCTGGCCGTGGCCGACGCGGCCGGAGAGCCGATCCCGGACAAGGCCCGCGACGCAGCGCTGGGGGCCATCACCCAGGCCGGGTCGACGCTGAAGGCCTCGATGCTGCGTGATCTGGAGGCCGGCCAGCAGGTGGAGGCCGGGCAGATCGTGGGCGACATGCTCGCCCGCGCGCGCGCCGCCGGGCAGTCGGCACCGCTGCTGGCGGTGGCGTACGCGCACCTGCAGGCCTACCAGCGCCTGCGCGACGCCTGAGCATGTACACCGCCGGGCCGGCGCGCGTGCTGGTGCTGGGCATGGGCTACAGCGGGCGGCACCTGGCCGCCCTGCTGCAGGCCAAGGGCATCGCGTGCAGCGGCACCGTGCGCGACCCCGGCACGGCCCCCGATGACGGGCTGACGCGGTATCGGCTGGCCGACGGTGTCCCGGTCGATGAGGCGCTGCACGCGGCAATCCGGCGCGCGGACGCGATCGTATGCAGTGTGCCGCCGGCGGATGCGGGCGACCCGGCGCTGCGCGTGCTCGCCGATGCACTGCACGACAGTCCCGCGCTGCGCTGGGTGGGCTACCTGTCCTCGACGGCGGTCTACGCCGACCGCGACGGGGACTGGGTTGACGAACACACCTGTGCCGATGCGGACAACGACACCGCCGTCCGGCGATTGCGCGCCGAGCAGCAGTGGCGCGCGTTCGCACAGGCACGCGACATCACCTCGGCGGTGTTCCGCCTGCCCGCCCTGTACGGCCGTGGGCGCAACGCACTGGTGCAGCTGGCACAGGGCAAGGCGCGGCACGTGGTACGGCCCGGGCTGGTATTCAACCGGCTGCATGTGGAGGATCTGGCCGGTGCGGTGCTGGCGGCGATGCAGCGGCCGCATGGCCACGCGCTGTATCTGCCCGCCGACGATGCACCGGCCCCGCCGCAGGACGTGCTCGCGCATGCCGCGCTGCTGAGTGGCCTGGCGCTGCCCGCCGCGCAGGCCTGGGATGACCCGGCCATCCCCGCCTCGCTGCGACGCTTCTATGCCAGCAATAAACGCATCGACAGCCGCGGCACACGCGCGGCCCTTCAGTGGCGCCCCCGCTTCGCGACCTACCGCGAGGGTCTGGCCGACGCCTGGGCAAACGGCGACGGCCACCGGTAGCTCACGGCCATTGCGCCTCAGGCCACGTCAGGCAACCGGAAGAACGCGCGCGTGGCCGCCGTCGCATGGGCGGCCGTGGTCTCTACCGCTTCGCCCCGATCGCGCGCCAGCTCTTCGACAATGTGCGACAGGAACATCGGCTCGTTGCGACGGTCCTTGGGCATCGGCTTGAGCGAGCGCGGCAGCAGGTACGGCGCGTCGGTTTCGATCATCAGGCGGTTGGCCGGGATGTGCTTCACCAGCTCGCGCAGGTGGCCGCCACGACGTTCATCGCACAACCAGCCGGTGATGCCGATGTACCAGTCCTGGTCCAGGTAGTCGAACAGTTCCTGGCGCTCGCCGGTAAAGCAGTGCACCACCGCCGCGCCCAGTCGGCCGTCGAAGTTCTTCATCTGCGCCATGAAATCGGTGTGCGCATCGCGCTGGTGCAGAAACAGCGGCTTGCGCGCCCCATCGGCAGCGACCACGTCGGCAGCCAACTGCAACTGGCGCTCGAAGGCACGGTGCTGGGCCGGGCGCGGGGCGAAGTCACGGAAGTAATCCAGGCCGCACTCGCCCACCGCCACCACCTCGGCATGCGCATGCAGCGCGCGCATCTCCGCATCGCATTCGTCGGTGTACTCCACCGCGTGGTGCGGGTGTACGCCCGCGGTGGCATACAGGACGCCGGGATGCTGGCGTGCCAGTTCCAGCGCCATCGGCGAGTGCTCGCGGCTGGCACCGGTGATCACCATCTGCACCACCCCGGCCTCGCGGGCGCGCGCCAGCACGGCGTCGCGGTCGCGGTCGAAGGAGTCGTGGGTGAGGTTGGCGCCGATATCGATCAGGTGCATGGGGCTGCTGCGGGACGGGAAACCCCGTCATTGTAGCGGCTTGCCCGGCGCGCTCACGTCTGCACCAGGTCGTGGCGCTCCCCGTGGGCGGGAAGGCTAGACGATAGGCACGGCAGGCACAGCAGCGCATGGCGGCACAGAGTGGCTCGGCGGTGCGCGCTCAGTCGGCCGGCGCGGGTGCCAGCAGAATCTCCGCCAATTCGCGCGACAGCCCCGCCAGCCGCACCTGGCCGCCATGCGGCTGCACCGTGATGAAGGGCGCGGCACCGCGAACGAAGCGGTCGTTGCCAGGCGTCGACGTCGGGCCAGCCGTACCCGGCAGCTGCAGATACCACACCTGTGCGCAGATGGCTTCCAGCACGGGCTCCGGTTCGGGATAGAGGCCACCGCGCCCGCTGACCTTCGCCGTGCGCAGCAGGGTCAGCAGATGGGCCAGAAGATCGCGGCGCCGCTCACCGGGCACGTCCAGGGCGTCGGCAAATGCCTCGGGCGCGGTGCTCATCGCCATCAGCGCGGCACTGGCGCGCGATGCCGGCACTACCGTGGCGTCCACGGACCGGCCCGCATCTACCTGCGCCTGCCAGAGGGCGTCACTGGCTGCGCTCAGGTAGGGCTGCATGTCCTGCGCGAAGCGCTGCTGCCAGACGTCGAACTGGCGCTGCGCGGCGGCCCGGTCCCATTCCGGCAGCGGACAGCGCGCGGGCCGGTCATGGCGCTCCCAGTGCGTTGGCAGGCCAAGCGAGGCGCAGGCCATGCACACCATCCCACCAGTTGCGTCCTGCACGAAACGCAGGTGGCGAGCGCTGTCGTTTCCGCAGCGGTCGGCGTCATCGAGCAGCAACTGGAATCCATCGGCCTGCCGGCACAAGGCCAGGAGATTCCTGCGGCGGTCCAAGGTGCTGCCTGTCAGCGCGTTGGTCATGATGTAGGCGACGTCGTCGCCCAGCTGCACGCTGGGATACACCGCCTCGCGCAGCGTGCCGTCGGCCACCGCGCGCCGGATCGCGGCGTCATCGCTCAACCCCGCCGGCAAATAGCGCGCCTGGATCTGGGCACGCACCAGCATGGCCCAGTGATTGCCATCATACGGCGCGTCCAGCGGAGCGCCGGCATCCACCGGTTCCGAGGCCATCGTCGTGAACGATGCGGCTGCACACCAGACCAGCACCCACAGCACGCGCGCAGCACCAGACATCCAGATCTACCGTGGTTCCAGGGCGGCACAGGGAACCACGCCGGCCGCACGCTGGCAATGCGCAGCGTTGCGGACGCCGTATCCTACGCCGATGAGCACCCCGATTTTCCCGATTACCGCACTGCTGCCGCAGGTCCTGAACGAACTGGAGGCGCGCACGCGCCTGGTGCTGGAAGCGCCGCCCGGCGCGGGCAAGACCACCCAGGTGCCGCTGGCGCTGCTGGACGCGCCGTGGCTGCAGGGCCGGAAGATCATCATGCTCGAGCCGCGCCGGGTGGCCGCGCGCAGTGCCGCGCAGTTCATGGCGCGCCAGCGCGGCGAAGAGGTCGGTGGAACGGTGGGCTACCGCATCCGGTTCGAGAACAAGGTGTCCGCACGCACCCGGGTGGAGGTGGTCACCGAAGGCATCCTGACCCGCATGCTGCAGGACGATCCGATGCTGGAGGGGGTGGGCGCGGTGCTGTTCGACGAGTTTCATGAGCGCCACCTCGCAGCCGACCTCGGTCTGGCCCTGGCGCTGGATGTGCAGGCGCAGCTGCGTGGGGACCTGCGCATCGTCGTGATGTCGGCCACGCTGGATGGCGAGCGGCTGGCACAGTTCCTCGACGCGCCGCGCCTGAGCAGCGAGGGACGCAGCTACCCGGTGGCGATCAGCCATTTCCCCGCCCGCCGCGACGAGTCCCTGGAGGCGCAGGCCCGGCGCGCGGTGGAACAGGCGCTGGCCACCCACCCGGGCGACGTGCTGGTGTTCCTGCCCGGCCAACGCGAAATCGCACGCACCCAGGCCGCGCTCGAACAGGTGCTGCCCGCCGATATCCAGGTGCTGCCCTTGCACGGCGAGCTGCCGGTGGAACAGCAGAGCCGCGTGCTGCAGCCCGATCCGCACGGTCAACGCCGCGTGGTGCTGGCGACCAATGTGGCCGAATCGTCGGTGACCCTCCCCGGCGTGCGCGTGGTGATCGACGCCGGTCTGGCGCGCGAACCGCGCTACGACCCCAACAGCGGCTTCGCGCGGCTGGACGTGGTCAGCATCGCGCAGGCGTCGGCCGATCAGCGCGCCGGCCGCGCCGGACGTGTGGCGGAGGGGTGGGCCTGGCGGCTGTGGCCGCAGTCGCAGCGATTGGACGCGCAGCGGCGACCGGAGATCGCCCAGGTCGAGCTGGCTTCACTGGCGCTGGAGCTGGCGGCCTGGGGCAGCGACGACCTTCGCTTCGTCGATACACCGCCGGTCGGCGCGCTGGCTGCCGCGCGCGAGCTGCTGCAGCGGCTGGGCGCGATCAGCGACAGCGGCGCACTCACCGCGCCCGGCCGGCGCATGCTGGCGCTGGGCACGCATCCGCGCCTGGCAGCCATGCTGTTGGCCGCCGGCAACGGCGAGGAGCAGGCACTGGCCTGCGACCTGGCCGCGCTGGTGGAAGCGCGCGACCCCCTGCGCCAGGGCGGCGATGCACTGGCCGCGCGCTGGCGTGCGCTGGCTGCCTTCCGCCAGGGGCGCGCACCGCACGACGCCAACCGCGGCGCGCTGGCCGCCATCGACGCGGCCAGCAAGCAATGGCGGCGGCGGCTGCGCTGCGACACATCGCCCCCCACCTCGGTCGAGGCACACCGCCTCGGCGATCTGCTGGCGCATGCATTCCCCGACCGCATCGCGGCGCGTCACCCCACCGATCCGCTGCGCTACCTGCTCGCCAACGGCCGCAGTGCCCGCCTGTTCGATCCCAGCGACCTGCGCGGCGAACCGTGGCTGGTAGCGGTCGAACTGCGCTACGAAGCGCGCGACGCGCTGCTGCTGCGTGCTGCGCCGGTCGATGAGAACCGCCTGCGCCGGGACTTCCCCGAGCGGTTCAGGCAGGAAGACGTGGTGCGCTGGGACGCCGAGAAGCGGGCACTGGTGGCCCGCCGCGAAACCCGCTTCGACCGCATCGTGCTCGACAGCCGTTCAGCCGGCCGCGTGGATCCGGCGCTGGCCGCGCAGGCCCTGACCGAGGCGGTGGCCGAACTCGGCTTGGCGGCGTTGCCGTGGACCGACGGCCTGCGCCAGTGGCAGGCACGCGTGCTGGGCCTGCGCAGCTGGATGCCGGCGCTGGAGCTGCCTGACGTGTCCGACGCCGCCCTGATGGCTACGTTGCCGCGCTGGCTGACGCCCGCCTTCGCGGGCCGGACCCGGCTGGACGCGCTGGACGAAGCCGCCCTCGGCGAAGCCCTGAAGTCGGCACTGCCGTGGGCCCAGCGCCAGCTGGTTGATCGCCACGCGCCGGTGCGCATGTCCGTGCCATCGGGCATGGAGCGCGCGATCCACTACGCCGTCGACGCCGACGGCAGCACCCCACAGGCACCGGTGCTGGCGGTGAAACTGCAGGAGCTGTTCGGCCTGGCCGACACGCCGCGGATTGCCGACAACCGCGTCGCACTGACCCTGCACCTGCTGTCGCCCGGTGGCCGACCGCTGCAGGTGACCCAGGACCTGCGCAACTTCTGGGCCACTACCTACGCAGAGGTGAAGAAGGAGATGAAAGGGCGCTACCCCAGGCATCCGTGGCCGGACGACCCGTGGACGGCCACCGCGACGCATCGGGCCAAACCGCGCGGCACGTGACGCCGGGCGTAACGCGCCGTGCGCATTCATGGCTGCCGGCTGACCGGCGCTCCGGGTGCGGCGACATCGCCGCACGCAAGCCGCTACAGTCGTGATCCGGTTGTGCGGAGCGGATAACACGCCCTACACGGCCCACGCGCGACACTGGACAGGAACCGAGGCAAAGGACCCCCCATGAGCAGATTGACCGTGATTACCGACCGCGCCCTCGAGCGCGCCCTGGACCTGGCAAGCAGTGCCGGCGACGGCCTCAAGCATGCCGGTACCAACCTGCGCCACTTCGGTCCGCAGGCCACCGACTGGATCAAGACCGGCGCCGCGCTGGGCGCGGTCAAGACCGGTAGCAGGGTGGCCGCGAAGGTGGTGCGCCGCAATCCGGCCGTGACCATCGCCGCCGCCGCCGTCGGTGTCGGCCTGCTGGGCTACGCGCTGTACCGCAAGCAGCAGAAGAAGAAGCTCGCCAACGGCGGCGTGGTCGACGGCCAGGCGCAGCGCATCAGCGCACGCAACCGCCGCAACGACACCGTGGTCGACGAGCACAGCGACATCGGCAGCGATACCTGATCGCGCCGCGGCATCTGCGTGACATGGAAACCGCCGGCATTGCCGGCGGTTTTTTTCTGGATCCTCGCCCAGCGGATGTCAATCGATCCGCCGCCACTGCCCGGGTTGCAGGCCGTCCAGCGCGTGTGCGCCCATCGCCACCCGTACCAGCCGCAGCGTGGGCAGACCCACCGCAGCAGTCATCCGCCGCACCTGGCGGTTCCGCCCTTCGCGCAGGGTGATCGCCAGCCACGCATCGGGCACCGTTTTGCGGAACCGTACCGGCGGTGTGCGGGGCCACAGCGACGGCGGTGGTTCCAGGCGTTTCACGCCGGCCGGCAAGGTGGGCCCGTCGTTGAGCTGCACGCCCGCGCGCAGCGCCTGCAGCTGCGCATCGGTGGCGGTGCCTTCGACCTGCACCCAGTAGGTTTTGTCCGCCTTGTGGCGCGGATCGGTGAGGGCATGCGCCAGACCGCCATCGTCGGTGAACAGCAGGAGGCCTTCGCTGTCGTAGTCCAGGCGACCGGCGGCATACACGTCCGGCGGCAGCCCGAATCCGGCCAGCGTCGCGCGCGGCGGCTGGCTGCGGTCGGTGAACTGGCACAGGACGTTGAACGGTTTGTTGAAGGCGATCAGCATGGCGGAGACGACAACGGGGGACGGAACATTGTCCCATCCCCCGGGGCCGTGCGACGCGCGGCCGGCCCGGCCCGTTACCTGGCGGGTTTGACGAAACGCAGGGTCATGCGGTCGCTCTCGCCGATGGCCTGATACTTCGCATCGTCGGCGGCCTCATGGTTGTTGGACGGGGGCAGCGTCCACACCCCGTTGGGATGGTCCTTGGTGTCGCGCGGGTTGGCATTGATCTCGCTGCTGCCGGCCAGCGTGAAGCCGGCGGCCTCGGCCATCGCGATCACCTGCTTCTGCCCGACGTAGCCGCTCTTGTCATCGGCCGGCACATCGGCCGTGGCGCGGTGTTCAACCACGCCCAGCACGCCACCGGGCTTGAGCACGCTGTAGAAGCCCTTGAACATGCCTTCGGCCTGGTTCGCACTGCGCCAGTTGTGCACATTGCGGAAGGTGAGCACCACATCGGCCGAATCGGGCGCGCCGAACTGCGGCGCGGTCGGATCGTAGGCCACCACGCGGGTCTTGCCGTACAGCGCGGCGTTGGCGGCAAACTTCTTTTCCAGGCCATCACGGCTGCGCTGCTGGTAATCGCGGCCGCGGCCTTCGGCGACCGCCATCGGATCGACCACCGCCGCCACGTAAGTGCCGTTGTCGCGCAGCAGCGGGGCCAGGATCTCCGAGTACCAGCCGCCCCCCGGGGTGATCTCGATGACGGTCTTGCCCGGTGCCACGCCGAAGAACGACAGCGTCTGCGCCGGATGGCGCCACGGATCGCGCTTGACGTTGGCCGGGTCGCGCCAGCTTCCCTGCACGGCGGTCTGCACGGCGGGGGTGATCGCGATCTGCGCATTGGGGCCGGCTGGCTTGGTTGCCAGCGCCGGTGCGGACAGCAGCAGCGCGGACAGGGTGAACAGGCAGGCAGTGGTCAGCGAACGGGTTTTCATCGGCGGTTTCCTGGCGGCGGGTTGCGGCGAGACTAGCAGCCACGGCGCCCCAGGTGTTCACAAAACGTTAGTGCGATGCAGCACGACGGAACACTGTTTTGTGCCTGCTGCCGCAACGCGGTCATCGGCATCGACTTATCCTGTCGCTCTGGCTTTCAGAAGGATGACATCGCCCATGACTGCACCGCGGGAACTCGGCCGCTCCGGCCTCTCCGTCCACCCCATCGCCTTCGGCGGCAACGTGTTCGGCTGGAGCGCCGACGAGAAGACCTCATTCGATCTGCTGGACGCTTTCGTCGATGCCGGCTTCAATCTGATTGATACCGCCGACGCTTACTCGGCGTGGGTGCCGG
The DNA here is from genome assembly GCF_049545505.1 of Stenotrophomonas sp. NPDC077421. Lineage (NCBI taxonomy): Bacteria > Pseudomonadati > Pseudomonadota > Gammaproteobacteria > Lysobacterales > Lysobacteraceae > Stenotrophomonas > Stenotrophomonas sp. NPDC077421. Next base: position 43,100 of record NZ_JBMWDP010000001.1, on the reverse strand, counting down.
GCAATGCCGGCGGCGAATCGGAATCCATCCTCGGCCGTTGGTTCAAGCGCAGCGGCAAACGCGATCAGGTGGTGCTGGCCACCAAGGTGGCCAAGTGGGCCGAGCGGCCGGGCCTGTCCGCGGACAACATCGCCGCGGCGGTGGAGGATTCGCTCCGTCGGCTGCAGACCGATGTGATCGATCTCTACCAGGCACACGAAGACGACCAATCCACGCCGCTGGAGACCACCCTGGCCGCGTTCGGCCGGCTGATCGACCAGGGCAAGGTGCGCGCCATCGGCGCCTCCAACTACAGCGCGTCGCGGCTGCGCGATGCGCTGGCCGTGTCGGCCGACTACGCGTTGCCGCGCTATGAAACGCTGCAGCCCGAGTACAACCTGTATGACCGGGGCGGCTATGAAGCCGAGCTGGAACCGCTGGTCCGCGAGCAGCAGATCGGCGTGATCAGCTATTACTCGCTGGCCAGTGGCTTTCTCAGCGGCAAGTACCGGCGTGCCGACGATGCGGCAAAGAGCAGCGCACGCGGCCGCAGCGTGGTCGACAGGTACCTCAATCCGCGTGGCCTGCGCATTCTCACCGCGCTGGACGACATCGCCGGCACGCACGGTGCCAGCCCATCGCAGGTGGCGCTTGCATGGCTGATCGCACGGCCGGGCATCACCGCGCCGATCGTCAGTGCCACCAGCGTCGAACAGCTCAAGGACGTGCTGGCAGCCGCACAGGTGACGCTATCCGCGCAGGATATCGCGCAGCTCGACGCGGCCAGCGCCGAGGACTGAAGCGCGCCGTGGTGCCGTGACCAGACAGCCGCCGCGAGGCGGCTGTTTCTTTTTCCGACACGCGCCCGCAGCACCCGTGAATCTCCGGGTTAATAAAACAGGTTCAATAACCGCTTGCGCGCAGATTCAAACCCCGGTAATGTTCGCGCCCATCGCCGCAGCGTGCGGCATCCCATCCCTTCAACCGAGCCCGTCATGCACCGTTGTTTCCCCACCATCGCCGACCGACTGCCAAGCGCGACCCACGCGCTGCGTCCGTGCGATGTCGCGGGCAAGGCACTGACGCTGGCCATCGACTGATCTTCCTGCACGGAGATCGGTCCCCGATCTCCGAGGCATGCCAACGCCCTCGGATGCTGCATCCGGGGGCGTTTTCGTTTGCGTTGGCATCGCTTCAACACAGGATCACCATGCCGTATTCCCCCATCGTCCACACCCGGGCAAGGACTGCCTGACCACACGGACGTGTTGCCGAGAGGCGCGAGAGCGCTGTGCCCTGGTGTGGGGCACGGGCGACGGGTGATTATGTGCATGACATATTGATATCGGCTTGTCCGATATTGATGCATCGGTTTGTTCGATTATCTCAACGGTGCAGGCTTTCGCCTGCCTGGTGCGCGCGACCGTGTCGTGGCGTATGCCGGGATGATCGACACCGGTGCGACATCGGCCTGCTGGTGCGGGCAGCGGCGAAGGCCGCGCAGGTCGGTTCGATTCCGGCATGTCATTGGATGGCTCATCGGTAGAGCCGCAGGTTCGCCCTGCGTGTTGCGGGTTCGAATCCCGCTCCAGACCCTTGCAATCGGGCGCAGGCCCACTCGGGATCCCCCGCCCTGTCGCGGCACCGCATTGCATCGCGGTGCCGCGGCCGGGCAACGCTTCCGCCGCCGGGCCAGCGCCCTGGACGCGCAACGACCCGACGCTCCGCCATGCCAACCGTGGTGGCGTGCGTCGCGGCACGACGCCGACAGCGCCCTGGCGCCGCGTCGCCGGCGTCGCGGGGCTCCCATCTTCTTCCGCCCCACGGGGCACCCCGCGCGTCGTGGCCGGTATCCGGGTGGCGGGCGGTCACCGCACCGGATGCCACCACCAGAGCCCACAGGAGAATGCCCATGTTCTGGACCAGGAAGGTCGTGATCGGCGAAAGCGAGCGCGGCCTGGTGTATCGCAACCGTCAGTTCGAGGCCGTGCTCGGCCCCGGTACCCACCGCTGGTTCGATCCGCGCGGCGAGCGTGAGGTCGTGCTGCACGACATCCGCACGCCGCGCTACGCCGGTACCGATGCCGACCTGCTGATGGCCCGTCACGACGCGGATCTGCAGCAGTCGTTCGTGCTGGCCGACGTCGGCCCGCGCGAAATCGGCCTGGTGTACGCCCAGGAGCGCCTGTGCGACGTGTTGCCGCCGGACGCACGCCAGCTTTACTGGCGTGGGCTGGTCCCGGTACGGGTGGAGACCGTGGCGCTGGAGACGGTACCGGTGGTGCCGGCGGACATCGTGCTGCGGCTGCGCCAGATCGGCCTGCTGTCGCGTTACACGGTGACTACCCATGTGCCGGAACAGCACGCCGCGCTGGTGTTCATCGATGGCCAGCTGGCGCGTACGCTGGGCCCCGGCCCCGTGTCGTTCTGGAACCTGCAGAGCAGCGTGGTGGTGGATGTAGTCGATCTGCGCCTGCAGGCCGTCGAGGTGGGCGGCCAGGAGCTGCTGACGCGCGACAAGGTCTCGCTGCGCGTGAACCTGTCGGCCAGCACGCGTGTGGTCGACCCGGTGGCCGCACGGACCGGGGTAGCCAAGGTAGGCGAGCAGGTCTATCGCGAGCTGCAGTTCGCATTGCGCCAAGCTGTATCGGCGCGTTCGCTGGACGAGCTGCTGGCCGACAAGGCCGCACTGGACGCCGACATCCTGGTGCGCGTGCGTGCGCAGGTGGCGGGCCTGGGCACCGACGTGCTCGGCGTCGGCGTCAAGGACGTGATCCTGCCCGGCGACATGCGCGAGATCTTCAATGCCGTGGTGCAGGCCGAGAAGGAAGCGCAGGCCAATGTGGTACGCCGACGCGAGGAGGCCAACGCCACCCGTTCGCTGCTCAACACCGCCAGGCTGATCGAGGACAGCCCGGTACTGATGCGGCTCAAGGAGCTGGAGGCGCTGGAAAAGGTCACCGCCAAGATCGACAAGCTCACCGTGTTCGGCGGCCTGGATGGCGTGCTGAAGCAGCTGGTGACGATGAAGCCAAAGGAATGATCCATGAACATGCAACACACATTCGAGTATCTGCACGCCGAAGGCGGCACCACCCCGATCAAGGGCTGGGTACGCGGCGTACCGGTGGACGCATTGGCCCGCGAACAGCTGGCCAACATTGCCGCACTACCGTTCGTTGGCCCGTGGGTGGCGGTGATGCCCGACGTGCACGTGGGCAAGGGCGCCACGGTGGGGTCGGTGATCCCGACGCGCGGCGCGATCATCCCCGCTGCTGTCGGCGTGGACATCGGCTGCGGCATGGCGGCGGTGCGCACCACCCTGCGTGCCAGGGACCTGCCCGACAACCTGGCCCAGCTGCGCAGCAGCATCGAGCGCAGCGTGCCGGTCGGCAACGGCCGTGGCGGTGAACACCGCCGGTTGCCCGACAGTATCCGCACCCGGATCGAACGCTCCGGTCTGGTGACGCGGCTGGACGCGATCAAGCAGCGTCATCGGCGCATCCGCACCGACAAGCTGGAGAACCAGATCGGCACGCTGGGCGGCGGCAACCACTTCATCGAGATCTGCCTGGATGAAACCGGCGCCGTGTGGGTGATGCTGCATAGTGGCTCACGTGGCACCGGCAACCTGATCGGCACGTACTTCATCGAACAGGCGCGAGAGCAGCTGGCCCGGCGGGTGCTTGGCTTCCACCTGCCGGACCGGGACCTGGCGTTCTTCATGGAGGGCGAAGCGCTGTTCGACGACTACGTCGAGGCGGTATCGTGGGCGCAGGACTACGCCCGCGAGAACCGCGAGGCGATGATGGCGCGGGTGCTGGCCGAGATGCGCCACCGGTTGCCGACGTTCCAGCTGGAGGCGTTGGCGGTGAACTGTCACCACAACTACGTGCAGCGCGAGACCCACGGCGGCGAACCCCTGCTGATCACCCGCAAGGGCGCAGTAAGTGCACGTGCAGGTGAGCTGGGAATCATTCCCGGCAGCATGGGCGACTGCAGCTACATCGTGCGCGGCAAGGGCAACGCGGAGAGCTTCCACAGCTGCAGCCACGGTGCCGGACGCGTACTGAGCCGGACGGCCGCGCGGCAGCAGATCACGTTGGCGCAGCACCGCGAGGCGACCGCGCATGTGGAATGCCGCAAGGACGCGGCGGTCATCGACGAATCGCCGGCCGCCTACAAGTCGATCGAGGCGGTGATGGCGGCGCAGCGCGACCTGGTGGAGGTGGTGCACACCCTGCGCCAGGTGGTGTGCATCAAGGGATGACCGCGCTGTCCTCGGCCACCAGTGCGTGATGAAGGCTGATACCCGCGCGCACCCCTTCGGCATTGGCCAGGGTGATGTTGCCGACCACGGTGGCATCACCCGCCGCGTACACGCCGGGCACCGTGGTCTGCTTCTGCGCATCCACCCGTACCAGCACGCCGACGGGGCTCTCATCCAGCGCGCAGCCGAGCTGCTCGACCAGCGGTGAGCCCATGTGCTGACGGGCGGTCACGAACAGCGCGCGCAGATCGATGCGGCGGCCGTCGGCGAGCACGGCTGCGCAGAGCTGCGGGGCCTCGCCGTCCAGCCCCACGACCTGCGTATGCTCGACAGTAACGCCACGTCGCTGCAACCGGGCCGCGTCGTCCTCGTCCAGCGTCATGCCGTGCGCGAACAAGGTCACCTGGCCCCACTCGGCGAGCAGCCCGGCCATCGTGCTGGACATCGGATGCCCGCCCAGCAGGCCGATCGCACCGCCGCCGATCTCGTAGCCGTGGCAGTACGGGCAATGCAGAACGCTGTGGCCCCAGCGCTCGGCCAGCCCGGGCAGTGCGGGCAGTTCGTCGCGGATACCGGTGGCCAGCAGCAGCTTGCGCGCAGCCCAGGTCTCGCCACCGGTGGTATGGACGGCGAAGCCATCGGCGGTGCGCGAGGCGCTGTCCACCGTGTCGCTGAGCCAGCGCACGGTCGGGTAGTCCAGCAGTTGCACCTTGGCCCGGCGCAGCAGCTCGCTGCCGGCGATGCCATCCAGGCCAAGCACACCGTGCGAGTGGGCGGCGAAGCGGTTGCGCGGCAGGCCGCCGTCGATCACCAGCACCTCGCGGCGGGCACGCGCGAGCATCAGCGCGGCGGACAGACCGGCAAAACTGCCACCGATGATCACGGCATCAAACGTCATGGGAACCTCCAGCAGCATGGTGGGCCAGGTGGCGGGCGAAGGCCGCGCCGAGGGTGTCCAGGGTGGTGGCGCGCAGGCGCGTTTCGAGCAGCGCCTGGGCTTGCCGGTAACTGTCGTCCAGCGCCGCGTTCACCACCTGCTGGACCGGGCAGCCGCGGCCGCCTTCACGCGCACCGGTGTGCAGCAGCGGGGGCGCGCCGACGGCGACATAGACGTCGTGCAGGGTGATGCTGGCCGGGTCGCGCGCCAGTTGGCTGCCGCCGCCGTGACCGCGCACGTTGCTGACCAGCCCCCCCTTCTGCAGCGCCGCCAGCAGACGCCGGATCACCACGGGGTGGGTCGGCAGGCAGGTGGCGAGTTGTTCGGAGGTACGTGGGCCGTCCTGACCGACCAGGTGGGCCATCACGTGCAGGGCGTCGGAGAACTGGTTGCTGGATTTCATGTAACTACGATAGTTACATATTTGCGGGCTGTCCAGTGGCGCTGTTCCATTCATCACTTCGACAGAGACGTCACAAAGAGTTCACATCCTTGAATGGAACGGTAAGCGTGACGGACCTCCCACTTCAGAAGGTCCCGACACGCTCCGATACCGCATCGCCCTTCCCTACTTCCTGACGTCCATGTCCATGTTGTCCGCCGCACCCGCGCGTGCCCTGAGCCTGCAGTTCAAGTTGCTGGGCGCACTGTCGCTTGGCCTGTTCATCGTTGTGGTGTGCGCCCTGGCCGGACTCGGCTCGGCCTGGTTGAACCTGTCCACCGAGGTACCCGCCGAGGTCGCCCGCAATGCACGCGCCGACACGCTGCAACGCGAGTTCCGCCTGCAGGTGCAGGAATGGAAGAACGTGCTGATCCGCGGCAGCGACGCGGCCCTGCGCGAACGCCATCTGGCCGCCTTCGATGCCCAAGGCCGCAAGGCACAGGCCCTGGCGCAGGCGCTGGCCGGCGCCGACGATGCGGACACCGCACGCCTGGCCGGCACGTTCCTGGCCCAGCACACCGCCCTGCAGCAGGATTACCACGGCGCTCTGGAGGCGTTTGCCGCCAGCGGCTACAGCCCGCTGGACGGCGATGCGCTGGTGCGCGGCAAGGACCGCGCGCCCGGGGCCACCCTGGATGCGCTGGGTGAGCGCACCGCCGTGGTGGCCGAGCGCGCGGTGCAGGCGCGCTCGGAACAGGCCCGGCGCACGCTCGTGGTATGCGCGGCGCTGACCGCGCTGGCGGCACTGGTGTTGATGGGGATACTGGCGATCTGGCTGCGTCGTGCGGTGATCGCACCGGTGCTGGCGGTGGAAGCGGCCGCGCGTGCGGTGGCACGTGGCGATCTGGAGCACACCGTGCAGGTCCGCAGCGGCGATGAGATCGGCCGTCTTGGCCAGGCCATGAGCGCGGTCACCCGCACCCTGAAAGACGTGCTGGCCGCCCAGGCCACGATGGCCGCGCGCCATGACGCCGGCCAGATCAGCTATCGCATGGACGATGCCGCCTTCCCCGGCGGCTATGGACAGATGGTGCGCGACGTCAACGCGCTGGTCGATGCGCATATCCGGGTCAAGCTGCGTGCGATCGAGATCATGGGGCGCTATGCCGTGGGCGACCTGGCGCTGGACATGGAACGGCTGCCCGGCGAAAAGGCGGTGATCACCCAGGCGCTGGACACGGCCAAGGCCAATCTCGGCGCGATCAACGCCGAGATCAAGCGCCTGGCCCGCGCGGCGGCGGCGGGCGACTTCAGCCAACGCGGTGATGAAGCGCGCTATGCGCACGATTTCCGCGAGATGGTGGCCGGCCTCAACCAGCTGATGCAGACCACCGAACAGGATCTGGGCCAGGTGTCGGCGGTGCTGCAGGCGATCGCGCGCGGCGATCTTGGCGCCCGCATGCAGGGCGACTTCCACGGGGTGTTCGCACGCATGCGCGACGACGTGGCGCGCACCAGTGGCCAGCTCACCGGCATCGTCGGCGACATCAAGCAGGCCGCACAGGCGATCCAGACCGCAGCCAGTGAGATCGCCGCCGGCAACAGCGATCTGTCGCAGCGCACCGAACAGCAGGCCGCGAACCTGGAGGAAACCGCCGCGTCGATGGAAGAGCTGACCTCGACCGTGCGCCAGAACGCCGAGCACGCCCGCCAGGCCAACCAGCTCGCCATCGGTGCACACGCAGTGGCCACGCAGGGCGGTGAGGTGGTGGGGCAGGTGGTACTCACGATGGGGGCCATCGAAACCTCGTCGCGCCGCATCGCCGACATCATCAGCGTCATTGACGGGATCGCCTTCCAGACCAACATCCTGGCGCTCAATGCCGCCGTCGAAGCCGCGCGCGCCGGCGACCAGGGCCGCGGCTTTGCGGTGGTGGCCAGCGAAGTGCGCACGCTGGCGCAACGGTCGGCCGCCGCCGCCAAGGAGATCAAGGGTCTGATCGATGCCTCCGTCGGGGACGTGGCGACCGGAGCCGCCCTGGTGCGCCAGGCGGGCCAGACCATGCAGGAGATCGTGGGCGGTGTGCAGCGGGTGACCGACATCATGGCCGAGATTTCCGCGGCCTCGCAGGAGCAGTCGGCCGGCATCGAGCAGGTCAACCAGACCGTGGTGCACATGGACGAAGCGACGCAGCAGAACGCAGCCCTGGTGGAGGAAGCGTCGGCGGCCGCACGCAGCATGGAAGAGCAGGCAATCGTGCTGAACGCGGCGGTGGACGTGTTCGTGCTGGACACGCGACGGGCGGCCGGCCCGGGCGTGCCGCAGGCGGCGTAACGGGTGGCGCGTGCCGGCCCGCGGCCGGCACTACACGTAGGGGGGGCCGACCATCGCGGCGGCGAGGTGGTCGAGGAAGGAACTGATCCGCGCCGACACGGCGGTGTTGCGGTAGTACACCGCGTGGATGGGCTGGCGCACCTCCACCGTGAGCGTGGGCAGCACCTGCACCAGCGTCCCGTCCGCACGGTCGCGATGGGTCATGAAGTCGGACAGGCAGACGATGCCCACGCCTTCCAGCGCCAGCCGGCGCAGGGTTTCGCCACTGGATACCGCCACTGCCGGCCTTACATGCAGCAGCGCGTCGGTATCGCCCGGCAACGGCCAATGGTTGAGCGAATCCGGTTCGTTGAAGCCCAGCAGCGTGTGCGCCTGCAGGTCGGCCACGCGGGCCGGTGTGCCGTGCTGCTGCAGGTACGCCGGGCTGGCCAGCACCCGCAACCGGCTGTGCGCCAGCGGACGCGCATGCAGCGTGGAATCGGCCAGCGGTCCGATCCGGAGGGCGACATCGGTGCGGCGTTCCAGCAGGTCGATGTAGCGTTCGCTGCTGTTGAGTTCCAGTGCCACCTCCGGGTAGCGCGCGCGATAGCTGGCAACCAGCGGGGCGATCACGTGCAGCACGAAGGGCATCGCCGCATCCACCCGCAACCGCCCGGCCGGCCGCTCGCGGCGCGCGGCGATCTGCTCTTCGGCCGCCTCCACCGAGGCGACGATGGCGCGGGCCTGGGCCAGGAACGCCTCGCCTTCCTCGGTGAGCTGCAGGCGGCGGGTGGTCCGGGTCAGCAGGGTGGTACCGAGCTTCTCTTCCAACCGTCCCAGCGCGCGGCTGACCCCGGAGGGCGTCTGCGCCAGCTGTTCGGCCGCGGCGGTGATCGAACCGCTGTCGATCACCGCGATGAAGGCCTGCATTTCGTCGAGGGTGGTTTTCATCGGACGGGCACTCAACGGACGAGGCCCATTATTGACCATGAGGCAATAGTCATTGGCGTGAAGACCGCTTTTTCGGCACGAGTGCGGCGCGCAGACTGCGCAGCCTCTCTTCCCACCGGTAATCGACCATGTCCCGTGGCATCCCCCTCGCCCTGCTGGCGCTTACGCTTGGCGCGTATGCCATCGGCACCACCGAATTCGTCATCGTCGGGCTGATCCCGACCATCGCCGCCGACCTCGGCGTCTCCCTGCCCTCGGCCGGCCTGCTGGTCTCCCTGTACGCCCTGGGCGTGGCGATTGGCGCCCCGGTGCTGACCGCACTCACCGGCCGGGTGCCGCGCAAAACCCTGCTGGTGGCGCTGATGGTGCTGTTCACCCTGGGCAATGTGATCGCCTGGATGGCGCCCGGCTATGGGTCGCTGATCGTGGCGCGCGTGCTCACCGGCCTGGCCCACGGCGTGTTCTTCTCGATCGGCTCGATCATCGCCACGTCGGTGGTGCCCAAGGAAAAGGCCGCCAGTGCGATCGCGATCATGTTCACCGGCCTCACCGTCGCCCTGGTCACCGGCGTGCCGCTGGGCACCTTCATCGGCCAGCATCTGGGTTGGCGCGCCACCTTCCTGGCCGTGGCGGCGCTGGGCGTGATCGCCCTGATCGGCAGCCTGCTGTTCGTGCCGCGCAACCTGCAGCGCAGCGCACCGGCCACGTTCGGTCAGCAACTGTCGGTGCTGGCCCAGCCGCGCCTGCTGCTGGTGTATGCGATCACCGCGCTGGGCTACGGCGGCACCTTCCTGTCGTTCACGTACCTGGCCTCGATCCTGCAGGACGTCACCGGCTTCTCGGCCAATGCGGTCAGCGGCGTGCTGCTGGTGTACGGCGTGTCGGTGGCGATCGGCAACCTGTGGGGCGGCCGCCTGGCCGACCGCCGCGGGCCGATTCCGGCGCTGAAGCTGATCTTCGCTCTGCTGGCCGCCGTGCTGTTCATGCTGACCTTCACCGCCTACAACACCTGGCTGGTGCTGCTGACCGTGCTGGCGCTGGGTGCGGTGGCTTTCGGCAACGTGCCGGGGCTGCAGGTGTACGTGGTCAAGCAGGCGCAGCGCTTCGCCCCCCAGGCGGCTGACGTCGCCTCGGGCCTGAACATCGCCGCCTTCAACGTCGGTATCGCGCTCGGTGCCTCGCTGGGCGGCCTGGTGGTCGATCACATCGGCCTCATGCACACCCCGTGGCTGGGTGCGCTGGTGGTGATGGGTGCCTTCGGGCTGACCGCGCTGAGCGGCCGGCTGGACCGCCGCGACGGTGTCGCCGACCGTGCCGACGGCATCGCCGTCACCGCACATTGATCGCTCGCGCAGCGGACCTGCCGTCTGCTGCGCATCATTCAACGGTGCACGGCGTAGCCTGCATCGCATCCGCACGAAGGAGTTTCCATGAGCATTCCCGCATTCGGCCTCGGCACGTTCCGCCTGAAGGGCCAGACCGTCATCGACTCGGTCCGCAACGCGCTCGACGTGGGCTACCGCGCCATCGATACCGCGCAGATCTACGACAACGAAGCCGAGGTGGGCCAGGCCATCGCCGACGCCGGCCTGGCCCGCGACGAGCTGTTCCTCACCACCAAGATCTGGATCGCCAACGTCGCCCACGACACCTTGCTGGAAAGCCTGCGCGAAAGCCTGCGCAAGCTGCGCACCGACCACGTCGAGCTGACGCTGATCCATTGGCCCTCGCCCAAGGACGCCGTGCCGATGGCCGAGTACCTGGGCGCGCTGGCCGAGGCGAAGGCGCTGGGCCTGACCCGGCAGATCGGCATCTCCAACTTCACCATCGCGCAGACCCGCCAGGCGATCGGGATTCTCGGTGCCGACGCCATCGCCACCAACCAGATCGAAGTGCATCCCTACCTGCAGAACCGCGCGTTGATCGCGTTCCTGAAGGATCAGGGGATCCATGTCACCGCCTACATGAGCCTGGCCTACGGCGAGGTGCTGAAGGACCCGGTGATCCAGGCCATCGCCGACCGCCACCAGGCCACCCCGGCCCAGGTCGCGCTGGCCTGGGCACTGCAGCAGGGCTACGCGGTGATCCCCTCCTCCACCAGGCGCGAGAACCTGGCCAGCAACCTGCTGGCGGCGGACCTGCACCTGGGCGAGGCGGACATGGCGCAGATCGCGACGCTGGACCGTGGCCAGCGCCTGGCCAACCCCGACGGGATCGCGCCGGACTGGGATTGACCGGCAGCGCCTAGCGGAGCAACCAGCCGCGCAGCGCGTCGCTCACCTCATCCGGCTGCTCCATTGGCGCCAGGTGCCCGCAGGCGGGTACCACCACCAGGGTGGAGCCTGGCACCAGGGCGTGCATCTCCTCACTGATGGCCAGCGGCGTGATGCGGTCGTTGGCACCGCACACGATCAGCAGCGGATCGCGGTAGCGGGCCAGCACGTCGTGACCATCGACGCGATCCAGCGCGCTTTGACGCAGGAACACCGCCGCCCCCAGCCGGGCGGTCATGTCGCGCACGCGCTGCACCAGCACATAGTCGTCCAGCCGCGAGGCATCGATGTAGCTGCGCATCAGTGTGTCGCCGAAGCCGTGGAAAGTGCCGGGCAGGCGCACGCTGGCGCGCTGCGACCGGCGCTGGGCAGCGCGTTCCGGCGAATCGGCATGGATCGAGGTATCGATCAACGCCAGCCGCAGCACACGCTCCGGCGCAGTCCGCAGGATCTGCTGGGCCACGAAGCCGCCCAGCGAGAACCCGGCCAGGGCGAAGCGGTCCGGCGCCTGCGCCAGGACGTCGTCCACGACCACCTGCATCGTCTCGCCACGGGTCTGGTCGCCCACCGTGCAGTCGGCGATGTCGGACAGCGCGGCGATCTGCCCGCGCCAGAGTTCAGCGTCGTTGAGCAGGCCTGGGAGCAGCAGCAGGGGGATGCGGTCCGTCATCCGGACATTGTCGCTGCTGCCTGTTGGCAGACCAAGGGTGGCGTGGCAGTGAGCCAGCACTTCACCGGCCATTTTTCTTACAGCCGATGGAGGTGTCTCCCTACATCATTATCAGAGATCCCCGACGTCCGGCGCACCGCGCGCTATTGCGAACATGGCCCCCAACATCGCGTGGGCAGCAGGGGTGCCTGCTCATCGCGCCGGATCGCCGCCACAGGGGACCTGCATGAACCGTCTCACTTTCACGCTCGCCAGCGGGCTGCTCGGTATTGGGCTGTGTACCGCAAGCCACGCCCAGAACTATCTGGAAGAAGTGTCCGACTACGCGCAGAAGGTGCAGGCACGACGCACCGCCGCGCTGGACGCCAGTGAGGCGTTTGGGGAGCAGATCTCCTACCTGGATGGCGGAACGCGGTTCTCGGCCACCGATATCTCCATTCCCGGCAACAACGCCTTGAAGGTGGAGCTCACCCGCAGCCGGCAGATCGATGAGCGCTACTTCATTTCCGGCTCGCGCCTGTTCGATTTCGGGTCGCTCTACGACTGGCAGCTGGAGGCCCCCTTCCTGGAGGGCACCTTCACCAGTCACGGCTGGACGATGGCGGCCGAGGGCAACCCCTCGCGCAATGCCCGGTGCAGCCTGCAACAGGCACCCTACAGCGCCATTCTGGGTGACTTCTACATCGAGAAGATGTGGTCGGGCTACAACCTGCATCTGCCCGGACAACCCGCACGGCTGATGCTGAAGGCGGCTGCAGCCATTCCGATGCCGGCAGATGGTCAGACCTATCCGTGGGCCGCCGATGGGGACATCCGCATCCGCTGCCTGCCCCAGCTCAGGAATGGTGCGCCCGGTGAAGGGTTCCTTGCCGTCATGCCGGATGGAACGCGTTACTACTTCGACACGATGATCACCCGGCAGATGCCGAATTTCCGCCTGCGCACATATCACACCGTCCCCCAGTACAAGGTGTATCTGGCCGCATCGCGTGTCGAGGACCAGCAGGGCAACTGGGTCACGTACACCTACGTCAACGACAACCTTGCCTCCATACAGTCCAATGACGGCCGCAGGATCGACCTGGCCTACCAGAATGGACGCATGGTCAGCGCCACGACCGCAGGGCGCACGTGGCAGTACCAGTATCGCGAACCGACCAGCACGACCGATGGCGGCCTGGCGGCGGTGATCCTTCCCGATGCCACCCGTTGGAGCTACGACTGGGTGGGCAGCGTTCGACCGGCCTGGATGGCACCGCCACAGGAGGGAACCACGCCCTGCGATACCATCATCGGCGAGGTTACCGGGCCCTACGCCTACACCGTCACGCATCCCGGCGGCGCCCGCGCCACGTTCTCGTTCGCATACAAAACCATCTTCCGCTCCACGCTGGATGCCTGCTACTCGCCGGTGCAGCCCAACTACTATTCCGTCTGGTCGCTGACCGATCGAGTGGTCACCGGCGCCGGGCTCGGTGAAATGCGCACACAGCTGTCGATCACCGGCGGATACCCCTCCACACCGCTGCGCTGGTCGACGGTGACCCACCCCGATGGCTCGACCACCCGCTACGGGTTCGGCCACACGTTCCTCGTCGATGAAGGCAAGATCATTGAACGCCAGACCGCCGGGAGCGATGGCGTTGTACTGGAAAGCACCAGCTCGCGGTATCTGAGCTCGCCGCCGGCCGGAGCGCACTACCCGGCGCGTGTTGGAAACAGCCTGCATTTCATGCAGTACGCAGACGGTCTGGTCCAGCCGCTTGCCGAACGCCTTACTGTGCGGGAGAGCACGCAGTACCGGCGCGCCAGCGACGGGTGGGACGCGTTTGCGAGGCCGACGCTGACCACCCAAAGCGGCCCCTCGGGCGTGATGCGCGAGCGACGGCAATACCTGGACAACCCGGCCCGTTGGATCCTCGGTGCGGTGGCATCGACACACAACGAGGATTCCGGGCAGGTCGTGTCTGCGGCGACGTATGACGATCTGCTGCGTCCGCTGGAGAAGTTCAGCTTTGGACTGCTGCAGGTGAGCTTCACCTACAACGGCGATGGCACGGTGGCAACCGCCACCGATCCCACCGGCCGCATGACCCGGCTTCAGCAGTGGAAGCGTGGCATTCCGCAGCACGTGATCAACCCCGACGGGACCACACGCGGCGCCACCGTCGACGACAACGGCTGGGTGGGCGCCGCGCGGGACGAGAACAATCTCCAGACCAGCTACGCCTACGACTCGATGGGCAGGCTCTCCATGATCACCCTCCCGGCCGATGCCGGCACGGCCTGGAATGCCACCTCCATGACCTTCTCGCGCCTGCCAACAGCCGAGCTGGGCATACCGGCCGGCCATTGGAAGGAAACCGAAGCGACAGGCAACCGGCGCAAGGTCACCTACTACGACGCGTTGCTGAGGCCGGTCCTGGAAGAGGAATACGACGCTGCAGACAGGGCGGGAACCCTGTCCCAGACCCTACGGCGGTACGACCATGCCAATCGGCTGATCTACGAATCGTATCCCGGTCGCTATCGCTGAGGTATGGAGACCCCAATGCGCGCACATGCCCTCCTCCGTTTCCTCCTGCTGCTGACGGTACTCACCGCCTCCAACGCCGCCGCGCAGGCAACCATCAACCTGACCGGGCCGGCCACGACGACGTACGTCGCGCCTGCAAACTTCGATCTCCAGGTGAGCTATTCGGTGTCCTCCGGGCCCAAGGCGGAGTTCATCGAGAACACCGTGATCACCCAGAACGGGGTGACCATCAGTGTCATCCCGCAGGGGACCATCCCTGTACGTGGGCTTCCGCCCGGTCGCTATGAATACATGTACCGCGCGATCGCCACCCGGATTCTGCCCGATGGCGACATGACCCACCGTCCGATGTCCAGCGGCCCCGTCGTCATCACAGTCAACAATCCACCGGAGCCGATCGATGCCGCCGCGCCGGGCACGATTTCTTCGGTCGGACCTCCGGTAACCGGGCGGCCCATGACAATGTCCATCCAGATGATCAACACCGGCGAAACAACCTGGCGCGCCGGAAGCTACTTCCTCGATTTCGTGAACGGAGGTGACAGCTACGTCTGGGACTTCACCCCGCAGGGCATTTCCCACGACGTGGCCCCCGGCCAGTCGTATACCTTCCAGTTCAACATCACCGCAAAGATTTTCAATACGCACGGATTCAACTACTACTTCCAGTTCCAGATGCGCCGGAACACGGTCGCCTTCGGCCTGCCAACGCAGGTGTTCTCCGTATACATCATCAATCCGATCAACGCCTCACAGTTTGATTCGCAGGAGGTACCCACAACGATGGAGGTGGGCAAGTCCTATCCCGTCACCATCCGGATGCGGAACACCGGCGACTATGTGTGGAGCGCCAGCCAGGCGTATTCGCTCGGCGCGCAGAACCCGCATGACAACACCCTGTGGGGTACCCACCGGATACAGACGGCAGACGTGCCCTTGGGCGCGATCGGAGAGTTCAAGGCGACCGTGGTCGCACCGGCGCAGCCGGGCGTCTACAACTTCCAGTGGCGCATGGTGCGCGATGGCGTGGAATGGTTCGGCGTGCTCACGCCAAACGTCGCCATCACGGTGAGCGAACCGCCCCCGCCTCCGCCTCCGCCGCTGCGGGGAACCACCTACACCTACGATGCGCTGGGCAGGTTGACCGGTACCTCTGCGGACAGTGAACAGGGCCCGCTGGTCACCGCCCAGATCTATCTGGCGGGAAACCGGGTCCAGCGTTCCGATGCACGCAACAACGTGACAACGACGACCTACCAGGCCTATTCGGATCCGGCGACAGATCGGGAAACGCTGATCGAAGAGCCCGAGTCCCGCATTACCCGGATTGATCGCACCCCCTACGGCGTCATTACCCGCATCGCGCGGGATTCAAGAAACGGCGCTCCGCTTCAGCGCCATTACGTGTACGACGCCCACTATCGCCTCTGCAAGAGCATTGAACCCGAGACCGGGGCGACCGCTGTCGGCCTGGATGCAGCCGGGCGCATCCTGTGGACCGCCAGCGGGCTGGCGCTTCCTTCAACGAGCAGCTGTGATCAACAGGCTGCCGCAGGCTCCCCGCGCGCGATCACCCGCTCTTATGATGCGAACGGTCGGCTGTCGGCGATCGTGTCGCCGGATGGACTGGGCAACCAGAACATCGCGTACACCCCTGACGGGCTGATCAACACTATTTCCTCCAGTAACGGCGGGGGTATCTCGGCGGTATCGACCTTTACCTACAACAGCCGCCGGTCGCTGGCATCGGAGACGTCGAGCATCAGCAACGAGTCGGATTGGACCATGTCGTATACCTACGATGCCAATGGCTCCCTGGCCGGTTATACCCTTCCGTCCGGTCTCCACATCGACCACCATCCCGATGCGCTCGGCAGGTCGCGGGCCATTACCGACAGCGCCGGACGGACACTTGTCTCGGGGGTCAAGCGTGGTGCGACCGGAACCGTCGCAGAGTTCATCTACGGAAACGGCATTCGCCATCAGCGAACCTTGAATGAGCGATTGTTGCCCAGCCAGGTGAGCGACGCCGGCGTCATGCGGCTCGCCTATGCGTACGACAAGGGCGGCAATGTCAGCTCCATGATGGATCTGGACGGACAGAGCGGCCTCAATCGCCAGATGAGCTATGACGGTGTGGATCGGATACTGAACGTCGTGTCGCCTGAGGCCGGGGTCAACCAGTCATTCTCCTACGATGACTTCGACAACCTCACGCGCCTGACGACCGCAGGAGCCACGCCGTTCAACTACTACTACGATGCCTCGAATCGTCTGACCAACATCCGGACCGACGAGGGCGCGACCATCATTGGCCTTGCGTACGATGCGCAGGGCAACATGATCAACAAGAACGGGCGGACCTTCACGTTCGATGCGAACAACCGGCTCATCGCGTCGGCCGGTTCGACCACCTATGCCTACGACGCCGCGGGCAGGCGAGTCCAGCGCCGGGCAGCGGATGGCCAGGACACGAACCGGTACTTCTATACCCGTTCCGGAAAGCTTGCCGTCCAGTTCGAGTCGAAGGCGCTTCGCCACACCTCGCATGTCTACCTGGATGGCATTGCGGTTGCCGCGATCGAGACCGCCCAGGACGGCACTGCCTCGATCAAATACGTCCACAACGACATCCTCGGAAGTCCCATTGCCTACAGCTCTGCCCAGGGAACCGTGATCCAGCGTCTCCAGTACACCACCTTCGGCATGTCGACCGGGGTAAGCGATGGCAAGCCCGGCTTCACCGGTCATGTGGAGGACGCCGATTCAGGCACGGTGTACATGCAACAGCGCTATTACGATCCACAGATCGCACTGTTCCTGTCGCCGGACCCCGTGCCGACCTTCATGAACCCGGTCGCCATGCTCAACAGGTACCGCTACGCCGACAGCAACCCCTACCGCTACCATGATCCGGATGGGCGCTGCACCGGGTCTCACCTGGCCAACAAGGATGGGACCTGCATGAGCACCGGCGAGTTCACCACGATGGCCACCACAGTGAATGGCGGCGGCAACGCGGCGCGGGGCGCAACGCAGACCGGCGGCAGGGCGCGGGTCGGGTGGCCGGTGGGACGCAATGACCCGGAATGGACGCGGGATCCGAAGCTGCGGGAAGAGACCGAGCGCGCCTGGGAGGATTCCAGGCCGAATGCGCCCGAAGTGCGCTCGGGAAGGCCGGGCTCCACCAAACGCGAGAACGGCGGCTGGGTGGTCCTGACTATTGGCGAGCGTCAGCCCTGGCTCTATCGACTGCCTGCCGGCAGCCGTGACAGGATGAGTCAGGAATCCACGATCAAGCCGGACCCGTTCCTCTGCGGCTGTACGGTGCTTGGCTTCTTCCACACGCATCCCAATACGCGCGCGGAGGGGTATGATCCGTTCGGCAACCCGGGCGACGCCACGTTCATGCAGCAGATGGGCGTACCGGGTCTGATCCGAAGCCACGAGGGCTATGAATTCATACCTGTTCGGAGGGGCGAGTGATGTCCAGAGTACCGACGTTCGCGCTGTGCCTTTGTCTTGCTGTCATATCCCCTGCGTGCAACGCCTCGGACAAGGATGCGCTGCAGACACTGCCTGATATGGTGAAGGCCAATGTGCTGGAGGCACAGAAATACCCGGAGTGCGTACGCGTCGTGAACGCGTACGTCCGGCGTACGCGGTCGTGGACACCGGCGGATTATCTGGTGTCCGTCTCACCGCCGTTGGCCGGTGGCCGCGGCTTTGCCGTCCTGCATCAGGACGATCTTGCAGATCCACTGGGCAGGAATGAACGCAAGTCGTTCAGTGTGGAGCTGGACACCACGTGCAGCAAGGTGATCGAGGAGTTCCAGTTCCAGTAGAGGCGGCCGTTTCAACGCTGCCGGGCGGTGCTCACACCGGTACCTGGGGTACCTGTACATCCTGCACCGGCAGCGTCACCACCATCACCGTCGAGTCGTCCGGGTCCAGCCGGGTCTTGAAGCCCAGGCTCTGGCACATCGCCAACATGGTGCTGTTCTCGCGCAGCACCTGGCCCTCGACGACGTTCAGGCCCAGCCACTGGGCGTACTCGATCATGATCGTCATCAGCCGCCAGCCGATGCCGTGGCCCTTGAGATCGGAGCGGATCAGGATGCCGTACTCGCCGCGGTCGTAATCGGCATCGGCGTGCAGGCGCACTGCGCCGAGCATGTCGCCGCTGCGCGGGTCGATGGCGACCAGGGCAATCGAGCGCGCGTAGTCGAGCTGGGTCAGGCGCGCGATGAACTCATGGCTGAAGTGCTTGACCGACTGGAAGAAGCGCAGGCGCAGGTCGTCGTCGGTGACGCGGGCGAAGAACGCGCGGAACAGCGCGTCGTCTTCGGGACGCACCGGACGCACGAACGCGGGTGCCCCATCGGACAGGGTGATCGTGCGTTCCCACTCCTTGGGATACGGGAACACGGCAAAGCGCGGGTGGCCGCGGCCCTTGTGCAGTTTGCGCGAGGGGGCAATCGCCACGCGTGCGTCCAGCGCGATCACGCCATCGCGGTCGGCCAGCAGCGGATTGATGTCCAGCGTGCGGATCTCGGGGATGTCGGCGGCCAGCTGCGCCAGCTTGACCAGCACCAGTGCCACGGCGCGTTCATCGGCGGCGGGAACGTCGCGGTACGCCTTGAGGATGCGCGACACCCGGGTGCGGCCGATCAGTTCGTGCGACAGGCGCAGATCCAGCGGCGGCAGCGCCAGCGCCTTGTCGTCGATCACCTCGACGGCGGTACCGCCGCGGCCGAACACCACCACCGGACCGAAGGTGGGGTCGTCGGCGATGCCGGCGATCAGCTCGCGCGCCTTCGGGCGCACGATGGTGGGCTGTACCAGCACGCCGTCGATGCGTGCCTGGGGGCGCAGGCGATGGGCGCGCTCCAGGATCGAGGTGGCGGCAGCGTGCACCGACTGCAGGGTGCCCAGGTTCAGGCGCACGCCGTCCACATCGGATTTGTGCGGGATGTCGGCCGAGAACACCTTCACGGCCACGGTGGCGCCCTGCTCCAGCAGCGGTTGGGCCAGGTCCATCGCCTCGTGCGCGTCGCGCGCCTGCATCACCGGTGCGGAGGGGATGCCGTAGGCGGTGAGCAGCTGGTGGGTGGCGATCGGATCGAGCCACTGCTGCCCGGCGGCGAGCGCGGTGTCGACCAGCGCCCGCGCCGCCGCCGTGTCCACCACGAAATCCTCGGGCAGGCTGGGCGGGGTTTCCATCAGCGCGGCCTGCGCGTCGCGGTAGCGCACCAGGTGCTGGAAGCCTCGCACGGCGTCTGCTTCAGTGGGATAGGTGGGCACCCGCGCGGCATTGAGCGTGGCGGTCGCACGGTCGTCGTTGCCCAGCCAGACCGCGAACACGGGCTTGTCGCGGTGGTGGCGGGGGCGCAGCCCCAGGGTACGGGTGAGCGCCTGCGCGGCATCGGCCGAGGAGGTGAAGGCGGTGGGCACGTTGACCACCAGCAGCGCGTCGTTGCCGGTGTCGGACATCAGCGCCTCGATGGCGGCCGCGTAACGCTCGCCATCGGCGTCGACCACGATGTCCACCGGATTGCCGCGCGACCAGCCTTCGGGCAGCACGGCATCGAGCTGGGCGACGGTGGCCGGGGACAGCTCGGCCAGGCTGCCGCGCAGCGCCAGCAGCTGGTCCACCGCCAGCCGCCCTACCCCGCCGCCGTTGCTGAGGATGGCCAGCCGACGGCCGGGGAAGGTGCCGAGCCGGCCGAGGGTTTCGGCGGCGGTGAACAGTTCGTCCAACGCGCTCACCCGAAGCAGCCCGGCGCGACTGAAAGCGGCCCCGTACACGGCATCGGTGCTGGCCAGTGCCTGCACATGGGTGTCGGCATCGGGGTCGATGCGGATGTGGCGGCCGGACTTCACCACCACCACCGGTTTGGCACGCGCGGCCGCGCGCGCGGCCGACATGAACTTGCGGGCGTCGCGGATGTGTTCGACGTAGAGCAGGATGGCGCGGGTGCGGTAGTCGGTGGCGAAGTAATCAAGCAGATCGCCGAAGTCGACATCCAGGGTATCGCCGAGCGAGACCACGGCCGAGAAACCGACCGAGCGTGCCACGCCCCACTCCACCAATGCCGCGGCGATGGCACTGGACTCGGAGATCAGCGCCAGATCGCCGGCCTGCGGAAAGTGGGCGGCGATGCTGGCATTGAGGCGCGCATGCGGCGCGATCACGCCCAGGCAGTGCGGCCCGAGGATACGCAGGCCCTTGGCGCGCGCAGCCGTTTCGACCTGCGCGGCGAGCGAGCCGGGGCCCTGGCCGAGGTTGGCGGTAAGAATGATGGCGGCGGCCACGCCGCGTGCGGCGGCCGTGGCCACCACCTGCGGCACGATGCTGGCCGGCGCGGTGATGACGACCAGTTCCGGTACCCAGTCGAGGTCCTTGAGCCGCTTGACGGTGCGGATGCCGTCGATCTCGCCGTAGCGCGGATTGATCCAGGCGACCTTGCCGGGAAACCCGGTGGCGCGCAGGTTGCGCA
The DNA here is from genome assembly GCF_049545505.1 of Stenotrophomonas sp. NPDC077421. NCBI lineage: Bacteria > Pseudomonadati > Pseudomonadota > Gammaproteobacteria > Lysobacterales > Lysobacteraceae > Stenotrophomonas > Stenotrophomonas sp. NPDC077421. The sequence continues at coordinate 22,288 of NZ_JBMWDP010000001.1, read as the reverse complement.
TGACGGCACGGCCGGCGGACCGCTCGCGCGGGCTGCCGCCGATCACGGCGACCGACTGCGGGCGGAACACGGATTGCAGGTGGTAGGTGCTCATGGGGTCGAACTGTCACCGGGACACGTGGCTACACGGTACACGCGTGCCGGCGATGTGGGGATGATCTGGCGCAATGACAGGCGCCGGGCGTGGCCCGGCGCCTGCCTGTCGCTGCGGTTACAGCAGCGTTCCGCTCAGGATCATCGCGGCGATGCTGAAATAGATCACCAGGCCGGTCACATCGACCAGCGTGGCCACAAATGGCGCCGATGCGCTGGCCGGGTCGAAACCGAGCCGCTTGAGGATGAAGGGCAGCATCGAGCCGGACAGCGAGCCGAAGGTGACGATGCCGACCAGCGCCGCACCGATGGTCAGCGCCAGCAGCGCCCAGTGCTCGCCGTAGTCGTGCAGGCCCAGCAGCTGCCAGCTCACAATGCGGATGATGGCCAGCACGCCAAGGATGGCACCCAGGGTGACACCCGTGGGGATCTCGCGCAGCGCAACCCGCCACCAGTCGCGCAGACGCAGTTCGCGCAGGGCCAGGCTGCGGATCAGCAGCGAGGTGGCCTGCGATCCGGAGTTGCCGCCGGAGCTCATGATCAGTGGAATGAACAGGGTCAGCACCACGGCGCGGGCCAGCTCGTCTTCGTAGTGCTGCATCGCGCTGGCGGTGAGCATTTCGCCGAGGAACAGCACGCTGAGCCAGCCGGCACGCTTGCGCAGCATTTCGAAGAAGCCGATCTGCATGTACGGCTTTTCCAGCGCTTCCATGCCGCCGAACTTGTGCGCGTCTTCGGTGGACTCCTCGATCAGCGCGTCCAGAATGTCATCCACGGTGACGATGCCCAGCACGTGGCGCTGCGCATCCACCACGGGGATGGCGAGCAGGTCGTGACGGCGGATCAGCTGTGCCACTTCCTCCTGGTCGAGCATGGCGTCCACGCTCACTGGGGGATTGACCTGCGCCACGTCGAGAATGGGTTCATCGGGGAGGCCGGTGATCAGCCGGCGCATGGTCACCACCTGCACCAGTACGCGGGTCTGCGGGTCCAGCACGTAGATGGCGTAGACGGTCTCGCGGGTGCGCTCGACTTGGCGGATGTGCTGCAGGGTGCGGCCCACGGTCCAGTCCGAGGGCACGCTGACGAACTCGGTGGTCATCAATGCGCCGGCGGTGTGCGCGGGGTAGCTCAGCAGCTGCTGGATCGACTGGCGCGCCTCCGGTGCCAGCAGCGGGATCAGCCGGGCGCGGTCATCGGCGTCCAGCTCATGGACGATGTCAGTCGCGCGGTCGTCGGCCATCAGCCCGAGCAGCGCGGCGGCACGGGCCACCGGCATCGCGGCGACCAGATCGCCGCCGCGGTTGAGCTCGGGCTGTTCAAGCATCTTCACCGCACGCGGCAACGGCAACGCCGCCAGCGTGTCGGCGGCGCGCGACAGCTCCAGAGTGTTGAGGAATTCCACCGCATCGGCGGTGTTGAAGGCATCGAGGGGCGCGCTCAGGGAGGCGGCATCAGCCACCGGGCGCAGCAGGTCTTTCTGGTTCATCGTATTCGCCTGTCGGGGTCGCATTGCGCAACGCCAACGCTGGCGAACCGACCCGTGTCAGGCGGTAGCCATCGCTGGCGTCGAGCAAGGTCGACTTCTACTGTCGCTGGACATGGGTTGGGGACTCCGGATGGGTGTACTGCCGACGGCGCGGACGCGCCAGCAGCGGCGGGCAGTCTGGACCTCCCCGGCGGCGAGGTCAACCCGGCGCCGGCGGGCCGTTGCGGCGGGATTGTCGTTGCCGTCGCGCGCGCGTCGCATAATGGCCGCACGGCCGGCGGCCGCGGGGCTCGATCCACCGGGGCCTCGATCCACCGGGGCAAGTTCCCCTGAACCACGCGGGTCATCAATGTCATGAGCAGGTCCTCCCATGCATAGCGGCGCGCTCGAGCTGGCCCTGGTCCTGCTGCTGGCTGCGGTGATTGCCGTGCCGGTGTTCAAAAAGCTGGGGCTGGGTGCCGTGCTCGGCTACCTCGCCGCCGGTGTCGTGCTCGGCCCGGACGGGCTGGGCTTCGTGCAGGACGCCGACCGCATCCTGGGCGCGGCCGAGATCGGCGTGGTGATGCTGCTGTTCGTGATCGGCCTGGAGCTGTCCCCGGCGCGGCTGAAGGTGATGCGGCGCTCGGTGTTCGGGGCCGGTGCCCTGCAGGTTGCGCTGAGCGCGCTGGTGCTCGGCGGCCTGCTGCTGCTCGACCACTTCCACTGGAAGAGCGCGTTGATCGTGGGGATTGCGCTGGCGCTGTCGTCCACCGCGGTGGGCCTGCAGCTGCTGTCCGAGCACAAAGCGATCAACAGCGACTACGGCCGCCTGGGCTTTGCGATCCTGCTGTTCCAGGACCTCATCGCCATTCCGCTGCTGGCCGCCATTCCGCTGCTCGGCGGCGCGCGCAACGACACCCTGCAGTGGAACGACGTGGCCGTGGCGCTCGGTGCGCTGGCGGTGGTGATCCTGTGCGGGCGTCCGGTGTTGCGCCGGCTGTTCAACATCATCGCGCGCACGCGCAGCCCGGAAGTGTTCACCGCGATGGCGCTGCTGGTCGTGCTGGGCACGGCGTGGTTCATGCAGGAAGCCGGGCTGAGCCCCAGCCTGGGTGCCTTCCTGGCCGGCGTGCTGCTGTCCGACTCGGAGTTCCGGCACGAACTGGAATCGCAGATCGAACCGTTCAAGGGACTGCTGCTGGGCCTGTTCTTCATCGCCGTGGGCATGGGTATCGACCTGGACCGCATCGTCGCCGAACCGGCGATGATCGCTGCCGGCGTGGCCATTCTGCTGGTGGTGAAGTTCGGCCTGCTGCTCATCATCGGCAAGCTTGCCAAGCTGCGTACGCGGCACGCGGTACTGCTGGGCAGTGTGCTGTGGCTGGGCGGCGAGTTCGCCTTCGTGGTGTTCAACGAAGCGCAGCGCGCGCACCTGCTGGGCAGCGCCAACCATGATCGGCTGGTCGCGATCGTGGGCCTGTCGATGGCAATCACGCCGCTGCTGATGATCGCCCTGCTGCGCCTGCTCGGGCGCGACGATGCCCCCAAGGCGAGCGCGCGTCCGGCCGATACGGTGGATACCGAAGGCAGCCAGCCGCAGGTGATGATCGCCGGCATGGGCCGCTTCGGCCAGGTGGTGGCGCGCCTGCTGACCGCGCAGAAGATCCCGTTCGTGGCACTGGAATCCAACCCCGACACGGTCTCGGACCTGCGCCGGTTCGGCAACAAGCTCTACTACGGCGATCCGACCCGGCCGGAGATGCTGCGCGCGGCCGGCGGCGAGTTCATCCGCGTCTACGTGGTGACCCTGGACGATCCGGACGCGAACATGCGCGCCACGCGCCTGATCCGGCGCATGTATCCCAATGCCGTGGTGCTGGTGCGCGCACGCAACCGCCAGCATGCGTGGCGGTTGATGGACATGTCCGCCGAACCGTTCCGCGAGGTGTTCGGCACCAGCCTGGAGCTGAGCGAGCGCATGCTGATTGCACTGGGCATTCCGGCCGATACCGCGCGCAGCCACGTGCAGCGGTTCCGCGAGCACGACGAGAAACTGCTGCGCGACCAGTACCTGGTCTACGACGACGAAGCGGCGGTCATCCAGACCTCGCGCGATGCGCGCGCGGACCTGATGCACCTGTTCGAAGCGGATGCCGGACGCGACCGCACGCCCGACAACGACCGACGCGGGTAAACGCCCGCGTCGGGGTCAGCCGTTGTCGCGCAGGAAGCGGGCCATCGACGACACGCCCGGCACCAGCGGTTCGAACTCGCCGGCCACATCGATGAAGCCACGCATCACCGCGATTTCGCGCGGGCTGCGGTTGAGCGCGTCGCGCACGTCCGGATCGGCACCTGCACGCAGCAACCGCTGCACGAGCAATGGCAGGCCATGCAGCGCGGCCAGGTGCAGCGGGCCAAATCCACGCGGATCGCGCACGTCCAGCGAGACGTCCTCATCGAGCAGACGTTCGACGGCAGCCAGCACCACCTGCTCGTCGCAGGCGGTACCCGGTTCGGCGCGGGCGCCGAGCAGCAGCAGCAGCGGCGTCACCGAGCCGGCCGCGGCCTGGTCCGGTTCGGCACCGGCCAGCAGCAGCGTATCCAGCAGCGCCAGCAGGCGCGAACGGTCGCGCGCACTGAAGCCGTACAGGGCCGCGCAATGCAGCGGCCCGAGTTGCTGGGCATCACCGGCATGCACGTTGGCACCGGCCGTGAGCAGCCGCGCAACGATATCCGGCAGACCCAGCGCCGAGGCCAGCATCAGCACGGTCACTCCGCCCGGCAGGCGGTATTCCAGTTCGGCCCCGGCATCGAGCAGCGCCGAGACGATTTCGATCTGACGCATGCTGACCGCCGCCGACAACGGCGTCGCACCGCTCGCGGCTGCGTGCTGCGGATTGGCGCCACGGGCCAGCAGCAGGTCGACCACCGCCAGGTGGCCACCGCCGGACGCGCGCAGCAGCGCGGTGCAGCCCTGCGCGTCAACCGCGTCCACGGCGAAGCCCAGGTCGATCAGGCGGCGAACGGCATCGGCATCGCCGGCCATCGCCGCTGCGGGCAGATCACCATCGCGCAGCGCGCGGCGCGGCAGCGGCCACACGCGCCAGTCCAGCCAGTCGGCCAGATCGCGGCGACCGATGGACAAGGCCACACCGAGCGGCGTCTGGCCGTCGGCGGCCCGCGCTTCCGGCGAGGCGCCCTGCTGCACCAGCAGCTTGATCGACCCTTCGCGGGCCAGCGCGGTCGCCAGGTGCAGGGCGGTCATGCCGTGGCTGTCACGGGCTTCGCGGTCCACGCCCAGTGCCAGCAGCGCCTGCTGCAGCCGCAACCAGCCCAGCCGCACCGCGAGCGACAGCGGCGGATCACCGGCCGGTGACGCGGCGAAGGGATCGGCACCGCGTTCCAGCAGTTCCAGCGCGAGCTGCTCCAGCCCGCGCGACGCATGGTCATGCTGTGCGCAGGCGCTGAGCAGGCGCGCCAGGCCGCCACGACCGGCCGGCGACAGGCCGTGGCGCAGCAGCACCTGCAACGCCGGCACGGCATCGATGCCGCGTGCGAGCAGCGCGAACATGGGGGTGTCGCCGCAGGCGTCGAGCACCTCCGGGGCGGCGCCGTGCTGGAGCAGCCAATCCACGGCATGCGGGTCCAGTGCCAGCTCGCCATCGTGCAGCAGGGCGCCCAGTTCGTCGGCACCGCACAGGCGCGCCAGCGCCGGCATGCCCTCGACGTTGCCGAAACCGAGCGCTTCGCGCAGCAGATCCAGCGGGGGGCGGTCCGGCAGTGCGTTCGCGGTGGGATCGGCATCGCCGCCGCTGGTCAGGCCATCGCTGACCGCGGCCGGGAGGGGATAGGACGGATCCAGCAACGACACGATCGCCCAGCGGCCGGCACCCGCAGCGATGTCGACCGCGCGCCGGCCCTGCGGATCGGCCGCGTCGGCCGGAATGCCGAGGTCCAGCAGGCGGCGGACCAGCAGCGGCGACACGGTGTCGGCCATGCAGGCCAGCAGCACCGCATTGCGGCCTTCGCCGTCCACGGCGTTGAGGTCGGGATGGTGCGGCAGCAGGTGTTCGACCACGGCGGCACGGCCGCCACGGGCGGCCTCCAGCCACGGCGTCCGCGCAAGGGCGTCGCGCGCTTCCAGGTTCGCGCCGGCGGCGAGCAGCACATCGATGATGTCCACGTGGCCGGCCAGTGCCGCTTCGTGCAGCGCGCTGCGCCGCTGGCGGTCACGCGCGTCGGCCCGGGCCTTGTGCTTGAGCAGCAGCTGCACACCGGCCGGATCGTCTTCCTCGGTGCCGGCTGCCGCCAGCAGAACGGGGGTGCCGTCGGCCGGTTCGGTCTTGGCGCCACGCTCCAGCAGGAAGCGCGCCAGCCGCCAGTTGCCGACCTGGCAGGCCACCGCGAGCGGGGACCAGCCATCCAGATTGAGCGCATCCACCTCGGCGGCCGCGTCGCGCAGCAGCGCGGCCACGCCCGGATCGGAACTGCGTGCAGCGTGGTGAAGGGGGGTATTGCCGTCGCTGTCGGCCGCGCGCGAATCGGCGCCGTTGGCCAGCAGGGTCATCACAGCTTCCGGCCGCCCGTGCCAGCTGTCGCGGGTGGCGGCCAGCAGCGGCGTCATGCCGCGCGGCGAGGCGTTGATGTCCACGCCGCGGGCGATCAGTTCGCGCAGCAGGCGCAGGTCGGGCAGCACCGCCGCCAGCACGGCCAGGCTGCGCTGGTCGCGCCATTGCGGATCGGGCAGGCCGTGGGGGTCCGCGCCGGCCTGCAGCAGTTGCAGGGCGCGATCCACCCGACCGCTGCGCGCGGCCTCGTACAGTGCCGGCAGGCGTTCATGTTGTCCGAGCGGTTCCAGCGGACGTGGCGGCTGCGCGCTGTCGGCCAGCAGGTCGGCATCGGTGCGGGCATCCGGCGAGCGCGATACCGCGTCGGACAGGGCGTCGGCGGGCTGCACGGTCTGCAGCAGGAGATGGGCCAGCGGCGACAGCAGCAGCGTGGCCACGGCCAGCGGCCAGCGCAGGCCGTCAGGCACCAGGCCCGGCCAGGCGGGCAGGACGACCAGGGCGCACACCGCCACGACCACGGCCGCCACGCCCAAGCCGCGCCATGCCGTGAGGTCGCGGTTGGCCAAAGTCTGCCAGTGGCGCGCCAGGCTGCCATCGCAGCGTTCGATATCGTTCCACACCGGCCAGGTGCGCCAGACACCGAGCAGGGCGGCACTGACCGCTACGCTCAGCCCCAGCACCGCGCCGAGGCTGCCGCTGTCATGCAGTGCGGCGAGCGGCCAGGCGACCAGCGCGGCGAGCAGCAGCGGACCCGGCAGCCACAGGGCGAGGAGCGCGGGAAGATCGCGGCGCACCAGCATCGGCAATGCAGGCACGGCGCGCGTGCGGCGCCACCAGGACACGCCGAGGGCGAACGCCGGCTGTGCCAGGGCGGCCGCCAGCGCGCCAGGCACGCCCCCAAGCACCGCCGCCAGCGCCAGCAGGCCGCCGACGGCGATCGCGATGGCAGCGGCGCGGGAGGGCCGAAGGTCAGTCATCGCGGGTCATCGCGGCGCGGTACCCGCACCGGCGCGACCGGCGGGGGCGGCATCTGCAGATGGAAGCCGCGCTCGGCCAGATTCGCGCGCACCTGCGCGGCGTCGGCCAGGGCAAGACGACGGTCGGGAGTAAGGGCAACTTCCAGGACGAACGCGAACGGCGCCAGCGTGGCCTTCAGTGCGTCAGGAACGGCGCTGAAGTCATCGCGGACGGCGAGGTAGACGTAGGTGTCCTGCTTGCGTTGGCTTTTATATACGTAGGCTTGCATGCCCGCGGGGCTTTGCCCTGGGAGTGAGTGGGATGATTGTGGATGAAACCGCGCAAGGGCGAAAGCTGCGGCGATGCGCCGACGGCGGTTTTCCGGCGCGCGGCAGATTCAGGTTCATCAATGTCGCGGACCCGTTCAGTTCCGGATCGCACCCCGTACCATGCCTGGGCCGGGCGGCGGTGCCGTGAAAGGAGCGCACGCTATCATGCCCGTCTTGGCACTGGCAGCTTTGACACTCTGGAATGAGCAGCGCTCTCGACAACGCATCCCCGCCGGCGCACGCGCTCATTCCGCCCGGCCCCGCGCTGTTCGATGCACGCTATGCGCCGGCTGCCGCCCGCGACGATGCTCTGTCCGATCCGCACACCCTGGTCGTGTTCGGCTTCGGTACCTCGCCGATGCCGGCGGACGACCCCCGCTGGCTGCAGGTACCGCTGGCCGCGCATGGCCCTGCCCGCATCGAGATCTGGCGGAGCGCCGACCCGGTCCAGTACGGCTGCGCCGGGACGATACGCTGGTCGCGCAACGGGACGGTGCAGTTTGGCGTGCTGGAGATCGACGAAGTGGACGGCGATATCGCTGCTGCTGCCGAGCACGCCTACGCGCGGATGAGCGGCTTTCTGGCGCAGGGGGAGTACCCGCACCTGCTGCGCACGTGGAACTACCTCGACGCCGTAACGGAAGGCGACGGCGATCAGGAGCGCTACCGCCGCTTCTGCGTGGGCCGCGTTCGGGGTCTGCAGACGCTGGACGAAGCCGCTCTGCCCGCCGCCACCTGCATCGGCCGCGTCGACGGCGTGCGCCGGCTGCAGGTGTACTGGCTGTCCGCCGGCGAACCCGGTGTGCCGCTCGAGAATCCCCGCCAGGTCAGTGCGTTCCGCTACCCGCGCCAGTACGGGCCACAGGCGCCGAGCTTCGCGCGGGCCCTGCTGCCGCCGCTGGCGACCGGCCTGCCGCTGCTGCAGTCCGGCACGGCGGCGATCATCGGGCATGCCTCGCAGCACACCGGCGCGCTGGCGGAACAGCTGGCTGAGACGCTGACCAACCTGCAAAGCCTGGTGGATGCCGCACGTGGCCAGCGGCCGGCATTGTCGCCGACGCTGGGCAGCGCCTCGCTGCTGAAGGTCTACGTGCGCAATGCCGGCGACCTGGACGCGGTGGCTGCGCAACTGGCCGCCCTACCGGCAGCGCCTGCGTTCGTGGTGCTCCACGCCGAGGTGTGCCGGGCCGAACTGCTGGTCGAGATCGAAGGCCTGCACCGGTAGCGCCACGCGCGCGGCGCGGCCACCCGGTCAGTGATAGCCAGCGTCTGCGGTCACCTTGCCGCGGAACACCCGGTACGACCACGCGGTGTAGCCCAGGATCACCGGCAGCAGCACCACCAGCCCGACCAGACTGAAGCCCAGCGAGGACGCCGGCGCGGCCGCCTGCCACAAGGTCATGCTAGGCGGCAGCAGGTACGGCCACATGCCCAGCACCAGTCCGATGAAGCCCAGCACGAACAGCCCCAGCGTCAGCAGGAACGGCGGCAGGTCGCGGCGCGGGTGCATCGCGCTGCGCCACAGCGCCACCGCCACGGCCAGCGTGAGCAGCGGCACGGGCGACAGCCACCAGAAGTTGCCATCGCTGAACCAGCGCGCCATCAGTCGCGAATCCAGGAACGGCAGCCACGCACTGACCAGCCCCATGAACACGATCACCGCCACGACCAGCGGCCGGGTCAGCGTGCGCGCGAAGGCCTGCTCGCGGCCCTCGGTCTTGAGGATCAGCCAGGTGCTGCCCAGCAGCGCGTACCCGAACACCACCGCCGCCCCGGTCAGCATCGAGAACGGGCTGAACCAGCCGAACGCGCCGCCGACATAGCGCCCGTCCACCACCTGCAGGCCCTGCACCAGGGCGCCAAGGATCACCCCTTGGGCGAAGGCCGCCAACAACGAGCCCAGCCCGAACGCCACGCTCCACAGGCGGCGCGAACGATGCGCCTTGAACCGGAACTCGAACGCCACCCCGCGGAACACCAGCGCCACCACCAGCAGCAGCACCGGCAGGTACAGCGCCGACAGCATCGCCGCGTAGGCCTTGGGGAAGGCGGCCATCAGCCCCGCCCCACCCAGCACCAGCCAGGTCTCGTTGCCGTCCCAGATCGGTGCGGCGGTATTCATCATCACATCGAGCTGTTCCTCGTCCTCGGCCATCGGCGCCAGGATGCCGATGCCCAACACAAAGCCGTCCAGCACCACGTACATCAGCACGCCAAAGCCAATCACCGCGAACCACGCGACCGGCAGCCACGTTGTCATCTCCATGTCAGCGCTCCTCCAGCGGTTCGTCGGCGGCCGACAGCGGCCGTGCCGGGGTATGGCTGCCGGCGTCCAGCGCAGGTGCCGGATCATGCGGCTTGGGCCCGGTGCGGATGATCTTGACCAGATACCAGATGCCCCAGCCGAACACGAAGGCGTAGCCCACCACATAAACCCCCAACGACAGCGCCGTCATCCACAGGCTCTGCGGCCCGACCGCGTCGGCGGTACGCAGCACGCCATACACCACCCAGGGTTGGCGGCCCATCTCGGTCACAAACCATCCCGAGAGCAGCGCGATGAAGCCGCTCGGCAGCATCCAGTTCCAGCCACGGATCAACCAGCGCGACTGCAGCAACCGCCCTCGCCACCACTGGAACGCCGACACCCAGGCCAGCACCAGCATCAACGTGCCCAGCCCGACCATGATCCGGAACGCAAAGAACACCGGCACCACCGGCGGACGCTCGCTGGCCGGCACCGAGGTGAGCGGGTCAAAGGTGCCGTCCATCGAGTGGGTGAGAATCAGGCTGCCCAGGCGCGGAATGGCGATCTCGTAATCGTTGCGCTCCGCCTTTTCATTGGGCAGGGCGAACACCACCAGCGGCACGCCCTTGCCCTGGCCTTCGGCGTGCCAGTGCGCTTCCATCGCCGCGATCTTCATCGGCTGGTGTTTGAGCGTATTCAGGCCATGCATGTCGCCAACGAATATCTGCACCGGCACGGTCAGCGCGGCAAACGCCACCGCTGCCAGCAGCATGGTGCGGCCGGCCTCCACGTGGGTGCCCTTGCGCAGATACCACGCCCCCACCCCGCCAATCACGAAGCAGGTGGTGATGAACGACCCCAGCGCCATGTGTGCCAGGCGGTACGGGAAGGAGGGGTTGAACACCACCTGCCACCAGTCCTGCGGGTGCACGATGCCGTCGATCAGCGCATACCCGGCCGGCGTCTGCAGCCAGCTGTTGGACGACAGGATCCAGAACGTGGAGAACAGCGTGCCCAGCGCCACCATGCAGGTTGAGAAAAAGTGCAGGCGCGGCGACACCCGGCCCCAGCCGAACATCATCACGCCCAGGAAGCTGGCTTCCAGGAAGAAGGCGGTGAGCACCTCATAGGTAAGCAGCGGGCCGATCACGCTGCCGGCCACCTCGCTCAGCCGCGGCCAGTTTGTGCCGAACTGGAAGGCCATCACGATGCCGCTGACCACGCCCATGCCGAAGGACACGGCGAAGATCTTCTGCCAGAAAAAGTACAGCTCGCGCCACACCGGGTTGCGGGTGCGCAGCCAACGCCATTCCACGAACGCCAGCCAACTGGCCGTACCGATGGTGAAGGCCGGGAACAGCACATGGAAACTGATGACGAACCCGAACTGGATCCGCGACAACAACAACGCGTCCACCTGACGCCTCCGCCTGCACTCTGGAATCCGCACCATTCTGGGCCGGTATTCGTTAAAGGCACATGCGACCCGGTGACGCGCTGCTTCACTTTGTCGCAGGTGGAGGCGGGTTCAGGATGGGTGACCCGTTCAGGGTGAGGGGTCGCCGAGCTTGATGACCGATGCCCGTAGCTTCCTGGCGATCTCCGCGCCGTAGTCTTCGGCCACCGTAAGGGCTGGGACCGGCGCTCCGGGCAGGCCCGCGCGACGGATGATGCGCGGCCACCAGGTGGGCCAGCACAGCAGCAGCGACATCCAATGACAGAGGCTGTGCAACAGCAGCAACGGAGACAGGAGCAAGGCCAAGGTCAGCACAAGGCCCTTGTCGCCGTTACGCCAGGAGGGGAGGAGGAAGCTCAAGGTGGAGCGCACGGAATCCCAGGGCCAGGGGAATGTGGCACGCAAGCGCTTGGGCTGCGGCACGGCGTCTGGGCCTTCTTCCATATAGCGACGGATGTATTCCCAGAGAGCCTCGGCCTTGCCGCGATCGTCCAGGTTTCCGCCGACTTTGCAGAACTCATCGAAGCCAGCGCCACTGCCTTGTGACATCCACATCATCATCAACGAACCGTCCCCACGGCGGGCGCCAGGGTCGCTACCGGTCATCTCTGGAACGGTAGCGTCCCACGGAAACGTCGCGATGCCGCCAGCGTATGTCGGTCTGTTGACGTGAACCTGTCGAGTGATTCGGTTGAGCCTGATGACGATCCGCTGTTGGGTGAATATCTCGAGTCTCATCCAGCGCAGCCCGTGCTTGAACACCAGGAAATTTGCGACTGACCAGAGAAGAATCATGATCGGGTAGAAGATGTATCCCTCTTGCGTCAATGGGGTCCCTGAGTACGCGGTTCCGCTTATCAGCCCCCTGACAGCCATGACGGCCCCGTCGAAGATGAAGCCATTGACCACAAACATCATCATCAAGAACATGAATGTGATCAGCCCCCTTCTATCCTCCTGCCATGCTCCAGACAGATCGACAAATCTATCGTTGACTCTGTAGATGGCGAACTCATCAGATGGATCGACACCCGTGCAATGTCGAACGCAAAGCGAGCCAGCCGGGTCGACTACAGAGGACGACTCTGGATTCGGCTCAAGTTTTGATCTCCAACATATCCACTCAATCAGATACATTTTATTGGTCGCCGCTTTGGGGAACGCATTACTAATGCCATGAGCTCTTCGCGGCCGAAGCTGCCCAGCGTCGCTTCAGTACCAGTGTGGTCGCGCTAGGTAGTGGATAGCCGCGCCTCCCGTTCAGGCGCGCGCCATAGCGGTCTTCGGTCTTCTGGCGGTACACCGCGTCAGCAGGAATCACCACGAGATGGCTGACGTGGAAGGTGGACGTCACCGCCTGCGCTCGGCGGCCGTCAGTGCAGCACACAGCGCGTGCATCCCTTCCCTCACCGATCCATTCCTTGTTGGCACATGGGCTCCGAGCCGTCCGTTGGCATGGCCGGAGTAGCCCGCACCGTGCGTCATCGCGTAAATTCTGGGCGAAGGGATGGTGGTGCCACCATAGGAAAAGTTTGAATAGGCGATCCATCTTTCTATGAAAACTCGAAGATTGATCTATATGGACCTCGCTGAGCGCACGAACTTTGACGGCCAGCGCTGCGTCACCCGCCCGCTCCTCGGCGTGGACACCTGCGCACGTGTGACTTTTACGATCCTGCTGCTGAGAGCAAGGCTGCGATCTCCGGCAGCGCTCCTCCGAGATGATCAGTACCTGAAATAGCTGTCGCCAAGCGCAGGAGGGTCACCAGGCTTTCTTGGCTTCTTGACGTCTGCCCTGAGATTGACCCATTTGACATCGCTCCAGCCAATCGCCGTGAACACGGCCTCGGCCATCCTTGTGTAGGGCGTGAAGCGCCGTCCCAGACTGTAGCCAATCCCAAGGCATATTCCGATACTCGGGAGCGATATCAGCAACAACATAGGAAGTTCATTTAAGACATTCTCGCCCGTCGATGCGAGTCCGATGCAAACAAGTGCCAGCGTGAGGACGATCCCCGGGATGCCGATGGCTAGCGAGTACCGCAACACTCTCCACCAATGCGCGTGGCTTCCTGCGCTCACGTGTGGGTAGAGGGCTATTATTCGCTCCGCTTCGTTCATTACCGCAAGTGCGACGAAGCCCCCGCCGGGAACACGATTGCCAATGGCTGTGAGCTGATCACCCTCCTTGAACGGCCATCTCCATAGCAACCCTTCAACCGGCTGACCTGAAAGCTCGACGCTCACCTTCGCCACCGGCTCTTCCATGTCCTCGACCGAAGACGCCGCCATGTAGGCAGCCGCGCCGCTCAATCCCATCGCGGCGGCAATGATGCCCGTAGCGGCCATGCCTTCGCGGTCACCTGTGCGGCCGAGCGTGTTTACAAGTACGCCCTCAACCGTCGCATTGCTGGCCTTTCCATGGATAACTTCCAATGAACCCAGATCTGTCTTATGCATCAGATACACAATCGGCTGCCGCGGATGGCTTGACCAGCTTCATTACCGACGCCCGCAACTTCTGCGCAATCTCCGGTCCGTAGTCTTCGGCCACCGTAAGGGCTGGGACCGGCGCTCCAGGCAGGCCCGCGCGGCGAATGATGCGCGGCCACCAGGTGGGCCAGCACAGCAGCAGCGAGATCCAATGGCAGAGGCTGTGCAACAGCAGCAACGGGGACAGGAGCAAGGCCAAGGTCAGCACAAGGCCCTTGTCGCCGTTACGCCAAGAGGGGAGGAGGAAGCTCAAGGTGGAGCGCACGGAATCCCAGGGCCAGGGGAATGTGGCACGCAAGCGCTTGGGCTGCGGCACGGCATCGGGGCCTTCCTCCATGTAGCGGCGGATGTATTCACCGAGGGCTTCGGCGCTGCCTTTATCCTGAAGGAGGCCGCCGAGCATGCACACCTCATCGAACCCGGCACCGGTGCGATCGCCTTGCCATCCCATGACCAGCGTTCCATCTCCTGTACGAGAGCCTGGATCGCCGCCTGTCATCTCCATGACCGTAGCATCCCACGGGAGAGTGATAATCCCACCTGCGTAGGATGGCCTATTGATGTGCACTTGCCGGGTGACACGGTTGAAGCGAGCGATGATGCGCTGTTGCGTGAAAACTTCAAGTCTGATCCAACGGAGACAATACTTGAATAGAGCAAAATTCGCGCCCGCCCACATTAAGACATGCAACAGGATTGCCACATGGTCGTGCCATGCAATCCGTTCTCCAGTCTCGTCAACGCCCAACACCATGACTTCCATGCCAGGCTTGACCACTTCGAAAAGATGCTGCGCCTGTAGAACGTACATGACCCCTAGAAAAAGACAGGTAACTACCCCCCTTCTATCTTCCTGCCAAGCGCCCTGCACATCCATGAGCCGATCAGATACTGAGAATATCGCGTACTCGTCAGCTGGTTCACGTTGAATTCTGCTCTCCACACCAATGCACGCCTGCTGGATGGGAGAGCTATCGAGTTCTTCCGTAGCCCGAGGGGCGCTTGTTTTTGCTTTCCAGAACAGCATCTCCAACAGATACATATGACTCAGTCACCTCGATTCAGAAGTTGCACGATTGCGACCAGCTCTTCTTCCCGATCTCGGTACCCCTTTGATGAAGCGTCCTTCCGAAAGATGCTTTTCTCACACCATTGTTCAAACTCATCCGGACTCAGGAGAGTGATCATGACCGTGGCAGCTACACCAGCCCAACCTAACCGAGCACCCCAAACTCGGAGCATCACCATTAGATCTTTGTTTGCCAACAGAGATGCCGCCAATCCACCCGTGCCCCTGATCAGTCCTCGAATGAAGTTGCTGCCTGTTCGCTTGTAGAGGGTGCGTATGAATGGAGCTGAGCCAGCGAAACTGATGGTTGCGCCAATCCCTACAACTGCCCCTGCAACGAAGGCTCTGGCTCCGTACGCAGTGGCCAGCCACCGCCTTCTGCGTCGAGAGCTCTCAGCCATCGCGCTCACGTCCAGCACTGCGCTGATCACACCGGCGATACCAACCAGAAAACCCCCATAAAGGCCCAACCGCCCGCCCCATACCCCGCTATACGAAGCGACTTGGGATCCCGCCTTGAAGTTCCCTTTGATCCAGGTAGACCCTTCTTCAAGGATTGCCAGCACGCCCCCACTCAGGGTCAATCCAGAGGCGATGAGCTCCGCGCCCTGGCGTGCTGTTGGGGCGTCGCCGAGCAGGTTGCGACCTTTGATCATGAGATTGAGAGACTCGAAGAGCGTGGCGAGCATCAGCGCCCGTCCTTGATACACGCCACCTTCGCGCCCCTTGGCCATCTCACGATCAAGGCCCACACGGACAAAGCGGCTGAACTGCCCACGCCAGTAGGACGTTTTGACGGTGTCCGCCGAGCGGGCATGGAACTCCGCAACCGGGTAGTTCCGGGCGTAGTCTCCCATCCGCAGCTGCAGGGCGCGGGTCATGAGATTCATCTGGAACTTGTCGGCCGCCGCAGGCAGTGATGTCTTGTACAGCACACGCCCCCATTGGGCGTACCAGCTCATCACCGTGCCGAGCAGGCTGCGTTTGAACCACGCAACCTGTCCGGCATTTTCGCAGGCACGCAGGGCAGCGTTGGCCTTGTCGAACATGTCCAACGCCCGGATGACCGCCTCATTGCCCGCCGCCGCGATGCCCCATACGTCCGTAGCCGACGCATCGGTTTGGGCGGCGTCCAGCGCACCGACCAGCTCTTGGGCCAAGGGCAGGTGGTTCAGGGCGTAGACCCGCCACGCCAGGTTCCCTTCTTCGATTCCCTGGGTTGCAGAGTTGACCACTACGATCTCCAGTGACACTGCTCGGGGATGATCAGTACCTGAAATAGCTGTCGCCAAGCGCAGGAGGGTCACCAGGCTTTCTTAGCTTCTTGACGTCTGCCCTGAGGTTGACCCATTTGACATCGCTCCAGCCAATCGCCGTGAACACTGCCTCGGCCATTCTCGTGTAGGGCGTGAAGCGGCGGCCCAGACTGTGGCCAATCCAAAGAAAAATCGCGATGCTCGGTATCAGTCCAAGCCCCATAACAAGGAGTTGCCTTGCGTCGCTTTCATCCATTGGGAATAGTGCGATGCAGATGGTGATAAGGCCAATGAAGACAGCCAGCACGCCGACAGCAAACGAGTATCTGAACACTCGCCACCAGTGCGCATGACGCCCTGCACTCACATGGGGATAAAGAGTGATGATTCGATCCGCCTCGTTCATTACCGCAAGTGCGACGAAGCCCCCGCCGGGAACACGATTGCCAATGGCTGTGAGCTGATCACCCTCTTTGAACGGCCATCTCCATAGCAACCCCTCAACTGGCTGACCTGAAAGCTCGAAACTCACCTTGGCCACCGGCTCTTCCATCTCTTCCATTGAGGACGCCGCCATGTGGGCAGCCGCGCCGCTCAATCCCATGGCGGCGGCAATGATGCCCGTAGCGGCCATGCCTTCGCGGTCACCTGTGCGGCCGAGCGTGTTTACAAGTACGCCCTCAACTGTCGCATTGCTGGCCTTTCCATGGATAACTTCCAATGAACTCAGATTTGTCTTATGCATCAGATACAGAATCGGCTGCCGCGGATGGCTTGACCAGCTTCATTACCGACGCCCGCAACTTCTGCGCAATCTCCGGTCCGTAGTCTTCGGCCACCGTAAGGGCTGGGACCGGCGCTCCGGGCAGGCCCGCGCGACGGATGATGCGTGGCCACCAGGTGGGCCAGCACAGCAACAGCGAGATCCAATGACAGACGCTGTGCAACAGCAGCAGCGGGGACAGGAGCAAGGCGAAGGACAGCACAAGTCCCTTGTCACCGGTACGCCAAGAGGGGAGGAGGAAGCTCAAGGTGGAACGCACGGAATCCCAGGGCCAGGGGAACGTGGCACGCAGGCGTTTGGGTCGAGGCACGGCGTCGGGGCCTTCCTCCATGTAGCGACGGATGTATTCACCGAGCGCCTCGGCGCTGCCTTGATCGTCAAGCAGGCCACCGAGCATGCAGATCTCGTCGAACCCGGCGCCGGTGCGATCCCCTGACCACCCCATGATCAGCGTTCCATCGCCGGTGCGGGAGCCTGGATCGCCGCCCGTCATCTCCATGATGGCGTCATCCCATGGGAGAGTGACCGTTCCACCCGCGCAGGCAGGTCTGTTGATGTGTACCTGACGCGTGACGCGGTTGAAGCGAACGATGATCCGTCGCTGTACAAACAGCTCCAATCGCACCCAGCGCCAGCAGAACCTGAAGAAGACGCCGTTCGCCACCGCCCACATCAGAATGAATATGGGTATTCCAACGTAGTGATCCGAAGGAAGCGGCCTTCCAAAGTACCCAATCCCAGAGATCATCTGCTGAACTCCCGGGACGATTACTCCAACTAGAAATTGACCTTGAAGGACGAACATGATGCCGATAAAGACAAAGGTGACGATGCCTCTCTTGTCTTCCTGCCATGCACCCTGAATGTCAATGAAGCGTCTATTCACAGTGAATACTGCGAACTCGTCGCCCGGCTCTCTTTGAATTCGTTGCCCGACGCCTGCACCGCTGCTGAGGGACACAGTCGGCCGCGCGGCCATTTGACCCTCTTCCTTCGCATCCAACTTTGCCAACCAGAAAATCATTTCCATGAGATACATCTTCGTCAGCTCCCTCCTTTCGCTATTCGCACGAGAGCTACAAGTTCGTCCGCTCGATCTTGGTAACCCTTTGAAGACTTGTCTAGCCTGAAAATGCTTTTTTCGCTCCATTTTTCAAACTCATCCGGACTCATCACGATGATTAGTACGCTGGCGGCTGCAGCGGCCCAGCTCAGCCGAGCTCCCCATGCACGAAGCATCAGCATGACCATTTCCTTGGCGATTAGCGTGGCAGCAAGGCGACTGGAGATATCGAACAAGGTGCGGAAGAACTTGGTTCTCGACCTTTCTAGCAATGCGCGGAGGAAGGGTGCGGATCCAGCAAAGCTAATCGTTGCCCCTACTACTGCTGCCGTTCCAGATATGACTCCTCTTGCGCCGTATGCAATTGCGAGGTGAACGCGAGCAGACTTCGCGCTCTGCACAACTGCAGCTCCATCCAGCACTGCCCCAACCACGCCAGCAGTCGCAACCAAGAACCCCCCATAAAGTCCCAACCGGCCACCCCACACTTCGCTGTACGCAGCGACTTGGGATCCCGGTTTGAAGTTGCCTTTGATCCAGGTGGATCCTTCTTCCAGGATCACCAGCACACCTCCACTCAAGGTCAATCCCGAGGCGATGAGCTCTGCGCCCTGGCGTGCGGTCGGGGCGTCGCCGAGCAGGTTGCGCCCTTTGATCATGAGATTGAGAGACTCGAAGAGCGTGGCGAGCATCAGCGCCCGCCCTTGATACACGCCACCTTCGCGCCCCTTGGCCATCTCACGATCAAGACCCATACGGACATAGCGGCTGAACTGCCCCCGCCAGTAGGACGTGGTGACGGAGTCCACCGAGCGCGCGTGGAACTCCGCAACCGGGTAGTTCCGGGCGTAGTCTCCCATCCGCAGTTGCAGGGCCCGGATCATGAGATTCATCTGGACCTTGTCCGCTGCTGCAGGCAGTGATGTCTTGTAGAGCACGCGTCCCCATTGGGCGTACCAGCTCATCACCGTGCCGAGCAGGCTGCGCTTGAACCACGCGACCTGTCCGGCGTTCTCACAGGCACGCAGGGCAGCGTTCGCCTTGTCGAACATGTCCAGCACCCGGATGACCGCCTCATTCCCCGTCGCCGCGATGCCCCATACGTCCGTAGCTGGCGAGTAGGTGTTGGCTTCCTCCAGCGCACCAACCAGTTCCTGGGCCAAGGGCAGGTAGTTCAGCGCGTAGACGCGCCACGCCAGGTTCCCTTCTTCGATGCCTTGGCTCGCAGGATCGACCACCGCCAGCGTCTTCCACCACTCGTCGAGGACCAGGCGCGAGTCGTCATCGGCTTCCATGCCTGTCATCGCGATGCCAACCTGTACAGCGAATGCCCACCCGCGGATCAGGTCGTGCTGGTCATAGCTGCGCAGCGCCAGCGTGAGCATCGGGCTGCACAGCCACGCAAGGTGATCCGGTGCCCGCTCACGCATCGTCTGTTCGCAGGGTGCAGCGATCGCGTTGAACTCTTCCAGGATTGTGGTCTGGGTGCCGTCCAGCTGCGCTTCGGCGCGGTCGAACCGCTCCTTCGCCCGTCGTTCCGCCTGTTCAACCGCCCTGCGCCGGGCGCCGAACGGATCAGCGTCACGCGCGATCGCGACGATCTCCAGCATCGGTCCGGGATCGACCATGCCACCGCCCACTTCGGCTGTCTTGAGGTCTTCTTCAACCTTGTCGTAGGGTGCGTTGGCGCGGTCGGCGGCATCGTCGCGCGCGACACGGATCCGCTTGGAGAGCACGCCCTCGCGAATCTGGGCGTACTGATGGGCAGCCAGATACTTCCATGCGTTGTCACGGCCATGCGTGTCCCGCTGACGCATCCAGGGTTCAACCCCTTCCATTGCACGATTGCGCCATGCATTGAGCTCCTGCGTGATGCCGATGGCGTCCTGCAGCGCTATGCCGACGCCACCCGAGGCGTGCAGTGTGGTGGCCGCCTCACGCAGGACCGGCAGCGATCGCTGAAGCGCCGACGAGTAGATCGCCCCGCCCCCCGCAGTGTGGAAGTGCGGTGGCAGCGGCGGATCCAGCGGGTCGCACAGCGCCGGAAACGCCTGCTCATCAAGCGCGGCCACGATGGGTGTCTGTAACGCCGCCAAGGCCGCGATCTCGCCGATGGCCAAATACTCGAGTACGAACGCACGGATCGTCAGTGGAGAGAGTGCGAATTCCTGGCTGCCCTGCTGAGCAACCCATTGCCGGGGGCTGAACGCCTGGAGAATGCCCTGGCCCGCCAGAAGCTCGGCCTGTTCCACCAGTTCGGCTTCCTTGGTGTTGGACAGGGGATCCGGTGTGAACAGCCAATAGGACATCTCGACCTCTTCCGGCGCATCAATGGCGACCATCAGCGCGTTCGCCGAAGCGGCCATCCGGGCGCAGGCGATGGCAGAGGTTTTGCGATCCGGTGGCTCGCCGCGGAAGCGCATCAGGCGCCCGCTGGGGCGCACGTAGTAGCTGTCCAGCTGGGTAAGCCCGTTGCGTTTGAGCACGACGTACAGATAGCCCTCGCGCATCATCCGCAAGGCATATCGGGCCGTTCGCAGCTCCGGCAGGGCAGCACCGGTCGATGGACGCAGCGCCGGCACCATGCCCAGAATCGATGCGTCATCGCTGCAGAATGCGGAGTAGCGGAACGGGTGCACCAGCAGACCAGTCTTGTCGCAGTTGCGGCAGTTGCCCTGTACGCAGGGCGACACCGTCTTCAGCGCTGCGCCGACGATCCTGTTGTCCATTGCATGCATGTCAGCACGACCCCGCAGCAATCGTCAGCGAGGACTGGATGCGTTGAAGTTCGTTGGGCCCGAGTGCGGCGAGGGCACGTGCCAATGCTGCTTCCGATGCGGGCGTGCGTGCGAGCAACCTGCGCACCTCCGGCGAGCGATGGAAGTCGCACCCCAGTACCAGCGCATGCGCAAGAAGGATCACCCGGTCCAGCAGGTTGTTCCTGCCGGCATCGCGGAGGATGGAATCGGCGAGGCGGTGTGCCTGCTCCAGATCGATGCCAGTGGTGCCGAACTCACGCAGTGCCCGAAGGGTCTCATTCACCAGCGCCACGCGCTCATGGTGGAATGGCGCAGGCAATGCAGCTGCCACTGCTGTGTCTTCGAGAAGGAGGACGTCCAGCCAGGCCAGGTCACCGTTCATGTCGAGAGACGCGAAGGTCTGCGTGGAGCGCGCGACGACGCTCTGCTGATGCCGGGACATCGCGTGCGGCCAGTGCGGAATCGAACGGGCGTCGAACATCTCCACAGGGTTGCGCGAGCCCAGACCCTGCTCATGGCTGAGCAGCTGACGTATCAGGGACGCGCTCGGGTCGACAGGTAGAGGGGACACGATCCAGGCGACTACCTGGGAACGCTGCTGATGCAGACGGGCATCCCTGAACCGCTCGACGGATATCTGCAGGAGATCTTCGGCCGTGGCATCGAACGTCATGAGCAGCAAGGGCGAGGCGCCGTACCCTGTCACCTTGATCGAAACCTGTGGCAGGTCTTTCGCGCCAGCGAAACAGTCGTCCAGCCCACGCCTGGTGTCCAGAAGTACATGGAGATGCTTCTGGCTGCGGGAGGCGCGGCGAAGCAGGTAACACACATCGGCGACAGCACGTTGCTCCTGCCGCTCGTGTCTGTACTTCGTATCGGCACCATCAGACATCGGCGTTGTCCTTGGCATCACAACCACCCAGCTGGGCGTCGGCGACATCGATGGCGATCGTTTCCTGGTCCGGATCCGTCCACTCGCGCTGGCTGGCCTTGAACTCCACCGTGCCTGGCGCGCCCAGCTCGATGTTGTCGCCCTCGATGCGCAGGTACGCACCGGCGGCAGTGGCCAGCACGTGCCTGGCCGGTGCCGACACCAGCACGTCCGCTTCGGTGCTGGCGATCTTGACCGCGGTCTTGGCCGCCAGCTGCGCCACGTTCTTGTGCGCGCGGGCGCTGACCTTGCCCTGCGCGGCGTGCAGCGCGATGCCGCGCTCGGTGTTGGGGCTGTCCGCCTTGGCCTCGTTGCCGGCGGTGTAGAGCACCAGCCCGCCGGACACCGCCAGGGTGAGCGAGCCCTGGCTCAGCCAGTTCAGCGCCACGCCTGAGGCCAGCGTGGTCTGCGTGCCGCTGACCCACACCTGGTCGGCCGGCGTCAGGCTCATCACCCCGGCCACGCCGCTGCCCATCAGCGTCGGCGCATCCCATCCCGGCGCTTCGCCGTCACCGCCCTGGATGCTGCCGGCCGGGCCACCGCTCTGGATGCCGCCCAGCTTTTCCTGCAACTGCAGCAGCGCCTGGTGTGCCGGCAGCTCGCTCGGCTCCTGCGGCAGCATCGCCTGCTGGTTGTGGGCCGATTCGTTGAGCGTGGCCACCAGCTCGGTGCTTTCCTGCAGCTGCGCCATCGCCTGATTGGCCGCCAGCTGCGGCTCGCCGCCTTCGGTGCTGAGCAGCAGGCCCTTGCCCGCGCGCAGCGCGCCGAACGCCTGGCTGGACAGCTCGGCGCCGAAGCCGCGCTCGGCCTC